>CANIZT010000101.1 GCA_947471905.1 Verrucomicrobiaceae bacterium
ACCCTGCCCAACGATGACGCCGATGTGATGCCTCCCGAAGGCAAAAACCGTCTAACCGACGCTGAAATCGATCTCATGAAGGCATGGATCACCGAAGGCGCTAGCCTCACCGGCGGCGGTGCCGCTCCTGCTCCGGCAGCTGCCGCCACGCCCGCCGCTGCGGGTGGCCTGCTCAAATGGACCAGCAGCGACGGTAAAATTATCGAAGCCCAATTCATGGGCCTCGAAGGCGACGGTGTGCTGCTGAAAATGCCCGCCACCGGCGTCACCCACATCGTGCCGCTTACTCGACTTTCGCCAGAAAGCCAGGCGCAGGCAAAAACGGCGACGAAGTAATCTTCTCAGGCTCTATTCATGTATTCCGCCACCAAGACAGCTTGGTGGCGGATTTTTTTATCCTAGCGTGAACACCGTTTCCGCCACCCGCTGACCGTTGACTTGTAGCTCGACGCGATGATCACCGGGGTAATGTTTGCGCGTGGTGAAATCACGCACGACCTGAGTTTTGACGAGATGATGCGTCGCGTGCGCTGCCAGATCGAGTTCGGTCCACTTAAAGACTTTCTCAGCGCTGGCACCGCTGGATTTGACGTAATGAATCACGTAGTCTAAGGCGAGTCGCTGCGCACGATTGGAAGTGGATGCGATTACCGCGGTCAATCTGAGGCGCTGGCCGAGGACAAGCTTTGCGGGCGCGGCATTAAAAGTGGCGGTGATCTCTGCTTTTTTGCCAAAGCCGAACAGTTTCAGCGCACGAGGATGACCGCGCTTGATGAGTGTGCGGCATGCGTGTTTGGCGATCCAGCGGAGGTTCGCAAACTCAAGATCCCAAGCTTCTAGGCGCTGCAAAACGAGATCAGGATGATCTTTCGTGATGTCATTGAGATGATTCGCCACCGAACGCCGCACGAAGAGCGACTCATCCTCCTTCAAAGCTTCCAGAATGGCCACCGTGGGTGAAGGATCGCGCACAAGGGCGTTCAGGCGCATGCCCCATGGTAGTCGCGGGCGCGAGCCTTCGCTGGCGAGACGGCGAACTTTGTCGTTAGGGTCGAGCGTCCATTGCTCCAGCTTTTTCAAAGCGCGCACTTGATCGGCGAGGATGAAGGGCCTCACCGCGAATTCGGAAGAGCCGAAGACGGTGAAAAAGCGCAATGCTTCAAGAGAGAAGTCGAATTCATCACGGCCGTAAGTAGCGACGAAATCTCCCAGGAAGATGGCGACGAACTCGTGGTCAATCTTGGGTGCGAGTTTTTGCAGCACATGGACTTTTTGTTGATACGTGCCCGGCAAGGCCGCATCCGCTGCGACAGCGCACTGATGAACGCGTTCCAAGAGACTGCGAGCTTCGAGGTCGGTGAGAACGAGTTTCAGAAACGCCTTAACTTCAAACTTGGACGCGATGGCAACCAACTCACGTGCGATGGCACGGTATCGGGCTTCATCGAACCAGTCTTTGAGTTGCGGAGGATGGGATTCTTCAGCCATCGCCTTTGATGGACTTCAGTTTCGCAAACACCGCACGGATTTGCTCCACCGTGCCGAGAGCGAGCACGACTTCGTATTCAAACACGAGCCCAGGCTTCAGCGCGAAGGTTTGAATCGGCGCGATGTAGCTGCAATCACCCGAGTTGCCGTTGCGAACGCGGTAACACGTCGCCTGGGTAGTGTGGGGCATGAATAGGCCAACGCCGCTGTCGTTTTTGTCCACCCATGCGCACCACGGTTCACCCACTCGAATGTATTCATTTGGAAAGCCCGGCTGTTTGCGTGTGAGTTGTTTCGCCGCGTCCACAAACACCAACGTGTCGAACTTCGGCATCACAAAGAGTGCTGGTAGTTCCTGATGCCGCGCTTTGTGTTCCTCCGCACCGGTATAAGTCATTTTGAACTTCAGTCGCGCGAGGCCGCCATCGAGTCGCAGCCATTCTTCCATCACGCACTCCGGTGTGAAGGCCCCTGTGGCCCAGTGGCGGGGTTTGGTCTTCGCGTAGAAACTGGTGGTGTCGGATTTCGTTTCCACAACTTCTGCGGGTTCGTTTTTCCAGCTTCCGCCCTGCACCGGATTGTAGCGCCAGGGCTTGCCGTTCCAGTCGCTGCCATCTTCGTTTCCATAATACGACTGCTGGACGTAACGCCCCACGTCGTAGGCGTTAAGAACGTTATTCGATGAATGCGAAGGCGAGAACCAGCCAATGCACGCGCCAGCGCTAAGATTCACGCCAAGACGGATATGGCCGTTGTCGAGGTAGGTCCAGTGTTCGGCGGCTTGAGCCGTGGTGGCCAGGCAAAGCAGGACGTGGAGGAAACGTTTTGGTAACATGAGAGGGCAAATGAAGGCGAACGCTTGCAGCTTCGCGGCATCTCGCCAAATGCGCAAGGATGCCCGCTACCTCACGCCGACTCCACGCCTTCACCGAATCCGTCATCCGTGCGATGACGCGGCTCTCGAACCAGCATGGCGCGATCAATCTCTCACAGGGTTTTCCCGACTTCAATCCGCCGGAGGAACTGCTCGCCGCGCTCGAACGCGCCACACGTGGCCCATTTCATCAGTACGCTGTGACTTGGGGCGCACCGCGTTTCCGGCAGGCGCTGGCGCGGAAGATCACGCATTTCTCCGGCACGCCGGTCGATCCGGATCAAAACCTCGTTGTCACCTGCGGCAGCACGGAGGCGATGATGTGCGCCATGATGACCTGCTGCGAGCCGGGGGACAAAGTCATCGTCTTCTCGCCCTTCTACGAGAACTACGCCGCAGATGCGATCCTCTCCGGCGCGGAACCAATCTACGTCCCCCTGCGTCCGCCGCAGTTCGGCTTCGATCCCGATGAACTCGCCCGCGCTTTCGCCCAAGGCGCGAAGGCCATCATCGTCTGCAATCCCTCCAACCCGACCGGCAAGGTCTTCACACGCGCCGAACTGCAAACGATCCTCGATCTGGCCGAAAAACACGACGCCTTCGTCATCACCGACGAGCCCTACGAGCACATCGTCTATGCGCCGCATGAGCATGTTTACATGCACTCTCTGCCCGGAGCATCGGAACGCGTGATCGTGTGCAATTCGCTCTCCAAAACCTACTCCATCACCGGCTGGCGGCTCGGTTACGTGCAGGCTGCGCCGCACATCATCGCGCAGGCGCGCAAGGTTCACGATTTCCTCACGGTCGGTGCCGCCGCACCGCTGCAAGAAGCCGCCATCGCCGGTCTGGAACTGCCAGACAGTTACTACCACGGCCTGCGCGATCTCTACACCGCGAAGCGCGATGTTTTCCTCAATCACCTCCGCTCCATCGGCCTGCCCTTCACCGAACCGCATGGCGCCTACTACGTCCTCATGGACATCTCCTCGCTCGGCTTCGCCACCGACACCGAAGCCGCCGAATGGTTCGTGCGCGAGATCGGCGTGGCCGGCGTTCCCGGCTCTAGCTTCTTCCGCGAACCCGAGCATCGCTTCATCCGCTTCCACTTCGCGAAGCAGGTAGAGACGCTGAATGCGGCGGGGGAGAAATTGCAGCGTTTGAAGGCGGGACGTTAAATCATCACGCAGTCCAAGAAGTCTGCGACGAACTCATTGGTTGGATTCGCACGGAGCTGCTGCGGTGAGCCGATCTGCTGAATGTGGCCTTCGTGGAGGATGACGACGCGGTCGGCGAGTTCGAAGGCTTCATCTTGATCGTGGGTGACGAACAAGGTGGTCACTTTGGTCTCGTCGTGGAACTGGCGGAGCCATTTGCGCAGGGTTTTGCGGACTTTGGCGTCGAGGGCACCGAAGGGCTCGTCGAGAAGGAGAACCTGGGGTCCGACGGCCAATGCTCTCGCGAGCGCGACACGTTGTTTCTGGCCGCCGCTGAGCTGGGAGGGATAACGGCCACCGTAGCCTTCGAGGGCGATGCGGCGGAGGAGTTCGGTGACGGATTTGTCGATGTCTTCGCGCTCGGGACGCTCAGGCTTTTTCATGACGCGCAGGCCGAAAGCGATGTTTTCGGCGACGGTCATGTGATTGAACAGCGCGTAGTTTTGAAAGACGAAACCAGCCTTGCGCTCGTATGCGGTGCGGTTGGTGACGTCGCTGCCGTGGAACTCGATTTTGCCCTCGCCTTCGTCAGCGAACTCGAGTCCGGCGATGATGCGGAGCAGCGTGGTCTTGCCGCTGCCGCTGGGGCCGAGCAGCGCGACGAGTTCGCCGGTTTTGACCTCCAGGTTGACGTTTTTGAGCGCGTTGAAGCTGCCGAAGGTCTTGGTGATATTGTGAATGTGGATGCTCATGCAGCTCCTCGTTTGGTGGTCGTGAGAGTTTTCAAAATCAGGGTCGCCAGCGCGAGCAGTGTCAGCACGGACGCGACGGCGAAGGCGGGGACGAACTGGTTCTCGTTGTAGAGCACCTCGATGTGCAGCGGCACGGTGTTGGTCTTGTTGCGGATGTGTCCGCTGACGACGGACACGGCACCGAACTCGCCCATGCTGCGAGCGTTGCACAAGATGATGCCGTAGAGCAGACCCCACTTGATTTTTGGAATGGTGACACGCCAGAACATCTGGAAGCCGTTTGCGCCGAGCGTCATCGCCGCTTCTTCCTCGGCTTGGCCTTGCGCCTCCATCTGCGGCGTGAGCACGCGGGCGACGAAGGTGAAGGTGACGAAGATGGTGCTGAGCACGATGCCGGGCAGCGCGAAGATAATCTTGATGCCGTGCTCCTTCAGCGAAGGACCAAAGAAACCCTGAGCGCCGAACAGCAGCACATAAATCAAACCGGCGATGACGGGCGAGACCCACAGCGGCAGCTCGATGAGCGAAGTGAGCAGGCGTTTGCCTCGAAATCGGAAGCGCGAGACGCACCACGCCGCCGCGAGGCCAAAGATCGTGTTCAGCGGCACGGTGATGGCGGCGACCTTCAGTGTGAGCCAGATGGCGTGCATCGTGGCGCGATCATCGAAGGCCTCGATGTAGCCATCCCAGCCTTTGCGGAAAGCTTCCTGGAAGATAACAACGAGTGGCAGCACAAACATCAGGCCCATGAAGCCCACGGCGATGCTGATGACCAGCCAGCGTGACCAAGCGGACTCGGCGGTGGCACGGCGGACCCGCGTACGATGTTTGGCAGGATGAATGTCGATGATGGCGGCCAAGGAAGGTTGCTATGTTAAAGTTGGGGCCTCGGTTCAACCACAGAGTTCACAGAGAGGCACAGAGGCATAGAATCAAACCTCTGTGCTCCTCTGTGATCTCTGTGGTGAAATTGAATTGGCATGAGGAATGATTAGTGGCCGGTGCGTTTGCGATTCCACTGTGCGAGGAGATCGGCGGTAAAGAGAATCAGAAAAGAAGCGATGAGCATAATGACACCAATGGTCGCCGCGCCGCTGTAGTCGTATTCTTCGAGGCGCATGGTGATGAGCAGCGGGGCGATCTCGGTCTTGAACGGCAGATTGCCGGAGATGAAGACGACGCTGCCGTATTCACCGACAGCACGGCCAAAAGCTAGCGTCATGCCGGCGAGCGTGGCGGGCAGCAGCGCGGGAAACACGACGCGCGTAAGCGTCTGCCAGCGATTTGCGCCGAGACAGGCGGCGGCTTCTTCCAGCTCCATCGAGAGATCGGCGATGACCGGCTGCAAGGTGCGTACGACGAACGGAAAACCGACGAAGACGAGCGCAATCGTGATGCCGAGCGGCGCATAAGCGGCCTTGATGTCGTATTGTGCCAGCCAGGCACCGATCCAGCCATTGGGCGCATACAGCGTGACCAAGGCGATGCCGGCGACGGCAGTGGGCAATGCAAACGGCAGATCAACCATCGCATCGATCACACGACGCCCCGGAAACGAATAGCGTTCAAGCGCCCAGGCGGTGAGCAGGCCGAAGAAGCCGTTCACCAGCGCGGCGGTGAAGGCCGTAGTGAAGCTGAGCTTCAATGACGCGATCACGCGCGCATGCGTGATCGTGTTCAGCACGCCATCCCAGCCGCCGGTCGATGCTTTCCAAACGAGCATCGACAGCGGGATGAGAACGATGAGACTGAGATAGGTGATGGTGAAGCCGAGGGACAGTCTGAACCCCGGCAGCACATGACGTGTGCGTGCCATGAGGTGGGATTACAGGTTCGCGGCGTAGGCCTGGAGTTCGCGGTATTCGACGAGGATGCGCTTTACAGCGGCGACGGTGGCTTTGACCTGCGCATCCATCGGTGCGAGCGCGGGCGTCTCGAAGACAATCTCCAGCGCATGCGGTCGCTGCTCCGGTGGAGCGCTGAGGATGCCGAGGTAGCCTTCCTTGATGATGCCGCGTGAGGCGAGAAAGCCGTCGATGATGTGCTGCTCATTGCGCGGCAGGAATTCGCTCGATGCCTCCAGCGCAGGCTCCAGCAGGTGCTCACTGAGCAACGCACCGCTGACGAAGCCATAGCAGCCGTCGGAGGTGTCGTCGGAATGCAGCGAGATGATGCCGTCGTATTTCTCACGACGCAGTTCGCTCTCCAAATAGACGATTTCCGGCTCGGTGGAGCCGAACCAGAACTCACGGTTCAAATCGAGGCCGCTGTGACTGTGCCGCGTGCCAAGATTGCTTCCCGTGGGATTGCAGACGGGGAAGAAGTGCAGCTCGTAGTCGTGCAGATCCTCCGGCTTCTCGGCGGCCCAGCGGATGAGATCCTGCACGGCGAGCGTGCCTGCTTCCTCATCGCCATGAATGCCGGCGAAGATGCCGATCTTGATGCCGTGGCCCGGTTTGAGCGGCTTGCTGACGATCTTCGGAATGAAGATGCCTTGCTCTGGCGGGTTGATTTCGGTCATCAGTCGTGAGGACGGCAGCGGGATGGTGCCACGCTGAAACGCGTGCCTGCCGGTGAACTGCAAATGGAAGGGAAGTGTCATGGTTTCAAGCGGTGACTTTGTTGCGAGCCTCATCAGCGAGGGCGGTGGAAAGGTAGCGTTCGCCAGTGCTGCAACCGACGGTGACAATGAGCTTCCCGGCGTTCTCAGGCCGTGCGGCCACTTGCAGCGCGGCCCAGATGTTTGCGCCGGTGGAAATGCCGACGAGAAGGCCCTCCTCGCGAGCGAGGCGCTGCGCGGTGGCGATGGCGTCCTCGTTCGTGACCTGGATCACCTCATCGACGATGCCGAGATTGAGGTTCTTCGGCACGAAGCCTGCGCCCGTGCCTTGAATCTTGTGCGGTCCGGGCTGCACGGGCTGGCCGTTTCGCGTCTGCGTGATGACGGGCGATGCCGCAGGCTCGACGGCGATGGATTGCAGCGAGGGTTTACGTGATTTGATCACTTCGCTCACGCCGGTGATTGTGCCGCCCGTGCCCACAGCGGCGACGAAGATGTCGATCTGCCCTGCGGTGTCGTGCCAGATTTCATTGGCCGTCGTTTTGCGATGAATCTCGGGATTCGCGGGGTTTTCAAACTGCTGAGGCATCCACGCGCCCGGCGTTTCGGCGATGAGTTCCTCGGCGCGTTTGATGGCACCCTTCATGCCGTCCTTGGCCGGCGTGAGTACCAGATTGGCTCCGAGCAACGCCAGCAATGTACAACGCTCCAGGCTCATGCTTTCCGGCATCGTCAAAGTGAGCGGATACCCTTTGGCCGCAGCGACAAACGCGAGCGCGATGCCCGTGTTGCCGCTGGTCGGCTCGATGATATGCGCACCGGGCTTCAAAACGCCGGATTGCTCTGCCGCCTCGATCATGGCACGACCGATGCGGTCCTTCACGCTGCCGAGCGGATTCTTGAACTCGCCTTTGAGGGCGATGGTGGCGGGCAGGCCGGCAGTGATGCGATTGATCTTCACCAGCGGAGTGCGACCGATAGTTTCGACGATGTTGGAGAAGAAGGGCATGATATGAAGGTGGTTTGAAGTTTCAGCGACGGATCACTTAGGCTGGTAGATCTGGTCAAAGATGCCGCCGTCATCGAAGTGCTTCTTCTGCGCCTTGCCCCAGCCGCCGAAGTCACCGTCGATGGTGACGAGGTTCAGTTTCGGGAAGCGGGCGCTGTATTTCGCGGCGGCGGCGGCATCACGCGGGCGGTAGTAGTTTTTGCCGATGATGTCCTGCGCCTCGGGGGTGTAGAGATATTCGAGATAAGCCTTCGCAACTTCAGTTGTGCCTTTTTTCTCGGCGTTCTTGTCCACCACGGCCACGGTCGGTTCGGCGAGGATGCTCAATGATGGAATGATGATCTTCGTCTGGCCGGGGAACTCGCGCTGGATGAGCCAGGCCTCGTTTTCCCAGGAGAGAAACACGTCGCCGATGCCACGCTGAGCAAACGTGGTGGTGGAAGCGCGTGCGCCGGTATCGAGCACCGGCACGTTCTTGTAGAGCGCGGTGATGAACTCCTTCGCCTTCGCTTCGCTGCCGTGTTTCTTCAGCGCATAGGCCCAGGCGGCGAGGTAGTTCCAGCGCGCACCGCCGGAGGTCTTCGGATTCGGTGTGATGACATTCACGCCTGGCTTCACGAGGTCATCCCAGTCCTGGATGTTCTTTGGGTTCTCTTTGCGCACCACAAACACGATCGTGCTGGTGTAAGGGGCGCTACTGTTGGGCAGGCGCTTCTGCCAGTCTTTCGCGATTAAGCCAGCCTGCTGGCTGATCACATCGATGTCACCGGCGAGCGCCAGCGTGACGACATCGGCGTCGAGACCGTCGATGACTGCGCGAGCTTGTTTGCCCGAACCGCCGTGCGACTGGTCAATGCTGACTTTTTTGCCAGCGGTGGCCTTGTAATGCTTCGCGAAGGCTTTGTTGAACTCGGCGTAGAGTTCGCGGGTGGGGTCATAGGAGACGTTGAGCAGCTCGAAGTCGGCGGCTTGGGCGGTGATGCCGAAAAGAACGGCGGAGAGGAGGGAGAGCGATGTTTTCATGATAGTTGAATGGAGTGATGAGTTAGGCGTGAGAGGTGGGGATCAGAAGAAGCGGTGGCTGAGTTCGAAGTAAGCGAAGTTGGTGCTGTGGCGGCCGAGCTGGCGCTCGACGAAGCCGCCTGCGCCGAAGTAGGCGTAGCCGATGGTGATCTCGGTTTTTGGGTCGAAGGTCCAGCGGGCGCGGATGTCGAACTCCTGGCCGAGGAAGTTGCCGCTGCGGCCTGTGCGGTCACGGGCATTATTTGCCGCGTTAAAGCGGTCCGTAGCGCTGGCGAGCCAATACCAACTGTAGCCGAAATCGACGCGCAGATCGTGTCTTGGTTTGAACTCCACACGCACCTTGGGTGTGCTGATGTTTTCATATACGATGTAGTCATTCGCCGACCATGGACGACCAAAGCCGAAGAAGCGCTCGAAGCGGTTGTCCACACCATCATTCGGATTCCGGTCGCCGCTGGCGTAGCCGTAGAACGCACTGAACCGTGGTTTCCATGGGTTGGAGGAGAGCGTATAGCCCACTTCCACATTGCCGGCATAGGCGCGCACTTTGTTGGCACCGTTCTGTCCAAACTGGTAATTGAAGCTTGTGTCGTAATCGAAGCCCGTGCTGCCCACGATGCCGTAGGCGCGAATCCCAGGCGAGTGCACAAGGCGTTCCGCGACGCCACGATACGCGCTTTGGCTCAAAGCGAGGTAATATGGTTCAAGTGTGACGATATCCGACCACTGCCTCAAGTGCCCGATCACGCCGTAAAGCCACTGCTGTTCCACCGGGCGATCCCAGTTATACTGGCTGCGGTAAAGCGGTTGCACCGCGAGCAGATCGAGCTGCCAGTCGTTGCTTTCCTGTCCAAGACTCGCGTGGAAGCCTTGGAAGGTGTTTGCTGTGTTGCGCCATTGGTTGTTGCCGAGCAGGCGGCGGTCGAGGAACTCGAAGTTGTGAATGCCGTAGCGGATGCTCAGCGGACGTGCATTGCCGATGCCGTCCCGTCCGAAGGCGTTCTTGAAGTACAGCTCTACGTAGGCGCGTATGAACTCGAATTCGTTCACATCGCGGTTGTCGCGCGGGTAGTGCGAGTTGTAGCGGCGTGAATCTTGGAGTTCGACGGCGAACCGGAAGGGATCGAGGATCTCCCGGATGCCGATGTAAGCCCGCGTGCGATGCAGCAGCGGTTGATCGAGTCCCGCCTGGGCGCGGCGCAGGTCGTTCTCGCGATACTCGTAACGAAAGCGGTAATCGAGACCGACATCGAGCCAGTTCACATTCAGCAGCGAGTCGATGCCGAGTTCGCTGGCGTTGCGAACATACTTCGGCGGATCGGGGTCACGCTTGGTGCTGTAGCTCAGCGGGTTTTGATAGAAGGTGCCTCGCGTGAGCTTTGATGGCTCCAAGTCTTCTGCAAACGCTGGGGTGGCGAATAGAAGGACTGTGGCGAGGAGATGGGCGGTTCGTTGTCTAGGTTGCTTGTCGGGTGTTTTCATGGTTCTTGCGGGCGTCGGCTTCCGGTGGTCCGGTCGGCGTCAGCAAGAGAGTTTTGGAGGCCCCTGCGGGTGCAGTAGGCAATGGGGTATCAAGGCCGCGAAGTGCGGCGTGGAGGCGGAGGCTCGTCAGCGGCGAAGCGCGTCTTCTCCGTGCTCTCGACCTGCGTCACGCGTCCTTCATGGACGACGATCTGCACGGAGCCGAAGCGCATGTCGGCAACTTTCTGGCGGACGATTTCGAGCCAGGGCTCGATGGAAGATGGGGCAAGGGTCTGGCTCATGGCGCATCAAGTGGCGGGTGAGAGCAGGGCGGCGAGGAAGCCGTCGGCGGGATTTGCATGGCGGATTTTAACGGCTTTCTTGCGTGTGGTTGTCTTCGCGGCGGCTGCGGCGATTTGCTCCTGCTTGCGCAGCGTGACCTCGACGACGTGTTCCAGCGTGTAGCGGTCGAGGATGTTGGCGATGGCGTTGCGCACATCGATCATGAGCATGCGCAGGCCACAGTGTTCTTCGTCAGGACAGGTGCACTTCTCATACTCTGTCTCGCTGGCGCAGCCGATGGGCGCTAGCTTACCGTCAATGAGTCGCACGACATCGCCCATTTTGATGGACTTCGCGGGTTTCGCGAGGCGCGCGCCGCCGTGCTTGCCGCGCAGGCTTTCCACATAACCGGCGCCGCGCAGTTCAAACAGGATGGCTTCAAGGAACTTGAACGGCAGGCGTTCCTGATCCGCTAACGTGGAGACGGAAATCACGCCCTCGCCCTGCCGGTCGGCGATGCCGAGACGGATGAGGGTGCGGAGGGCGTATTCGCCGCGTTTGGTGAGCTTCATGCCGGAAGCTATGCACGTCTAATATACACTAGGCAAGTAGGAATTAAAGATTTTTGAAAATCACGCCGCTGCGCGCGTTTGTTCAGCCCTTCATCAACCTACATGAGACTACTCACATTCCCGGTCGTACTCGCCTTCGCACTTCATGCGCAGGCCGAATTGAAACTCCCCGCCATCATCGGCGACAACATGGTGCTGCAGCAGAAGCAGACGAATCCGCTTTGGGGCTGGGACACGCCCGGCACGGAAATCACGGTGACGTTTGGTGATCAGTCAAAGTCCGCCAAGGCCGGTGCCGATGGCAAGTGGACGATGAAACTTGATCCCGTGCCTGCGAATGCAAAGCCTGCGACGATTACGATCAAAGGCAGCAGCGCTAAAGAATTGAAGAATGTGCTCGTGGGTGAGGTGTGGATCTGCTCCGGCCAGTCGAACATGCAAATGACGGTGAGTGGCAGTTGGGATGCCGATTTGGAGACTGCCACGGCGAAGTATCCGAACATCCGCCTCATCACGGTGCCGAATGTCGGCACACAGGAGCCGCAGCAGGATTTCAAAGGCGCGTGGGCCGAGTGCTCGCCACAGAACGTCGGTGGCTTCAGCGCTGTGGGCTTCTTCTACGGTCGCGTGCTGCACAACGTGCTCGATGTGCCCGTCGGTCTCATCAACAACGCCTGGGGGGGCAGCGCTGCCGAGGCGTGGGTGAACCGTGGTAATTTGGAAAAAGATCCGCGCTTTAAAATACTGATGGAAGGCACGAAGAAGAATGAGGCCACACTTCAAAGCCCAGCAGCTCTGGAAAACTACAAGAAGAACCTCGCCGCCTGGCAGCAGCGCTCAAACGATGCGAAAAAAGCCAGCAAGCCATTCACCGAACGTGCTCCTGGTTCTCCGGACAACTGGCTGCGTGGCAACGCCCGCCCCGGCAACATCTACAACGGCGCTCTGCTGCCGACCATCGGCTACGGCATCAAAGGCGCTATTTGGTATCAGGGCGAAAGTAACGCCAGCCGTGCGTACGAATATGCCAGCCTCTTCCCCTTCATGATCCAGAACTGGCGCAATGAATGGAAGCAGGGCGATTTTTCCTTCTATTGGGTTCAGCTTGCCGATTACATGGCCGAAAAAACCGATGCAGAGCAGGCCACGGCCAGCTCATGGGCCGAACTGCGTGAAAGCCAGACCAAAACCCAGAACGCCATCAAAAACGGCGGTCAGGCCGTCATCATCGATCTCGGTGAGTCCAACGACATCCATCCGAAGAACAAGCGCGACGTGGCCGAGCGCCTCGCCCGCTGGGCGTTGGTGAAGGATTACGGCATGAAGCTGCCGTATCGCAGTCCTGAGTTCAAATCCGCTGAGTTCACCGGTGGCAAGGCCATCGTCACTCTCGACACCTTCGGCAGCAGTCTGCGCACCGTCGATGTGAACGATGTGAAGGGTTTTGTCATCTGTGGCGAGGACAAGAAGTGGGTTTGGGCTACTGCCAAGATCAACGGCAAAGACAAGGTTGAAGTCAGCGCTGTTGGCGTCGCCAAGCCCGTCGCCGTTCGCTACGCCTGGTCGGACAACCCCGTCTGCAACCTCTTCACCACCGACGGTCTGCCAGTGACTCCCTTCCGCAGCGACGACTTCGAGATGCTCACGAAGCCGAAGCAGCCGTAACGAATCGATCCGAAGCTCTCAAAACAAAAGGCACGACCTTCGGGTCGTGCCTTTTTCGTGGGGAAACTTGTGTGATCTGCTGAGCTCACTTCGGCTGTGGAGCCGGAGCAGCTGCAGGAGCAGCTGCAGGAGCAGCTGCAGGAGCAGCTGCAGGAGCAGGAGCAGGAGCAGGAGCAGGAGCAGGAG
>CANIZT010000102.1 GCA_947471905.1 Verrucomicrobiaceae bacterium
ACTGAGTCTTTGGTTGAGCCGTAGTTTGTGCACGCTATTTGCTAGCAAACACTCAAACCCCACGCCCACTGCCATGTCTGTTGTATCCAAAGGTCTCGAAGGAATCGTCGCTGCTGAAACCCGTCTCGGTGAAGTAAAGGGAGCGGAAGGTGTGCTGTTTTACTGTGGTTACGACATCAACGAACTCGTCAAAGTCAGCTACGAGGAAGTGGTTTACCTGCTTTACTACAACAAGCTGCCGAACCGCGTCGAACTCGACAAGCTGACCACTGCACTGCGTGCTGAGCGTGAACTGCCCCAAGGCGTGATTGATTTCCTCAAGACGGCGCCCAAGACCGCACGTCCCATCGACATCATGCGTACGGCCGTTTCGATGCTTGGTTGCTACGATTTGAAGCGCCATGACATCGAAGTCAGCGAAAATCTCGCCACGGCCATCCGCCTAACCTCACAGATCGGTGTGATCGCTGCCTACTACCACCGTGCGCGCCAGGGACTTGATTTGCCACCAGTGCGCAAGGATCTGAGCGAAGCCGCTCACTTTTTGTATCTGATCAATGGCGAAGTGCCGAGCAAGGAAGCCGAGAAGACCCTCGACGTTGCTTACATCCTGCATGCTGAACACGGCTTCAATGCCAGCACCTTCACCGCCCGTGTTGTTGCCTCGACTTTGAGCGACATGTATTCCGCGATCAGCGCCGCCATCGGTGCACTCAAAGGCCCGCTGCATGGCGGTGCCAATGAAGGTGTGATTCACATGCTAGAAGAGATTGGCAGCCCGGATAAAGTGGATGCTTGGGTCGAAGACGCTCTCGCGCAGAAGAAAAAGATCATGGGCATCGGCCATCGTGTTTATAAGGTGCTCGATCCGCGTGCGCCACATCTCCGCGAGATGGCGATTCAGCTCACCAGCCAGCTTGGTGAGTCGAAATGGATTCAAATGTCTGAGCGCATCGCTGAGATCATGCGCGAGCGCAAAGGTCTCAACGCAAACGTCGATTTCTACAGCGCCACCGTTTACTACAGTCTTGGCATTCCAACGGATCTCTTCACGCCGATCTTTGCCATCGCCCGTATGAGCGGCTGGACGGCCCACGTGCTGGAACAGTGGAGCGAAAATCGTCTGTTCCGTCCGTTGAGCGAGTACATCGGCAAGCCGTATGGCCAGAAGGTCGTGCCGATTGATGAGCGCTGATCTAGGTTAGCGCTAAGCTAACTTTCATTGCTGCAAATGTGGCGGATCTTTGGGTTTGCCACTAACGTAATCGTTTCATGCGTCTCCTTCCAACCATCGGAGCCGTTGCTGCATTGCTTTGCGTGCAGGCGATGGCGCAGCCCGGCACACGCCTCGTGTGGCAGCCGGTGCAGGAGTATTTTATTCACCGTGATGAGACGCAGCAGATTGCGGCTGGCACGAAGCGCCTGAACTCATTCACCAGCTACACGCATCTCGGCAGTGACTTCGGCTTCCATGGACAGGCGGAGCATGAGATCGAGTGGCTCACGGATGAAATCGTGGTGCATCTCAGTCAGCAGCCCGATGCCTGGGCAGGCATGTGGCACAGCCTAGCCGGGCAGGCACGCAATGAAAAACGCGTGATGAATTTCACGCGACCCTATCCTGAGCAGATTACACCGAAGTATCAGCCGAGAGTGAGTGCTGTGATGATCGAGGCTGCTGGACGTGGCAAGATCAAGCTGGAGATCAAATCACCCACGCAAGAAGTGCGCTGGACGCAGATGATCGAGCTGAATGAACCGCACTATCGCATGTTTGTGCATCCCATCGCTCCGGAGTCTGTGCGTGATGGTAAAAACATCGTGTGGACGGCTGAGCCAGGTTCCGAGGTGAAAATCTCTGGTCTCTTTCTCGGCGTCGAGATTCCACCGATGTCCTGGGATGCCTACGCATTCCTTGCCTCCTATGCCAAAATCGCACGCTGTTATTCCATCGATACCGGCTTTGTGCGAGATCGTGCCCACATCGAGGAGGGAGCCTTTGAATCCGTTTCTGCCACAGGCATGTTTGTGCTTGCCACGGCTGCTGCCGCACAGGATTCGATCGGTATCGTGTCCGCCGATTATGCCCGCTGGGTGCTCACGCATACCCATGAGGTGGTGAAAAAACTCCAAACTACGCGTGGGTTGCTGCCGCACTTTGTGCATCGGCATGCAGGTGCCTACCATATTCATCCCGGCACCGAATACAGCACCATCGATACGGCCATCTACGCGCAGTCCATGCTGCTGGCGGCCTTGATGCTCGATGTGCCTGCGGTGGCTGAGGACATCGTGCGGCAACTCCGAAGCATCGACTATGATCTGATGCGTTTGCCTGATGGACACCTTTCGCATGGCTTTGACGACGATGGCATCACGCTGCTACAGCATGGCTGGCAGGACTGGGGTGGCGAAACCGCGCTCGTCATGCTCATGGAAGGCATCGCCAATCCCCAGCATCGCCCCCCGCCGATGCGCACGCCCGGCAAGGCCTGGCAGGGCACCGGATTCATCACCGAGTTGCAGAGTCTCTTTCATCCCGACTTCGACAGCGACGAGCCTGACATACACGATGGCGTGCGCTGGCTCAGTGTGCGCCGTGCTATGCTCGGAGCGCAGCGTGGTTATTTACCCAAACGCTGGCCCAAGTCCCAAGCAGCACTCCATGGCATCTACGGTCTCTCCGCTGGAGAAAATCAGGCCGGAAACGGCTACTATGTCGGTGGCACCGACCTGCCGGACCAGAAGCTCATTCATCCGCACTACGTTCTCATGTCAGCCCCGCTGCACCCACAGACATCGGAAATTTATGGCCTGCTCGAGCGCATGGAAAAGGCCTCCTACTTCCCGCCTTGGGGCATGGTCGAGAACCTCGACGTCGATGGCCTCAGCTATCTGCCCATGGAAGGCTCCCTCAACGCCGGCTTTGAAGCCCTCAGCGCCTACCACCTCCTCGCCAAATACCGCCGCATTCCTGATGCCATCTACGAGGCCAGTCATAAAAGCCCGCAGATCCGCCGCGCCATGCAGTTGTTCTATCCTACGGCTGCGTCGAATGAGTCCGCCGAAGTGGAAGCGGCTGGGCGCTGAAACCATCCCGCAAGCTAAACCCTTGCCCCTGCCCGCTTCTCCAGCTATGTCGAAGCCATGTTTGTCGATCAGATCAAAGTTCATGCGCGTGCCGGAAAGGGCGGCGATGGCAGTGCGCACTTCCACCGCGGTAAATTTCGTCCCAAAGGCGGCCCTGATGGCGGCGATGGCGGCAACGGCGGCAGTTTGATCCTGCTTGTTGATCCCAGCACCGACAGCCTGCGCAATTATGTCTTCAACAACCGCCTCCTCGCCGAGGACGGTGCCAAAGGCGGTGCCACGCAATGCACCGGCCGCAGCGGCAAAGACGTCACCTACAAGGTGCCGCCCGGCACTCTCGTCAGCCGCATCACTCAGGAATACGACAACGCCACCAACGAACTCGTCACTCGCTTCGAACCCGTGGCCGATCTCACCGAGACCAACTCCACCTACGTGCTCTGCAAAGGCGGCAAAGGCGGGAAGGGAAATGTCCACTTCAAGACCTCCACGCATCAAGCCCCCCGCGAATTCACTCCCGGCACGCCCGGTGAGGAAGGTGACTTCCACTTTGAACTCCGCAGCATCGCCGATGCCGGTTTTGTCGGTGCCCCGAACGCAGGTAAATCCACGCTGCTCTCCAAACTCAGTGCCGCGAAGCCCAAGATCGCGAACTATCCCTTCACCACGCTGCAACCCATGGTCGGCGTCATCGAGTTCGGTCCCTCGCGTCGTGGCACGCTGGCAGACATTCCCGGCTTGATCGAAGGCGCGCATCAAAACATCGGCCTCGGCCATGATTTCCTGCGCCACATCATGCGCTGCCGCGTCCTGCTCTTCGTCGTTGATACGGCAGGCACCGAAGGCCGCGATCCCGTCGCCGATCTCGAAATCGTCCGCAAAGAAGTCTCGCTCTACTCCGACGAACTCGCCAAACGCCCCTGGTGCATCCTCGCCAACAAGATCGATCTCCCCGAGGCCGCCGAAAACCTCATCCACTTCAAAGAGCGCTTCAAACGCATCAAAATCCACCCCGTCTCCGCCGAAACCGGCGAAGGCCTCGACAAGCTCCGCAAGTGGCTCGACGAGAAAATCGGGCAGGACATCATTTGGTGATTTTTTATGCGCCTCAACCGTTCCAACCTCTGCTGGCTGGTTCTGGCGTTGATTACGGCGGCTTATCTCCTTTTTTGGGCACTGCTGCTTGGCGCCACAGCATCGTATAGCACGCCGGAGTCGTGGCTTAAGGTGCTGATGTCGCCGGAGATTCGGCATGCGACTTGGCTGAGTCTGGTGACATGCTCGTTGGCGGCCGGATTCGCGCTGCTGCTGGCGGTGCCGGTGGGTTATCTGATGTCGCGGCGTGAGTTTCGCGGCAAATCGTGGCTGGATGCGGCGCTGGACATCCCGATCATCCTGCCGCCGCTGGTGGTGGGACTGTGTTTGCTGATCTTTTTCCAGACGCAGATCGGCAAGATCATCGAGAATGGGGTCCACAAAGGAGATTGGATCTATATTCTGCGAAGTTTGGATGATCATGGGAAGGAATTGTGGGCATGGAAGTTCCGTGCGCCGTTTTCCATTCCGGGCATCATGCAGTTTACTTACCAAATTGCGGGCGTGGTGCTCGCTCAATTCGTCGTGGCGGCGGCCTTCGCGATCCGCACGATGCGCGGGACGTTTCAGCATCTCTCGGCACGGCCGGAGGACGTGGCGCTGACGCTGGGCTGCACGCGGTTTCAGGCGTTGTGGCATGTGGCATTACCTGCGGCACGGCGTGGCATGGTGGCGGCGTTTTGCATCGCTTGGGCGCGCAGTTTGGGCGAGTTCGGGCCGATCCTCGTCTTTGCCGGTGCTACGCGCATGAAGACCGAAGTGCTGCCGACAACGGTCTGGCTCGAACTCAGCGTGGGCAATCTCGAAGCCGCCGTGGCGGTGAGTTTGTTCATGGTGCTGCTGGCCGTGCTGGTGCTGGTGGTCGTGCGTGCGACGGGGGAAAAAGTATGATTCAGCTCGAACAACTTACCTGGAAGGTCGCGGGCCGCACGATCTTGGCGGACGTGAGTGTAGCCATTCCGTCGAATACCTACGCCGTGCTGATGGGAGCGACCGGTTGTGGCAAAACGACGTTGCTGGAAATCCTCTGCGGCCTGCGCCAGCCGACTTCAGGACGCATGCTGCTGGATGGCGTCGATGTCACGCATCTAGAACCGCGTGAACGCGGCATCGGCTACGTGCCGCAGGATCTGGCGCTGTTTCCCGGCTTGCGCGTGCGTGAGCAGATCGGTTTCGCCCCGAAACTACGCGGCGTGCCGCCTGAGGAGCTGAATCAGCGCGTGAATCGTCTCGCCGAGCAGTTTGGCATCGTTCCGCTGCTCAATCGCCTGCCCGACATGCTTTCTGGTGGTGAAAAGCAGCGTGTGGCGCTTGCCCGCGCCCTCGCGGCACAACCCAAACTGCTGCTGCTCGACGAACCGCTCTCCGCGCTCGATGAAAGCATGCGGGCCGAGGCGGTTGCGCTGCTCCAAAAGGTGCAGCAGGACCATGCGCTCACCGTGCTGCACGTCACGCACTCCAGCTCCGAGGCGGCCATGCTGGGCCAGATGCACCTGCGGATGGCCGGTGGGCGGCTGGAGGTGGAATCGAAGCCATGATTTGCAGCGTGTGCTTGGAATCCAGCGCAAGCCGCGTTTAGTGTGCGCAAAATAACCCCCGCATGGATTGGAAAGACTGGCAGCGCGTGCTGAAATGGCGCGCACTCGAAGAAGGCGATGCCGATGGCGTTCTCGTCAGCGCGGAGCGTCGTCGCGAGGCGACGGCGCACACGCGGGCCGGTCTGGCCTCTGAGGAGATCAAAGGCGATGCGCTCGACGAACGCTCCGAGTCGTTTCTGGACAAACGGGCCGAGTGGCTGGAGCGCGAGGCCGTGGGCTGGCGTGGCGAGTTGATTCGTGTGCTGGAATTGCTGCGCGTGCCGCAAGGACGCTGGTCCTGGGCGCTCATTGGCTGGGCGCTGGTGCTGATCACCGGCTACTGGCTTTCGGATCTCGGGCAATCGAGCGAGTTCAACCTGCTGGCGCTGCCGCTCGTCGGTTTGCTGGCCTGGAACGCGGTGGTGATCGTGTTGGGCGTTTTTTTTGAGCTGATGCCTGCGTCGCCGTTGGCAGGTCATGGCGGCTGGCTGGCGGAGTTTTTGGCGAATGGCATTTCGCGTGTCGGCAAGGCCACCAAAGAGGTCGAAACAGGCGTCGCCGCCGCCGTGCGCACACGCTTTGAAGAACTCGCATGGCCGCTGGCCTGGCGGCGGTTGCAGATGCGCCTGCGCGTGTGGCTGCATGTGGCGGCGGCGATGCTGGCGATCGGTGGTGCGGTGGCGCTGTATGCGCGTGGCTGGTCGCGGGAGTATCGCGCGGTGTGGGAGAGCACGCTGCTAAGCAAGGATCAGGCGGGCGCGTTCTTTGAAACCTTGTTCAAGCCGGCTTCGATCGTGCTGCGCAAGCCGGTGCCTTTGGATCAGATCGAAGGCATGCATCGCACGGCAGGCAAGGCGGCGACACCGGCTCCGGCGCTGACGTGGATTCATCTGTATGCGGGGACGATGCTGGTGCTGATCGTGGTGCCGCGCTTGTTGCTCGCTGGCATCGGTGCGGCGCGTAGTGGGCGGGGAATCACGCGCGGTGCGCGTTCGTTGACCTGGGGCAATTATCTGCGCGGCCTGATTCGGGCGGTGGAAGGTGGCAGCGAGCGCATCCAGGTGCTGGTGCATGCGATGGAGCCGACGCCGACGCATCGCGAGGTGTGGGATCGCGGCGTGCGCGAGCGTTTTGGCGGCATGGCGCGTGCGGAGTATGTGCGCATCCCGGCGGGTGAGGAGGATGAGTTTGCTGCTGAATGGCAGCCGGTGTCGGCAAATCTGGTGATGCTTTTCAGCATGGCGACCACGCCGGAGGCCGAAGTGCAGCGGCGTCTTGTCTCCGATGTGCGGCAGCGCCTGCTTACGAAGCATGCGGAGCCGGAATTGATCGTGCTGCTGGACGGCACCAGCCTCGCCGGGCGCTGGTCGCCGGAAAAAATCACCGGACGCGAGCAGTTGTGGTCGCAGATGGTCGAAGGTCTCGCGTCTGAAGTGATTGTAGCCGTGCGCAAAGAATCCGCACGCGCAAACCCGCCTGTGTCGTAATGTTTTCCAAGTTTGTGTCTCTCGTGCCTGCTCTCTTCTCCAGAACCAAAGCTGCCAGCCCTCCCGACAAGCAGGACGGTGAGATGAACGTGCGTGATGCGTCCGACATCATCACGCTGAGCCTGATTTCGCATACGAACGCAGGCAAGACGACGCTGGCCCGAACGTTGCTGCGCCGTGATGTGGGCGAGGTGCGCGATGCACCGCATGTGACGCTGTTCAACGAATCGCACACCTTGCTTGAGACCGGTGGCTTCATGCTGCGCTTGTGGGACACGCCGGGCTTTGGCGACAGCGCACGTTTGATGAAGCGCCTGAAACGTGAGAGCAGCCCGGTGCTGTGGTTTTTGTCGCAGACCTGGGATCGCATCACCGACAAGCCGCTGTGGTGCAGTCAGCAGGCGCTCAAAAACGTGCGCGATGAGGCCGACGTGGTGCTCTATCTCGTCAACGCTGCCGAACCACCCGAGGCGGCGGGTTACATTGGCCCGGAGATGGAAATTCTCGGCTGGGTGGAGAAGCCGGTCGTCGTGCTGCTCAATCAAACTGGCACACAGGGCAGCTCTGCACTGGAAGCGGCGGAGCTGGAGTCATGGCGCGAGCATTTGAAGCAGTTTGCGATCGTGCGCGATGTGCTGACGCTCGATGCCTTCGCCCGCTGTTGGGTGCAGGAGGACAAGCTCATGGATTCGCTGGCTCCGCTGATGCTGGGCTCGAAAATCCCGACCTTCCTGCAGATCCAGCGTGCCTGGGCGCAGCGCAACGTGAACGTGTTTCAAACCTCCGTGCGCCTGATCTCTGAACAGCTCACCGCTGCGCTGTTTGATGGCGTGGATGTGCGCACCGAGACGCTGCTGGAGCGCGTGGGCTGGCAGCGCGATGATTTGAATCGCGAGTACAACGATGCACGGCAAAAACTCGCCACACAACTCGCAGATCGCATCGAGCAGACGACGAACAACCTCATCGAAGCGCATGGCTTGAAGGGCGAGGCCGAACACGAACTTAGCCAGGTTGCACGTGAGCATTTTCATCTGCCGCAGGCCGTTTCAGAGAACATCTGGGGCGTGCTGGGCAGTTTCGCTGGTGGCGCGATGGGTGGACTCATCGCTGATCTCAAGCTCGGCGGCATGACTTTCGGTGGCGGTGCGCTGCTCGGTGGCATCGCCTCCGGGATTGGGGCGTATGCGTTGATTCGCAGCTACAATCTCGTGCGCGGCAGCGATCAACGCTTGCGCTGGTCACGGGAGCATTTTCGCGAGCAGGTGAAGCTCGCGTTTCTGACTTACCTTGCCGTCTGCCATTTCGGCCGTGGTCGTGGCGAGTGGAAGGAAAGCGAGCAGCCGCAGCACTGGCGCGAAGTCGTCGATGCCGTGACCGATTTGCATGCCGATGCCCTAGATCACCTCTGGAAATCCGGCGTGCAAAAAGACACCCAGCCTGCGGCGCTGTCTCGACAAGCTCATCATCTGACCGGCGAGTGCATGGTCGCGCTGCTGGAACGATTGTATCCAGGTGTTAATGCAGCTTCGTGGCGTGCTTGAGTCTCAGATTCATGCAGGCGGCGTTCGAGGCGTGACTGAAAATTCTGCCAGCAGCGAATGGCTCTGGCTCGAAAATCGGCGGGCGTGATGTTCAGGCTGCGCAGGCAGTCGCGGTGATCCCAAGCGACGACGGCGGCAGTGGCGAGGTGGATGGCTTGGAATTGCCAGCGCCAGAGGCGCTGCATGGCGGGAGTGAGCGTCTTCAAACGCTCGAAGAGGAAGTCGCGCTGGAAGGCGAGGTGGCCCATTTCATCGCGCAGGAGTTTTTTGGCGACGGTTTGGACGACGGGGTCGCTGCAACGCAGAGCGAGGAGGCCGAAATAGACTTCGGCGATGAGTTCGGCGGTAAGGAGCACCTGGATGTTAAACTCGAGGTTCACGAGGTCGCGCATCCAGCGGAAGATGGAGTTGGTCCACTGCTTCTGGAGCAAGGTGCCGCGCAGATGCGTGACGCTACGTGCGAGGAGCGCAGCGTGGCTTTGCTCCTCGGCGACGAAGAGATCGACGGCACGCTGGTAGCCGCGAAGATTCTCCAGCGAGGCGATGCTGCGGGTGTAGCGTCGCAGACGCGTGCCGCCTCCGCTTTCGCCGAGTTGGAAGATGGCGATGCTGCGGGCGAGGGCGGTGCGAACTTGCTCTGGAAGCTCGCAGGGAGCGTCCGGGAGCTGCAAATCGCGATTGAGGCGCGTGTTGGCTTCGAAGTGGTTGATCCAGTGTTGGGTGTTCATCGTGGTGTTGGGTTTGGGTTAGGCGGCTTGGAGCATGGAGCGGAGGAATTCGTGGACTGGCGTGGTGCGTAGTTCGGCGGCGATCTGGCGGAGGCGGTGCATGACGGCATCGACGGTTTCATCGAGCGTGGAGGTGCCAGCGGTGACGCCGACGTTGCGGGCGTCGCGGAACCACGCGGGATCGAGTTCTTCGGGGCGTTCGATTTGCAGCGTGCGCAGGCCGTGGGAGAGGGCTTTTTGGGCAAGTTGGCGCGTGTTGTTGCTGTTGCGGCCGCCGATGACGACGATGTGGTCGCAGTCGCGAATCAGGTCGTCCATGGCGGTCTGGCGCTGCTTCGTCGGGTGGCAGATGGTGTCGATGAAACGCACCTCAGAGCTGCGGTGGAGGCGCTTGATGGCCTCGACGAGTCGCAGCGTGTTTTCGACGGGCTGCGTGGTCTGCGAGACGATGCCGAGCCGTGGATGCGCGGGAATTTGCGCGAGGTCGGCTTCTTCAAGCACGACGACGGCCTGCGGAAAGTCGCCGATGAGGCCGCGAACTTCGACATGCTGGCTCTGGCCGATGACAACGGGCTGGCAGCCATCGCTGACGAGGGTGGCGAGTGCGTGGTGGGCTTTTTTGACCAGCGGGCAGGTGGTGTCGATGACGCTGTGACCGGCGTTTTGCCAGGCTTGGCGATGTTTGTCGGACGCGCCATGGGCGGTGATGGCGACTTGATGCGTCGTGGAGGACTGAAGGTCGTCGAGATCGCCACGCTGAGCGCCGACAGCGGCGAGATGGCGATCGACGAGCGGATTGTGGACGAGCTGGCCGAGGATGGTCAGCGGGGCGCGTTGCGCGGCGGTGTGGGTGGCACGCAGGGCATCGCGGACGCCGAAGCACATGCCGTGATGTTGAGCGAGGATGATGTTCATGGTGTTGTTGGCTTTGTGGGACAAAGTGAATGGGTAAAAAGAAGGGGAATCAGGTCTGCTGGGCGGCTTTGACGATCTCGCCGAGCACTTCGACGTAGTCCTTGAAGGCCTTGCGACCAGCGGCGGTGAGTTCGTAGCTGGTGCGGGGGCGGGTGCCGGACTCGTCGCGAGTCTCCTTGAGGTAACCGGCAGTCCCGAGCGTGCGGAGGTGGGAGATGAGGTTGCCATCGCTCATGCCGAGTTCGGTTTTGAGATCCTGGAAGGCCCACTCGCCCCGCGTGGAGAGCAGCGTCATGATGGAGAGGCGGCCCTTTTCGTGGATGAGCTTGTCGATTTGATCGAAGTCGATCATTTCGGCTGCACCTCCGCAGGTTTCTTGGTGAGGAAGACGGCCAGGGCGTAAATGACATGCAGCAGGCCGAAGGTAAGGCCCATGGCGAGCGAGGCGGGGGCCACATCGCTGGAAAGCAGGTCCACGTCGCGGTTCGCGGCCCAGGCAAAGAAGAGCAGCAGGCCGGAGATGACGAAGGCCCAGCCAAGGCGGGGCAGGGAACGGGGCGAGAAGCTAGCGGTGCTGAGCAAGGCGAGGCCGTAGCAGAGAATCCAGATGAGGGCGGCGAGCGTGAGATTGTGCAGGAAGACGATCAAACCAATGCCGACACAGCCGCCGACGAGCATGGGCGGCGCAAAAGCCCGCAGCGCCATGCGCATGCCTTCGGAGACGAAGGGCTGGCTGCGGCTGGCGGCTTCCTTGGCGAGCAAGAGGACGTTCAAGGCGGAAGCGATGCCGAGAATGACGAGCCAGAGCGTGAGAAAGGTCGATTCGCTCATCACGGCCTCGGCATTCTTGGCCAAAGCTTGACTCACGGGCCAGACGGAAGCGCCGAGTGCCAACACCCCGCCAGTGAGCGCTGCCGGAGCCGAAACCGCACGGTAGATGTGCGCTTTTTCCATGAGGGAGCGGATGATGCGGAGGTTCTCCAAGGCGGCTTCGGTCGTGCTCATGGGTTCACTTTGCTCGCCAAAGTGAACAATGCAAGTGAAACTTTGTGGTGCAAAGTAATGAATCGTTTCACTGGCGATCCCACGAAACAAGCTTGGCATAAATGTATAATTACCATAAGTTAAGTGACCATGTCCTGCGCAGCATCTGTTTCGACTGCCTTCTCCCCACTTTGGTGGCGGCAGTGCTATGGCTGTTTGCTCGGCGCGATGTTGTTGCTTATCGCGCAGGGAAATGTGAGTGCCGCAGACCCAACTGCGGAACAGCAGTATTGGCTCGAACTGACGAATCGCTTTCGCAGTGATCCACAGTCGGAATTGCAGAAACTGGTCAACTTTTCAGCACCCGGCGTGTGGGGATCTCCGAAGTCCAGTGATGCTTACATAGCCAACGCGCTGAACTTTTTCGGCACCAGTGCCACGGATCTCGCGATCCAGTTTCCCACTCTAGTTGCTGCGCCGCCGGTGGCCTGGAGCAGCGCGCTGAACGTGTCCGCCACGACGTATTCAAATCGCATGGTCAGTAACGACCAGCAGTCGCATACGCTGGATGGTTTGAGTCTCGACCAACGAGTGCAAAGTGGTGGTTACAGTGCGAACTGGCTCGAAGTTGGGGAGAATTTATTTGCCTCGACGAATACGATCATTCACGGCCACGCGGGTTTCGTTATCGACTGGGGTGATGGCAATGGAGCTCTGGCTGGTTATGGCAATGGCATTCAAAATCCAGCAGGGCATCGTGAAGTGCTGTTAAACTCAGTGTATAAGGAAATGGGCATTGGCTTTCAAAGCATCACCATTCCAGGCACCATGTGGATGCCATCGGCCCCTATGTGGTGACACAGCATTTAGCGACCCAGTTCCGCTTTAATGGCTCAAACTATTTCGCCGATGCGATCCTCACTGGCACAGTGTATCAGGACACCATAGCTGCAGACGCCTTTTACACGCCGGGTGAAGGGCTTGCAGGCGAGACGGTCAATGTTTACAACGACACCACGGGTATCTTGGTTGCGAGTGGATTTAGCAACAGCGCTGGTGGTTTCAACATCCCGCTGACCGGACTCACGGACGGGGTGGTATATCGCGTAGAAGCACCCGATACCGGTCTTGCGCCGCAGACGTTCTCACTCAATCAGCATGTCGAAAATTACGGTGCCTCGGTGATCTTCTATGACAATGTCCAAGCATCCTTCATGATGGTTCCCGAGCCTGGCAGTCTGCTGCTTTGTCTTGCCGCAGGCATGCTGGTGCTTCGAAACCGAACACGCCGTCCGCTTTCCTAAACGCCATGAAATTATTCGTCTTCTTCCTGCTGTCCGTTGCTACTCTCTTTGCCCAGGCTCCGGTATCATCGCTTGCCACGGAAATTCGAGCGATCATTGACGAGTACGAGAATTCCGTGCGTGCTAATACGCAGAAGCTCATCGCCGCAGTATAAAACGCGGTTAAAAAGTGCGGCGGGTGCGCCGGGTGGCGTGGTGGTTTAAAAGTGCAGCACCTCTGGTTTAACCAGGAGGATGTTCACGAATATGGAGCAATG
>CANIZT010000103.1 GCA_947471905.1 Verrucomicrobiaceae bacterium
AGCCTGCTCGTTAGTGATCTGCAATCTGCCATCTTGCGCCAAGACGGGAACACTTGGATCGCTATCGACATCCTCAACAAAACCGACAACTCTGGTGCCTGGGTGGATGCGCCTGGCCAAAAACCTGCCGAGGACTCGCTGCAGCTCGATCCACGGAAAAAAAGTGACAATGATTTTGATTGGGCCAATCCCGAAGACTACCGGTTCGGTGTCGGCGGTATGTGGCTGCGATTTATCACCACAGCGGCGGACCGAGATGTGTTCACCGACAACAAGGCAGTGCCAGGCGATGTGAACGCCGTCTCTTACCAGTTGATCCGCCGTGCGATGCCTGCCGCTGGTTATGTCAGTGATGGTGCCAATGCCAGCTACCAGCTCTTTCGCAGCATTGTGCGTTCCGACCACACCTTCGACACCGGCTACCTCGTCGATACTTACGCCGGTGGCACACAGCAGGGTGATCCAGGTGAAATGAAATCCCCCTCTACCGACAGCATGCTCTGCGACAACATCATCGACTTCGGCGTCATCATTCATGAATGGAGCGAAGCCGAGAACCAAAGTGTGCAAGGATTTCCCATGCGGCACGAGAGCTTGCCGCCGCTCAAAAACAAAAACCAATACCGCGTGCCGCAAGATGGAGTGCCCACCAGCATCGAGGTCATGATGCGTGTGCTCAGCGCCAGCGGTGCGCGTGAGCTGCGTGGCTTGGAGCAGCAGGGCATCTCCCCTGAGCGCTGGTGGGATATCGCACGCCGCCACAGTCGTGTTTACAGCTGTAGCATGGGATTGCCGCGTGCTTTGTGACCTGCATGATGGCGCACCTTCAGCTCCAAGCTTCTCGTGTCCATCGTTCCGGTTTCGCGCTCGTCGCCACGCTGTTGCTCGCATTTCTTGTCATCAGCCTTCTAGTCGCCTTGATGTCCATCGTGCTGGTCGAATCGCGCGTCGTGACGAACCAGATGAAGCTCAATCGCGCGCGTTCGATTGCAATGAACGGCGTTTCCGCTGCACTCTGGCGGCTGAATGATTACAATGGCCTCGACTGGCGTGCTACGGCCACCGCAGGCATGCTCGACACCGACCCCACCACACCCGAAATCGAAGGTGTGGAAAATCCCTGGCTCAGTGGTGTTTGGACTGGGCGGGGCCTGTCTTCCGCCGAGCAGCATGACAAGCCCATCACTTGGCTCATCAGTGGCGCCAAAGATTATCCCTCACGCGCGCCTGAACTCGATCAGAAGGACCCATCGAACACAGCAGATGACAAAGAGCCGGTCACGCCGATGACCAAGCTACCTGACCCCAAGCCTGATAACGACACCATCTGGCTGCTGCGAAATCCCGTGGGTAAAAACGACAAACTCAGCATCAAAGCACGCAAGATCGACCTCATCACCTACCGCCCATTCCGTACCGCTGATCCGAAGCAGAAGTATATCATGGGGCATTATGCCTGGTGGGCGGCGGATGAAGGCGTCAAAGCGCGCGTCAATCTCACCGTGCCTGATTTTGACAAGCAGACCGCGCCACCAGACGACGCACAAAAAGTCGCGCAATGGCGGCTGGCCGCACCGCAGCGTGCCGGATCATTCATCAACGGCTTTGAGAGCATGCCCAACGATCCTGAGAAGGTCCAAAAGGTGCTCACGTTCGCGCAGATCCCACTACTGGCCGGAGAAACACGCAACGCCCTCACCACAGGCCTCGAACAACGCTGGCATGATGTCACCGCCGATTCCAACAGCCTCGTCACCAACTCACGCAATGGCGGCATGAAGCTCGATCTCTCGATGTTCTTTGAGATGCCTGAAGCAGACCGCCAGCAATACGAACCTGGCCTGAACAACACATTCGCCCCTTTACTTGACTACTACCAGACATGGAAACTCGTCCGTGAGCGCACCACCCGGCCCGCACTCGATGCGCAGCCCTTCGCCATCAAACCCAAGGACAATTCCAAGCCCTCACTTGCGAATGCGGCCAACACTTGGTTGAACACGGTTTCCGCCAACCTTCCCGCCATTCCTGACAAATGCCTCTTTAGCCCACTTGTCGTCCGCATGAGCTATGCCTTCAGTATGCAGGCACAGAGCGCTCCGCAGCGTGAGATCGACGGGCCTGACCGCAAACTTGTCCTCGTGCTCGATCCCATTGTCACGCTGTGGAATCCTTACAACATCGTCCTCGAACTCGACGCCTTCCGCATCGATTCCTGGCTGCCCAGCTTGCATCTCGTCGTTGAAAAGCGTGACCCATGGAAGGCACTGAAACTTTATCAGCCCGGTGACGAAGTTTGGTACAACGCCGTGCTCTACCGCGCAACCGAGCCTTCGATCGGTTCGGAACCCGGCAACCCACCCGGTCCTGACACGCCTAACAAATGGACACCGGCCGGACATGACTGGTCGCTCGCCTCCGACATCCAGGCCGCTGATGTTTTGATCAATCATGGCTCCGGCGGCCGTCCACGCCTTCTACTGCTTCAGCAAAAAGACAATCCGCAGACGCGACTGGCTTTGAAACCCGGTGAGTTCATCACTTTCTCGCTCAACAGCGGCCAAGTCACACCGCATCAGCAAGGCAGTGTCACTCTCGCGCTTGAACGCGGATGGAATCCAGCGGGCGGCATCAGTTTTGATCGTCTGGCCGATGATCGTCAGCCCATGCGCACACCAGACCGTCTGCTGCGTCTGTTCGCTGACTCCGAAGTACGCATCACCCTCGAACCTGCACGTGACGGTGGTTACGCCGCCGCTGATCCCTTCGCTTTCGTGCAAAACTACGCCGCCGACGGCCTTGCCGCGCAGGATGCGAGCATCACACCACATGCCTGGCGTGAATCCATCGGCTATCGCACCGGTGGTGGCAGTAGTTTGGATGATTACGATTGGGCTGGCACCCGTACCGGGCGTGGTCCGGAGTTCAGCCATCGCATTCGTGCTTACACCGGCATAGATGCCGCCAACAAGTCGCTGCCCGGCATGAGTGTGCCGCTGAAAATCGGCACGGACATCACTGCCGACACTAAACGCTGCCTCGGAGTCATCGACTGGCAGATGAAAAGCGCCGACGACTCCTCCGGCTTTCCCGTCACACCCATTTCAAGGTTTGATCCACGTGCGGTCATCGTCCGCCATCCGGGCCAGGGCTATCCCGCCACGCTTCCGCAGTATCAGATCAAAGCACGCCGCATCGCCAGCAGCGATGAAATCATTGGCACCAGCAAACCGCTTGTCAGCAGCGACAAAACCTACCTTTCGCTTTTTGAAATCCCCACCGCGCCGCTGCTTTCTATCGGCCAGTTCCAGCATTTTCCCGTTCAATACGCAGCACCGTGGCTGCAAGGCTGGCCGGGTTACGCCATCGGCAATTCCTGGCCCAGTCCGTGGGTTTCTCTCAAGAATCATGTGAATGCGAGCACCACCGGATTCGATTTCTCTCACAATCTCAACGAGGAGATGTTCGACCACTTCTTCTTCTCCTCCGTCACGCCGCGGCCCGATGAAGACACCGTGAATGGCCGCCTCGCCGACTGGTTAAGTCCCAAGATTTCCAAACCGTTGCCCAATCCGCGCATGAAATTCCTGCTCGATTACGGCGACCGCCGCAAAGATTTGCTCGCCGATCTCACCAGGCCGCTTGATCCCAAAAACAATCCTATCCCACCCTTCCGCCGCGTTGCAGCCAATCTGCTCATCGAAGGCGGCTTCAACATCAACTCCACCTCGGTGGAAGCCTGGAAAGCCGTGCTCGGCAGCCTGCGCAATGCCAGAACCATCCCCACTTTCGATGCCGCCACTCTCGGCATCAGCATGGCCTCCCCCGCTCTAAGCGCCATGCCACGCTTCACCCTCGTCAATGGTGGAGCCGACGCCCAACACGAATGGCGTGGCTACCGCACTTTGAGCAAAACGGAGATCGAAGCGCTCGCCACCGAAATCGTGCGTGAGGTCAAAACACGCGGCCCTTTCACCTGTCTGTCCGATTTCGTCAACCGCCGCCTCGCCACCGATGACACCGGCAAAAAAGGCGCGCTCCAGGCCGCCATCGACCGCACCAACATCAACAAACCATACTTCCCCGCGCAGGTCAGCCGCCAGCAACTCGACAACGCCGCTTCGCTGGGCACCGCTGCCGGTATGGACTGGAGTTTCCCCTATCCCGAAAATATGACAGGCGATCTCTCTGCCGGCGCACCTGGTTATCTCACGCAGGCCGATGTTCTACAAACGCTCGCGCCACATCTCGTCACGCGCAGTGACACCTACAAAATCCGTTCCTATGGCGACATTGTGAACGTTATCACCGGCCGTCTCGAAGCGCGCGCCTGGGTCGAAGTCATCGTACAACGCACGCCTGACTTTGTAAACTATCCGAACAAAGATGAGCCGCCGGAAGAACGCCGTATCGACCCACCCTGGCAGCAAACGAATGCCCTCCACAACGTTTCCAACCGCGTCTATGGCCGCCGCTGGCGTATCGTTCGTGTCCGCTGGCTATCGCCGGAAGAGGTTTGAGCATTTCATGCTTGGCGAAGCCCCCCCGATCATTCCATGATGCGCCATGCTTCGCGTCATTCTATTCCTTACTGCATTTTCGTTCACACAGGCCCAGTGGACTTCGTCACGCATTCACGGCTCTCCTGAAGCGCCGAAGCCGTATGTGTCGGAACAGGTTTTCACGCGGATAGAACTTAACGAGGTTTTGGAGATGATCGCAATGCCCGGCGTTGGGCGTTTCGTCGCTGTCGAGAAAGGTGGAAAAATTTGGAGCTTCAAAGATTCGCCAGATTCCTCTGCCAAAGATTTGCTCATCGATCTCAAGCCCGATCATCCGCTGCTACAACATGCTTATGGCATCGCATTTCACCCAAAGTGGCAGGTGAACGGCTACGTATTCCTCACCTATGCGTATGGCGACAAAGTTCTCGATGGCACCAAGCTCTCGCGTTTCAAACTCACGCAGCAAGAACCGCCGCTGCTCGATCCGAAATCGGAAACCGTGCTGCTGACATGGCGCAGCGGCGGCCACAACGGCGCTTCGCTGCAATTCGGGCCCGATGGCATGCTCTACATCTCTACTGGCGACGCCGAAGTTCCTTCCCCGCCTGATCCACTCAACACCGGTCAGGATATAAGCGATCTACTCTCCTCGATCCTCCGCATCGACGTCGATCACGAAGAGAACGACAAAGCGTACCGCATTCCAAAGGACAATCCGTTTTTGAAAACACCCAAGGCCATGCCTGAGATCTGGGCCTTTGGTTTCCGTAATCCGTGGAAGATCAGCTTCGATGCCAAGGGCCGCTTGTGGTGCGGCGATGTCGGTTGGGAGCAGTGGGAGATGATTCATCTCGTGCAGCGCGGTGGCAATCACGGCTGGAGCGCCATGGAAGCCAGCCAGCCGATCAAACCCGAAACGCAGCGCCCGGAACCCATCATCCCGCCCGTGGCCGCCCATCCGCATACGGAAGCGGCGAGCATCACTGGCGGTTATGTGTATCACGGCACACGCTTCCCCGAACTGCGTGACGCATATATCTACGGCGACTACGAAACCGGCAAAATCTGGGCACTCTGGCACGACGGCAAACAAGTCACACGCCGCGAAGAAATCGCCGACACGCCGCACAAGATCGTCACCTTCGGTCTCAGCGGCGATGGTGAGATTTATTGGATGGACTGGCAGAAAAACACGCCCATCTATCGCCTCGCTCCCAATCCTGCCGTCGGTAAACCCAGCCATTTCCCACGCAAACTCAGCGAAACGGGCCTCTTCACCGATACGGCAGCTCAAACTCCCGCCGCAGGCGTACTGCCCTTCGAGATCGCCGAACCCATGTGGCAGGACGGTGCCTCCGCGACGCGCTTTGTGGCCCTGCCCGAAGGAAAAAGCATTAATACGACCGTCAGCGGCAAAGCCGACAAGCTGAACTACAAAGTCGAATGGCCCAGTGACTCCGTGCTTGCTCGCACGATCACCTTAAAGAAAAAAATTGAGACCCAGGTGCTTCATTTCGACGGTGAAACGTGGAACGGTTACTCCTACCGCTGGAACGCCGCCAGCACCGATGCCGAACTCGTCGGCGTGGACGGTGAGGAGCTGACTCTCGACAACAAACAACCCTGGCGCATCCACGGCCGCGCCGAATGCGCCCGCTGTCACACGAATTGGAGCGGCTTCGCCCTTGGTTTTCAGCCTGATCAACTCGTCAGTATCGGCGGCAAGAAGCCTACCAATGTGCTCGATGCCGTGTTCATGGACCGACTCAAGAATCATCTCGTATCGAGTCATGATGCCAAAGCCGACCTCGAACTTCGTGCACGCTCATGGCTGCATGCGAACTGCGCTCATTGTCATCGACGCCATGGTGGTGGCAGCGTTGCACTCATGGTGAACGCAGATCTACCCATGGCAGAAACAATGCTGATGAATGAGAAGCCACTGCGTGGCGAACTCGGCCTTATTGATGCGCGAGTCATCACGCCAGGTAAACCTGAGCAAAGCGTGCTTATATCACGCATCGCCCGCATCGGATCAGCTCACATGCCAATGATCGGCGCACGTGAGGTCGATCCGCATGGATTCCAGTTGCTATGGGAATGGATCGCGAATGGACAGCCATCTAAGGCTCCTGCCTCCGCCCAAACACCGACCGAGGCGTTGTTGGTCGCGAATGCGATTGCTCGCAACGAACTCAAAATCGATCCCACGATCTTTAGCTCCACACATCAAGACATCGCCGCCATCTTTGATCGCTTCCTACCCTTCGACCAGCGCATCAAAACCCTCGGCACAAACATCGACCCGAAAAAGCTCCTCTCAATCCAAGGTGACGCCAAACGCGGCAGCGAACTCATGAGCATGACCGGTAAACTCGCCACCTGCCTCGCCTGCCACATCGTCAAAGGCATTGGCCGCGACTTTGGCCCTGATCTGACGCAGGTAGGCACGCGCTTGAGCCGTGAACAGATTCTGGAGAGCCTCATGAAACCTTCTTCGGTCATCCAGCCCGCCTATCTGGCTCACAGCGTCGAATTGAACGACGGTCGCGTGCAAACCGGTTTCGTGATCGAGCGCACTGATCAATCGCTAAAGCTAAAGCTCGTCACCGGCACCACGGAGAGCTATTCGCTCACGACGGTGAAGTCAGACAAGCCGCTACCTGTATCAATCATGCCAGAAGGCCTCCTGCAAACGATGACGCAGCAGGAAGCTGCCGATGTAATCGCGTATCTGGCGGGATTAAAGTAAAGCCACCCCATGCACACTACCACCGTCACCTGCCCGAGTTGTTTTCAGGAGTTTGATGTGCCCGCGCCATCGTTCAGCGAGATTCCATGCGATGTGGACTACGACTGTGAGGTGTGCTGCCGACCTTTGCGCATTTTGTTCGAGGAGGATGATGGCGAAGTCATCGGCAATGCCTATGGATTGGGAGACAGCGGACCGTTTGGATGAATTAGAGGTCAGAATGCCTGACATTCTGGTTATCCCAAGTTTTACCTATCCTGCCCTCCCTTGCGTGTTTTCGCAGAGAATGCATTTGGCTGTTTGCAAAAACAGAAGTTGTCGTTACTCTCAGAAAATCCCTCCATCAGAAGTCTGGTGGATGGGAACCTTACAAACCGGTTAATATCCATACACACATATGAAAATCGCTATCCTCACCCTCATCGCTTCCGCTGCCGTTCTTTCTTCCTGCCAGCAGACCCCACCGCCGCCGCCTCCGGCTCCGATGCACACCGGCAAGTAAGCTGCCTGCCGCTCAAGCGGCTGGATAAACAACCTTACACCTGATCATCATCATGATCCGTATTGCTACCGTTCTACTTGCTGCGTCTTCGATGCTTTTTGCATCCTGTTGCGCCAGCAAGAAGGCCTGTGCAACGTGTGACTCCAAAGCAGCCTCGTGCTGCAAGGAAGGCCACAAGCACTAATCTGACAGGAATCAGATCTACGCCGCCGTTTCCCACCCAACCGGGGGACGGCGGCTTCTTTTTGGGCATTTGATGCTGGATGGCCGAATCTCGATGCGCCTTATTCGTTACAACATATGTCTTCCTGCCTGCTCGCCCTCGAATCCTCCTGCGATGAGACCGCTGCGGCGATCTGCACGCTGGATGGCAGGCTGATCGCGAGCCGCATCGCCTCGCAGATCGAAATTCATCGCCAATACGGTGGCGTGGTGCCGGAGGTGGCCTCGCGCAATCACATCCTGCATGTGCGTCCGCTGGTCGAACAGGTGCTGGCTGATGCAAACCTCACGCTGAAAGACATCACCGCCTTTGCCGCCACCAGCGGCCCCGGTCTCGTCAGTTCATTGCTCATCGGCACATCCATGGCCAAGGCGCTCGCTGTCGCGGAAAACAAGCCGTTCATCGCCGTGAATCACATGGAAGGGCACCTGCTCTCGCCATTCATGAATGAAAACGGCCCGGTGCGCTCCTGCGTCGCTCTCATCGTCAGCGGCGGTCACACGATGTTGGTGCGGGTGCGAGACGTGGGCCACTACGAATTACTTGGTCGCACGCGCGATGACGCGGCGGGTGAAGCCTTCGACAAGGTCGCCAAGATGATCGGCCTCCCCTACCCTGGCGGACCTGAGATCGACAAACTCGCCCATCGCGGTGATCCGACCGCCTTCGCATTTCCCCGCAGCTTTCTCGACGGCCGTAGCCTGGAGTTCAGTTTCAGCGGCTTGAAGACCGCCGTGCTTTACGAATTGCCCAAACTCGATCTAAAAAGCGAACAGGTGCTCACCAACGTCTGCGCCAGCGTGCAAGCGGCGATCATCGAAGTGTTGGTCGAAAAACTCGTGCTCGCGGCGAAGCAGTGTGGCGAAAAACTTGTCACCGTCAGCGGTGGCGTGAGCTGCAATCGCGGTCTGCGCGCGGCGCTCACCGCACGCTGTGCTAAAGAAGGGCTGCAACTGCTGCTCGCGCAGCCCGATCTTTGCACCGACAATGCGGGAATGATCGCCTTCGCCGCAGTTCAGCGCTTCAACATCGGCCACACCTCGCCGTTGGAAGCTGATGTCGATCCCAATCTCTCACTCGTCAGTTAACCAGCACATCATCAATTTCCATGCGCCCGCTTCTCCTCACCCTCTGCGCATTCATTCAGCTTCACGCCGGTGACTGGCCGCAATACCTCGGCCCGCAACGCAACAGCACTGCACAAGACGAAGCCGCGATCACAGGTGGCGCCGAGTCGGAAATTCTTTGGAATCGCAAGCTTGGCACTGGCTACGCCGGACCAGTCGTGGCTAAAGGTCGCGTCATTGTGTTTCATCGCCAGGACGCCGACATGACTACCGAAGCGCTCGATGCCGCCGATGGCAAATCGATCTGGAAACACCGCTACAAGACTGAATATCGCGACAGTTTCGGCTTCGACAACGGCCCGCGTGCCGTGCCATGCATCGCCGAGGGCAAAGTCATCACGCATGGACCGGAAGGCATCGTGCAGGCGCTCGATTTCGACACGGGCAAGCTGCTGTGGAGCTACGACACCGTCGCTGAACTCGATTCACCACAAGGTTACTTCGGCCGCGCCTGCTCACCGCTCGTTGCTGACGGCAAGGTACTGCTCAACGTCGGTGGCAAAGGTGGTGCAGGCATCACCGCGCTCGATGTCGCCACAGGTAAACTCCTTTGGCAGGCCACGGACCATGAAGCGGGCTATGCCTCGCCCATTTTGATACCCGAAGATAAGAGCGTGAGCGCTTTCTTCACCCGCCGCGGCATCGTTTTGACCCAGGTGAGCGATGGCAAGGTGCTGGCCGATGAATTCTTCCGCGCCGAGATCGACGCCTCCGTCAATGCTGCCGCGCCTGTGCCCTGTGGCGATGGCAAACTGCTGTTCTCCGCCGCCTACGATGTCGGTGCCGCCCTGTGGCAATGGAACAAGGCCACGCGCAAGCTGGAGAACCTGTGGAAAAAATCTGACGTGCTCGACTGCCACTACACCACGCCGGTTTATCACGCCGGTCATGTCTATGGCCTGCATGGCCGCCAGGAGAGCGGCATGACGCTGCGCTGCATCACCGTGGCCGATGGCAAAGTCGCGTGGGAAGCACCTGATCGCATCCAGGGCGGCACATTGATCGCCGTCGGCGACAAACTGCTGCTGCACAGCGAATCTGGCGAACTGTTGATTTTCAAAGCCACTCCCAGCAAATTCGATCTCCTCAACCGCAGCCAGATCACCCGTGCTGGCCACCGCAGCCACGATGCCTTTGCCAATGGCCTGCTCTATGCCCGTGATGCAGAGAAGATGGTCGTGGTGAAGGTGAAGTAGCTGCTGGATTGATGCTTTACCGCGTCTAGTCTGCGCTTCATGGCTCAGATCGGCAAACGCAACTCCCTCACCGTACTTCACAGCACGGCACACGGCATATATCTCGATGGCGGAGAGCATGGCGAGATTCTGATGCCAAATCGTTACATCCCAAAGGGCACGAGCCTCGGTGATGCGTTGGAAGTGTTCGTTTATCGCGACTCCGAGGACCGCTTGGTGGCAACAACAGAGCAGCCGCTGGCCATGGTGGGCGAATTTGCGACGCTGGAAGTGGTCAGCGTGAACCGCAACATCGGGGCGTTTTTGAACTGGGGTTTGCTCAAGGATCTGTTGCTGCCGTTTCGTGAGCAGGCGGAGCAAGTCTGGGTGGGCGACAAAGTCGTGGCCTATGTGATGCTGGATCCGAAAACGGACCGCATCATCGCCACGACACGGTTGAACCGTCACCTGAGCCATGCGCGCCCGCCGTTCAAGCCAGCGCAGCCAGTCTCGCTACTCATCACCAGCCGTACACCGCTGGGTTACAATGCCATCGTTGAAGGCACACATCTGGGACTGCTCTATCACACGAACATCGGCGCTCCGTTGCAGATCGGGCAAAAGCTCAATGGCTTCGTCAGCATGGTGCATCCCAGCGGCAAGATCGACCTCAGCCTTGATGCATCTGGTTATCAGCGTGTCGCATCGTTGACGGAGCGCATTCTCGAAGCGCTGAACAACAGCGGCGGCAGGCTGCCGTTTGATGACGACAGCCCGCCTGAAATCATCCGCAACACCTTTGAAGCAAGCAAGAAGGCCTTCAAGCAAGCGCTCGGCGCGCTTTATCGTCAGCGTCGCATCGAGTTCACACGTCCGGGCATCGCGCTGTTGGACATTCGCGAAGCAAAGGATGGTGATTGGAAGCCTTCAGAAACCAAGCCAGTTAACCCAGGCAAAATCGGATAATTTAATGACCCATGCTTGAGGTGCGGCCCCATAAGCATCACGCCATCGGGCTGTCAGAGCCCAGTGGTATCTATGTTTACTCGATCGTTGCGAATTTTATGAATCCAGCACCACCCATGAAGCGGATAGATTCCGTTCTGTGAAACCCGTGGCTCTCCTTCTGACATTCCTCATCCTCGCACTGCTGGCGCTCAACGCCCGGATGATGTCGCCTACGCGGCTGCAATGGCAGTTGCAGCTCGTCACCACGGAGTTCGGTCACTGGCTAGCGCTGCTCTCCCTCGTTTTGATATATCCGGCCATGTTCAGCTCACGCTGGTTCGTCCCGCTGTTTCTGTTGCTAGCCTGCGTCTTCCTCGTTCCCGCTTTTCAGGCCTTCCGCATTGCCAAAGACCAAGGCCTGCCGTTCTCCTGGCTCCGCCTGTGGCTTCCGTTTCATCACGCCAAGTTTGAAGTCCAAACCGAACGCCGCACTTACTGGCAAGAGAGTGATGAATCTCTCGACATCGTGATCTACCGACCTCAGGGCACCCATAACGCGCTGCCGTGTCTGCTCGTTGCCCATACGGGCGGCTGGGACAGCGGCGATCCTGGAGAATTCGTCGGAGCCAACACCGAACTCGCGTCTCACGGTTACATTTTGTGTTCCTACGGCTACCGTCTTGCTCCAAAGCATCCATGGCCTGCTCAAGCCGAAGACACACGTCGCGCTTTCGCATGGGTTCGCGATCACGCCGCCGAACTCGGCTTCGACACAAATCGCATCGTCTTCATGGGACGTTCCGCCGGCGCACAAATCGCCGCTGCCTGCGCCTACGGCATGCCCGAACTCGGCGCACGTGCCTGCATCTCGGTTTATGGCACGCCGAACATGCATCTCGCGCGTGAATGGGCACTGCCGAACGATCTGTTGAAATCGCTCACGCTCGTCCGCCAATACATGGGCGGCGATCCGCACGAAGTCCCCGAAGCCTACCGCACCGCTTCTGCTTCCGCGTTTCTCAACACGCACAATCTGCCGACGCTGCTCATCCACGGCACGCTCGATTCTCTCGTCGGCATCGGCCACAGCCGTCGCTTCACCCAGTTGCGTGCAGATCGCGAGGATCATCAGTTCCTCGAACTTCCTTGGGGCACGCACGGCACCGATTACTTCCCGTCCACCCCCGGCGGCCAGCTTTCCATGTCGGCCATTCTGCGCTTCATGGAACGATTCGTTCATGGTGGTTCGTAGTGGAGCGCGGACTTCCAGTCCGCAGCACTCCGCCACATCCAACGCTCCATGAAATCATACGGCCTTCTCTTCTGCCTCGCAGCGTCACTCTCCTTCGCAGGCGACCTCCAGCTCACACTTCCGCCCGTCGTTTACGCCACGCCAGACGTGCAGATGAGCATCTACCACGACAACATCGTGCTCACGGAGAAGCCCGAGGACTACCGCTTCGAATTCGTCTGCAAACTCGGTAAAAACGAAATCAGGCGCTGGACCGTGAAGCCCACGGACGCCGATGTCGGCGATCACCCGCTCGCCATCACCGTCAAAGATGCCAGCGGCAAAGTTTTGGAACAGGGCAAGACCACACTGCACGTCTCTCCACGCAAAGCGGGCGAAGGTGAAAATCTGCGTCTCCTCATCGTTGGCGACAGCCTCACGCACGCCACCGTTTACTCGAACGAGATCGCCAA
>CANIZT010000104.1 GCA_947471905.1 Verrucomicrobiaceae bacterium
CGTTGAGATTCTGCACGCACACGGCACCGAGCTCACCGTCTCGAACATCGTCGCCATGCCGCGTGAACTGATGAAGAAGCTCCACGCTGACAAGGCGCACGTCGAAATGCGCTTCCCCTACTTCCGCGCCAAAAAAGCGCCTGTTTCAGGTGCCGAAGGTCTTCTCGACTACGGTGTCGTCTTTGAAGTGAACGCCGAAGCCAAGAAGACCGACTTCGTACTCACCGTCGAAGTGCCTGTCACCACGCTCTGCCCTTGCTCGAAGGCCATCAGCGCCCGCGGCGCACACAATCAGCGTGGCACCGTCACACTTTCCATTCGCTTCTCCGAGCCCGTCTGGATCGAGGAACTCCTCGAACTCGTCGAATCCAGCGCCAGCAGCGAACTGTACAGCATTTTGAAGCGCCCCGACGAAAAACACGTCACCGAAGCCGCCTACGACAATCCCGTCTTCGTCGAAGACCTCGTGCGCAACGTCGCCGTCAAAGCCAAGGCGCATCCGCGCATCACTTGGTTCCGCGTCGAAGCCGAAAATTACGAATCCATCCACAATCACAACGCATGGGCGGTGATTGAGAGCCACACATCGCCATCATGAGTTACGTCACCGCCGTTCTACCCACCGACCAGCCGCCGCTCATGCATCAGGCGGTCGAGGAGGCCGTCCGGCTACTCCGCGAAGGTGAAGTTGTCGCCCTGCCGACGGAAACAGTTTACGGCCTCGCCGCGAACGCGCTCGATGCCGCCGCCGTCGCGAAAATCTTCGAAGCGAAGGAACGTCCGACCTTTGATCCGCTCATCGTTCACCTGCCGCACAAAGATCAGCTCGATCTCGTCGCCGAAGTGCCCGCAGAAATTGCCCTGACCTTGAAAAAAATGACCGAGCGCTTCTGGCCCGGCCCGCTCACGATCCTGCTGCCCAAAAAGCCCATCGTTCCCGACATCGTCACCGCCGGCCTGCCCACCGTGGCCGTTCGTGTGAGTTCCAATCCGATTTTTCGCCGCGTCATCAGCGCGCTGGACAAACCACTCGCTGCGCCCAGCGCGAACCGCTTTGGCTCCATCAGCCCGACTTCCGCCAGCGCCGTGCTCACCGAACTCGACGGTCGCATCCATCTCATTGTGGATGCCGGCGCCTGCATGTTCGGCCTGGAGTCCACCATCATCAAAATCGAGCCCGGCAGCCCGAAGATGTTCATCACCATCGTGCGCCCCGGCCCCATCACGGCGGAGGATTTGAAGCTGTATGGCAAAGTTCGCTATGCCACGCGCACCGTCGTCGATGAAGCCACCGAAGCTCCCGGCCAGCTCGCATCGCATTACGCGCCAAAGACGCCGCTGCGCCTGCTCGAACGCCCGTCCGATTTCATCCCCGAAGAAGGCAAACGTTACGCCCTCATGAGCTACCGTGGCGAGGAGAAGGACGGCTACCTCAATCTCACCGACTGGGAAGAAGTCATGATGCTCAGCCCTGGCAACGGCAAGCTGCCCGAGGCCGCCGTGCGCTTCTTTTACGTCCTGCGCGCGCTCGACAAGCTCGGCGTCGATGAAATCATTGCGGAACCGTTGCATGAACACGGCATGGGCATCGCCATGATGGACAAACTGCGGCGTGCTAGCGTCCGTACGTAGTGCAACCGTCCCGGTTGCAGCTAATTCCGCCAACCGCCATACCTTCTAGCTTGCAAAAGCCCTGCCTCAACATCTTCGATGACTTCACCTACTTCGATCCGTGTGCGGATGTGGATGTCTCACGACGCAATTTGCCGCACTGGCAGCAGGAAGGCCGCACCTACTTCGTCACGTTTCGCCTGCGCGACTCACTGCCTCAGGAAAAACTCGAAGCGCTGAGAAAAAACCGCGCTGAATGGCTGGACACCAACCCTGAACCTTGGTCAGCCGCACAAAGCCAGGAATACCATGAGATGTTCTCAGAAAAAGTGCAGCAATGGCTGGATGCCGGTTACGGCTCATGCCTTCTCAAAGACCCTGCGCTTGCGCAAATTGTGGCGGACGCCCTGCGGCACTTCGACGGCGAACGCTATGACCTTGTCGCCTGGGTGGTGATGCCAAATCACGTTCATGTGCTCCTCACTCCTCGCCCTGGATTTGCTCTGGGGAGGATTCTCCACTCATGGAAATCGTTCAGCGCCCACGAAATCAACAAACAGACTGGCAGACAGGGCGATGTCTGGCAGCACGAGACGTACGATCATATTGTGCGTGATCCAGACTCCCTCTGGCATTTCGCCAAATACATTGTGGACAATCCACGTCAGGCTGGCCTGCATGTGCCGCACGTTGAATCCCGCATCAAAGTAACATGAGCACCACAGCAGACCGGACAACAGAGTGCAAGCCAGAGGCTAGCACTACGGCACGATCCACCGGGATCGTCTCCATCGCCATCCTCTGCAGCCGCGTCCTCGGACTCGTGCGCGATCAGATGCTGAACGGCTTCTTCGGTTCTGCCTTCACCGGCATCTTCACCGCCGCATTCCGCACGCCAAACATGCTGCGCGATCTTTTTGCCGAAGGCGCTCTTTCGACTGCCTTCGTCACCACGTTCTCGAAAAAGATGAAAACCGAGGGCGACGAAGCCGCCTGGGTCCTCGCGCGCAAGATGATCTCGCTCTCGATGTGGTTCATGACGCTCGTAGCGATCGCCGGCGTAGCTCTGGCACCGATTCTGTTCCGCATACTCACGCCAGGACTCAGTGAGGAAGCCAAAGTGCTCGGCACCTGGCTCGCACAGATCATGTATCCTTTCATCGCGATCGTGTCCGTCACGGCACTGGTCATGGGCATGCTGAACTCAAAGAAAGTCTTCTTCATTCCAGCCGTCGCCTCCGCCTTTTTCAATCTCGGCTGCATCGTCGGTGGCGTCATTCTCGCTTGGATCATCGATCCCGGCTTCCGCCACGGCAATGTCAGTGAAAAAGGCCTTACCGGCTTCGCCATCGGCACGTTAATCGGCGGTGTGCTGCAACTCGCCGTGCAGCTTCCATCTTTGCGCCGCGTCGGTTTCCGTTTTCGCTTCGACTTCGGCTGCAAAGATCCTGCCGTGAAGGAAGTGCTACACCTCATGTGGCCTTCGATGCTCGCCGCCAGCGGCACGCAGGTCGCAGTGCTGCTCAATACCATTTTCGCCACCTTCACTGCGGGGCACGAAAAATCGCTCGCCTGGCTGGCAAATGCGCAGCGCCTCCAGCAGCTCCCGCTCGGCCTGTTTGGCGTCGCCGTTGCAACCGTCACACTGCCGATGCTCTCCCGTCTCGCCACGGAAGGCATGACACCCGCCTTTCGTGCGGCTCTTGCCAAAGGCTTGCGCCTAGTGCTCTTCCTCACGCTGCCCTGCGCGGTCGGCCTCACCCTGCTTTCGCAGGAGATCATCTCCGTCATTTTCGAGCATGGCAAATTCACGGCCGAGGACGTGCAAAACACCGCCGCACCGCTCCAGGCCTATGCCTTTGGCCTGATCTTCTACGCTGCCATCAAGGTGCTGCAGCCCGCGTTCTACACCATCAACCGCCGTTTCATTCCGATGATGGTCAGCATCGGCGTCATTGCGTTCACCGCCACGGTGAACTCGATCACCGTCTTCGTCTTCCATTGGGACCACACTGCGCTCGCCTGGGCCACGGCGGTGGGTCTCTCGCTCAATTTCCTCACGCTCTACCTCTGCATGCGCAAATTCGCCCACGGTCTCGAAACACACTCGCTCGTGCAGGCGCTCATCAAGCTCGTCATCGGCATTGCTGCGATGTCCGCCGTCTGTCTGGCGGCGAAATACACGATCATGTCTGACTGGTCACACCTGACCTTCTTCCCGCGCTGCGGTGCTCTCGGTGTGAGCATCAGCATCGCCGCTATCGCCTACTTCGCCGTCACCAAAAAGCTCAAGGTCGAAGAATCCGGCGAATTTCTGTCGTTGTTAGGCCGCCGCTTTGGCAAAAAGTAATCTCGCATGCCGGTCCAGCGTCTCTGGCTTCAAGTCGCCGCCTTCCTCGCCCTCGTTTGGACCGGGGTGGCCGTCGTGATGTGGGTCACCGAGGATTCCGTCTTCTCGCCGGAGAAGACACTCGCCTTGATGGAGAGCGCTCCATGGTTCGAAGACGCAGACCTCGGCCATGAGCAACGCCAGCAGCATCTCGACAAGATCATCACCTCCGTCATCAAGCTCGACTTCAACCAGCGCAGCACCATGCGTGAAGATGGTCTGGAGACCATGGACCGCTTCTTCAAATCACTGACCGACGAGGAAAAAGGCGAGTACATCAGCCGCACCGTCGAAGAAAACTTCAAAGCCGTGATGAAGGGCCTCGAAAAGCTGCCGGCGGAAGACCGCCGCCGCATCATCGGTGGCATTCAGCGCGAGATGAAAAAGAAATCCTCCAAAAACCCGGAGATGCAAATGATGCTCGACCAGGACGCCGCCAGCTTCGAAAAATCCTTCACCAAGGACTTGGGCCTCTTCTTCAAGGAAGCCCCGCTCTCGATGAAACTCGAAATGGCCCCCATGCTCGAAGGCATGCAGGGCCGCATGCAGGGCATGCGGATCCGGTAAGTTGCCCAGTTGCTCTGCAACTGGACGGTCCCTTGTTGCACAGCAACAAGACTAATTTCTCCACCCCATCGGCTGGGTCCACGCCATCTCTGTCTGTCCCTCGAACGACGGTTTTGGATAGGGCTTCGAGGAAACAACGATGGCGCGGAAGCACAGCTCTTTGCCCGAACGTTTCCAGACAACATCTTCACCTTCAATGGTGTCGAGTGTTTTGCCCACATCGTCGGAATACAGCAGCCGCGGCGCATGCAGATCATCCTTCGCCACAGGTGCTTCGCGTGTCGCGGGATCATAGCCCGTCAAGGTGCCGCGAATCTGCGTGGTGTACTTCACGCCGGGCTCGGCATGGATGCGAATGCGCAGCGTGCCGTCCTTGTAGCTCACATCGTCCAACGTGACGCCCGAGGACGCATAAAAATCGCCCGCCTTCATCGCCTTGACGATCTCGGCGGGATCCAGCTTCGACGCACGCACCATCACCCAGCCGCGTCCCGGACCATTGTCCTCGCCGTGGTAATGATGCGAGTCATCGGTGCCGACGCCATACAGCGGCGGTGCCTTGGACTGCGTGATGCGCAGCATGTTGATGATGTCCCACATCTTTTCATGTCCGACTCGTGTCGCATCGCCCTCCCAGTTGATGCCGGGATGACCGTTGTAGATCTCCCAGAAGTTTTCCTCCAAGACCGCAGCCAAATCCTCGGCGGAAAGCGCCCATTTGAAGTTGGGATGATTGATGTGCGTGAGCATCGGCACGCCAAGCCGTCTCGATTGTTCATTCACGAGCTGTAGATTCGCGCGCATCACCTCCTGGATGCTGCTGAGGTCTTTGACCGGCTTGATCTCCTCCCGCAAGTTCACCGCGTTCATGTGGATCGGCACCTTGCCGATGCCCGCGCTGATCTCCTCCGCCTGCACGAGCAGAAACTTGCCCGGCTCCTCAAACTTGGGTCGGTATTCCTCCAGCTTCTTCAAGCGCACCTCGGTCGCTCCGTCCTTCTCCCGTATTGTCACCCACTCGTCGCCAAAACGAGCACGATACTTCTCCATCGTCGTCTTCCCCAGCGCCTTGTGCCGCTTCTCCACCGCCGGAACACTCATCCAAACCTCTTTCGCCTGAAGCACGTTGTGGTCGGAGATCGCCAGGAAATCGTAGCCATGCTGCTTGTACCAGTCCGTGATCATCTCCGGGAAATCATTCCCATCACTCCACAGCGAATGCGTGTGCGTGTTACCCTTGAACCATTTCGGCTGCTGGGCGCTGGCGGTGTGGATGAATCCGATAATGAGAAGACAAGTCAGGATGTGACGCATCCATTCGGAACGATGAGTCACTCCATGATCTTCCGACCATGTATTGATTCACTGCTCCACCTTGAAGATATGCATCGACACACCGCTTGGATTGAGCGCGACATAGTTGTCCGGACCACGCCATTCGTAGCTTTGATTGTGCATGAGGTCGGTGACCTTGAACGCGCGGCTGCTGTCGAGACCGAGGGCGGCGAGGTTGAGATGCACTGTGCTCATCACGCCCTGATGGGCATCATGGCTGATGACGCAGAGGATGCGATTGCTGAAATCGGGCGTGGCCTTGCTGTAGCAGATAATCTGGCCGTGATCGGAGCCGTGGAAGCTTAGGTTGTCGTAGAGGTGCAGCGCCGGGTTGTCGCGACGGATGAGGTTTAGCGTGCGGATGAAAGCGGTGATGTTGCCGGGCTTGTTGTAGTCGCGCGGCTTGAGCTCGTACTTCTCGCTGTTGTTATATTCCTCCTTGCCGGGATACGGATCGTTTTCGCACAGTTCATAACCCGAATACATGCCCCAGCTCGATGACAGGGTGGCAGCGAGGGCGGCACGGATGCGGAACATCTGCGGGCCGGCGTTTTGCAGGTGCTCAGGCAGGATGTCGGGCGTGTTCGGCCAGAAATTCGCCCGGTAATACCAGCGCATGTCGCTTTGCGTGAGTTCCAGGGCGTATTCGGTCAGCGCATGGCAGTTCTCGCGCCAGGTGAAGTAGGTGTAGCTTTGCGTGAAGCCGACTTTACCGAGCACTTGCATCATCTTCGGTTTGGTGAAGGCCTCGGCGAGGAACAGCACATCGGGGTCTTTGCGCTGGATGGTGGCGATGAGTTCCTCCCAGAACGCGACCGGCTTCGTGTGCGGATTATCGACGCGGAAAATTTTCACGCCGACATCGACCCAGTACTGCACCACATCAGTCAGCTCCTTCCACAAATTGCGCCAGTCGTCGCAGTGGAAGTTGAGGGGATAGATGTCCTGGTACTTCTTCGGCGGATTTTCCGCGTAGCGGATGCTGCCGTCGGGACGCTGGTAGAACCAATCTGGATGCGTTTTAACGTAAGGATGGTCGGGCGAGCAGTTGAGGGCAAAGTCGAGCGCGATTTCCATGCCGCGTTTCTTCGCCTCCTTGATCAGCCACACGAAATCTTTCTCTGTGCCAAGCGCCGGTTCGATCTCACGATGACCACCCGTCGGACCACCGATGGCCCACGGACTGCCGACATCGTCAGCATTGGCCGTGAGCGTGTTGTTTTTGCCTTTACGGGCGGTGATGCCAATCGGATGGATCGGCGGGAAGTAGATCACATCGAAGCCCATCTGCGCCGCGTGATCGAGCCGTCCTAGGCAGTCGCGGAAGGAGGAATGCTTGTCGCTGCGGCCTTCCGCTCCACGCGGAAAGAATTCATACCACGCGGAGAACCGCGCCCGTTCGCGCTCGACGATGGCACGCAGCGCATCGGAAGTGGTGGACTGCGAGCGGTCAGGATACTGGTCCATCAGGCTCTGCATTTCCTCGGATTGCAGCACGTCCATGATGTCTCCCGGAGCCACGCTGGTGAGCAGATCGGCGCAGTCTTCGAGCTGCGTCGCCGCCGCGGGCACGCCGGCGGCACGCGCACGCTTCGCGGCATCGCGCAGCAGTCGTGCTCCTTCCTGAGCCTCGATGGGGGCATCGGGATCCTTGGCCTGCACTCGCACGGCGAAGGTCTTCTTCCACGAGCGGAACGTGTCGCCCCAAGCTTCGACGACGTATTCCCAGCGTCCGGCCTTTTCAAAGCAGCACTGGCCCTGCCAGCGGTCATTTTCGCGCTGTTTCATCGGCGCTTCAAACCAGCGCCGTGTTCCTGCTAGCCGCCAGCGCAGCACCGCGCTCATCACATCGTGGCCATCTTTGAAAATGTCACACCAGATGTCCAGCGGCTCGCCAATCACCCGTTTGACCGGATGCCGACCACCTTCAAGGCAGGGATAGAAGTTCTCGATGACGACGGTGGGGGCGTGGGAGGCGGACATGAGGAAATACGGTTGTGACCAGATTCAGGAGCACCTTTGCGCCCAGAACCTGGTTCAACAAATGCAAACCACGGCAAAACGCCGCCTTCAACCGCAAACTCACCCCAACAAGGGCTTCAGCATCGCGCAAATCTCCGGCACTCGGACAAATGGCTCTTCCTTCGTCTCGAATTCGAGCGTGAACCAGCCCTGGTAGTTCGCGTCACGCATGATCTGAATGACACGCTTCACATCACTCGGCTCGGATTCCTTGCTGCCCTTGCGGCTGATCTCCATCTTGAGCTGCACATTAACGGCATAGGGCGCGATCTTGGCGAGATCGGCATAGGGGTCTTCGGTGTGGAAGTTGCCGCTGTCGAGGTTGATGCCCGCCCAGGGGCTCTTGGCGGCCTGCACCATCTTGATGAGGTTGTCCGGCTCGGCAACGATGCCGCCGTGGTTTTCGAGACCTAGGAAGACACCCTTCTTGCCTGCGTAGTCGAGGCACTCCTGATAGGACTCAAGGCAGTTCGCCACCGCCTGTTCTTCCGTGAGTTCTTTTGATTGTGGACCAGCGAACACACGGATGTGAGGTGCTCCCATGATCGCAGAGTAATCGATCCACTTTTTCGTGTAAGCGATCTGTTCGCTCAGCTTCTCGCCTTTGGGTAAGGCAAAGTTGTTACCGACGGCGGTGCCCGCGATTTGCAAGCCACGCAGGTAGGCACGGCGCTTCAATTCAAGTAGGAAGGCTTCATCGACCTCCGGCGGGAAGAAGTAGCTCGTCACTTCGGCTCCCGGCACGCCGTTGTCGCCGCACCAATCGACGAAATCAAGGATGCTCCAGGCGCTGCGATCACCCTTCGGCTTCTGCTCCTTGTCACGCATCCACTGGAAGTATTCGCGGAAGCTGTACGCGGCCACGCCGAGCTGCATGCGGCTTTTGCCTGGACGCTTGATCGGCTCAATGGCAGGCAAGGTGGAGACGCTGAGAGCGCCGAGGCTGGTGGAGAGAAAATGACGACGAGTGATCATGGTGGATGAAAGAACGGGTTGGATTGTCAGGATTAACAGAACACCCAACCCATGAACAAGCTTTCTCTTTTCACCGCCGCCCTGTTTTTAACCACACTCGCCTTTGCCGAACCTACTAAAGTCCGCCTCTGGCCCGAAGGTGCTCCCGGTGCGAAAGGTGACACTGACAAAGACCAGCCCTTCATCAACGTCTGGCCTGCAGCGAAGGATAAAGCCAATGGTGCGGCCTTTGTCGTATGCCCCGGTGGTGGTTACGGCGGTCTCGCAGCGGATCACGAGGGCGTGCAGGTCGCGAAGTGGTTCAACGGCATCGGTGTCTCGGCGTTCGTGCTGCATTATCGCCTCGGCTCGGCCGGTTATCATTTCCCGACCCAGCTCATCGACGTGCAGCGAGCGATCCGCCATGTGCGGTCGAACGCTAAGCAGTATGGCATCGACCCGAACCGCATCGGCATCATCGGCTTCTCCGCTGGCGGTCATCTCACCTCGATGGCGGCGACGATGTTCGATGAAAAGCCCGCCGGAGCCACAAACGACGCCGTGGATCAAGTCAGCGCCCGGCCCGATGTCGCCGCGCCGACCTATCCTGTGATTTCGATGATCGAGGACTTCGGCCACAAAGGCTCGCGCAAGAATCTGCTCGGTCCGAATGACAGCGACGAACTCGCGAAGCACGTCAGCACCGAAACCCGCGTCACCGCAAACACACCACCAACGTTCATCTTCCAGACCGACGAAGACACCGTCGTGCCAGCCGAAAACGCCGTGGCGTTCTACCTCGCCTGCCGCAAAAACAAAGTGCCCGCCGAACTGCACATCTACCGTCCTGGTCCGCACGGCGTGGGCTTGTTCCTCGGCGATCCCGTGCTCGGCACATGGAGCGGCCATCTGCGCGACTGGCTGCGCAATCAAGGCTTCCTCAAACCCGCCAAACGCACGGCGATTGACGGCAAAGTCACCGTCAACGGCAAGCCGGTGAGCTGGGGCAGCGTGATCTTCACGCCCGAAGATCCTTCCGCACCCGTGGCCTGCGCCCGCGTGATGGGCGGCAAGTTCAAGCTCGATGACAAGACCGGCCCTGTGCTTGGCAAAGTGAAACTCACCGTCAGCTACAGTGCCGCCGATGTTCCCGGCCTGGAAACGGCTGATGGGACCGTCACCACGAAAGAGCAGAAGCCAGGCGCAGGCGACTGGAGCCTCGAAGTTGGCGAGAACGCGAAAAACTTGGAACTCCAAGTCTCGCGTTAACAGCCTTCAACGATTCAAGCATCAACCCTCGAACTTCTTGATCAGCAGCGCGGCGTTGTGGCCGCCGAAGCCGAAGGAGTTGCTCAAGACAGCGTTCACTTTGGCTGGGCGCGCGGTGTTCGGCACGACGTCCACGTCCACTTCTGGGTCGAGATTATCGACGTTGATCGTGGGTGGGACGATCTGGTCCTGGATCGCGTAGATCGAGGCGACGAGTTCGACACCACCGGCGGCACCGAGCAAGTGACCGGTCATCGACTTGGTGCCGGAGACGAGCAGGCCGTTGCCACTCTTCGCGTAGTCGCCGAACACGCGCTTGATGGCACGCAGTTCGCACAAATCGCCGACCGGGGTCGAGGTGGCATGCGCGTTGATGTATTGCACGTCCGTCGTGTTCAGCTTGGCATGGCGCAGGGCCATTTCCATGCACTTGGCAGCGCCAAGACCTTCTGGATGCGGCGAGGTGAGATGATAGGCATCCGCTGTGGTGCCATAACCGGCCAATTCAGCATAAATGGTCGCGCCGCGCTTCTTGGCGTGTTCGAGTTCTTCGATCACGACCACGCCGGCACCTTCGCCCATGACGAAACCATCGCGGTCCTTGTCCCACGGGCGGGAAGCACGCTCAGGCTCGTCATTGCGCAGGCTGAGAGCCTTCATGTTGCTGAAACCGGCGAGACCGCAGGGGCGGATCGACGCTTCGGCTCCACCGCAGATCATCGCGTCGGCATCACCGAACTTAATCATGCGCCAGGCTTCGCCGATGTTGTTGTTCGAGGTCGCGCAGGCGGTGACGATGGCCATGTTCGGCCCCATGAAGCCGTATTCCGCAGCGATCATGCCGCTGGCGATGTTTGAAATCATCATCGGAATGATGAATGGCGAGACGCGAGAGGGCGATTTCGTCAATAGCACCTCATACTGCGTTTCGAGTGTGCCGAGACCACCGATGCCGCTGCCGACCATGACGCCAACGCGATGTGGGTCCAGGCTGTCAGGGTTCAAATTGGCATCTTTGGCGGCCATTTTCGAGGCTGCCATGGCAAACTGGAAATAGCGGTCCGCACGGCGGGCGTCCTTGTGGTTGTTGAAGTAGCCGGTCGGATCAAAGTCCACCACCTCGCCGCCGATCTTGCAGTCGTACTTCGTAGTGTCCATGGATTGCAGGCGGCGGATGCCGCTCTTGCCTGCCTGGATGTTCTTCCAAAAATCGTCCTTATTGTTGCCGACGGGGGAGACAACTCCCATGCCTGTGATGACGACGCGACGCTCGCTCATGTGTGTAAATAGTGTGTTGATTTGAAGGTTGAGAGAACACGGTTTGCACGGTGGGGCAAGGGAAAACATGGAACTGTCCAAGCTGTGCGTTTGGCCATGTGAGGATCTTTCGCACCTTCAATCGGAAGCCTGAGGAGATATTCGAATCAAGATTGACCTCCGGCCTACGTTATGGGGGCACAACCAACCATGGACCCACCAACCGACACCTCCGCGACAGTTGAAGAATTGTTGTCGGAACCTGTCGCGATCACTTCTCCTGCCCCAGTGATGTACAAGCAGCCCAATGCTCTGGTGCGTCTGTGGCGCTCCATCGGTGGTGGATCGCTCACGCTAAGTCTGCTTTTTCATGCGGGTCTGCTTGTGCTTGCAGGCTTGGTGGTGCTGGCCACGCAGACTTTTGAGAAACAGGTCGATTTCCTGCCTGGTGGCGGCACGCAGCAGGGAGCGGCGGCCTCCGCCGATCTGGCGCATAAGGTGCAGATGAAACGTCAGCAGAAACTGCAAAAGACTCCGCCGAAACAACGGCTGGTATCAACTAGCATCAACGCCTCACTGGTCTTGCCAGAAGCCCCACCGGACATGCTCGAACTGCCCGACATCTCGTCCCTCGCCGGTGGTGGGAAGCTCGGTAGCGGCGGTTTTGGCACCGGCGGTGCCGGGGGTGGCTTTGGCAATGGTCACGGCATGGGAGGCATGTCCGGCATGACGTTCAAACCGCTGATGATGTTCGGCAAAGAACTCAAGGACACACGCAAAATCGCCGTCGTCATGGATGTCTCACGCTCCATGACCAAGTACCTTCCACTCGTCGCCAAGGAACTCGACAAGGTCGCCTTCGGCAGTCCGCTGGTGCTCTACTTTGGCTGCGGCCTCGTCAAACCCAAGGAGAAGATCGACGACGACATCAATCCCACCAATGGCGACAAATTCCGCACCTTCTGGCAGATCTGGGAGGGCAAGACCCCGCTCAACACGCCCGCCGCAGAGCGCAAAAAATTCAAATACAACCCCGCCCTGCCCATGCCGCTGGAAGACATCTTCAACCAGATGGAAAAGCGCCGGAACACGCACTTCGTGGAGTTCAATGGCATCACCCACGCCTGGACCGCTCTCATGTCGAAGGAGGTCATGGAAGCCGACACGATCTACTGGTTCGCCGACTTCATGGACAAAGTGGATTCTGAGCAGATGGAAGTAGTGCTGAAGACGCTCAAAAAGCGCAAACAAAAGCTCTACATCCACGCTTCCAAGGAAGGACGTTCTTTCGTGCAGGTGCGGGATGAACTCGTCATTCCCTCTGGTGGAGAGGTCATCCAGACAAAGTCTGAAGAAGTGCCCAAGAAGAAGGTGAAGTAGCCAATCTTCTCAATAATCCCGACTGAGAAGATAGTCCGAAAGCTGCCGCAGCCGTGCCGCTGCTTCGCCAAATACATCCAGCGCACGATGCGACACTTCGGTGAGTCGATGCGCTTCCGCACGCGAGGCCTCTAGCCCCATCAG
>CANIZT010000105.1 GCA_947471905.1 Verrucomicrobiaceae bacterium
ACCCTGCAAAATTACCCTTGTAATCCCTGCATGCGGCAGCATCCTCACGCCCAACTTTTTTCACGTATGTCACGTCCTCCCAATCGCGGTCCTTCACGCAGCGGCCCAAACCGTGGTCCCTCTCGCGGTGGTCCTCCCAAACGCAACGGCCCTCCGCCACCACGTTTCGTTCCACCGCCACGTCCGGTGGATCCTGTAGATGAGGCCAAGCAGAAGGAAGAAGCTATAGAACTCGAAGGCACCATCGCCGCCGTGCTTGCTGGCACCATGTTTCGCGTGAAACTACGCAACGGCCACGAAGTGCTCGCTCACATCTCTGGCAAGATGCGCAAGAAATTCATCCGTCTCGTCATTGGCGATGCCGTGAAGCTCGAGATGTCGCCCTACGACAAGGACAAGGCGCGCATCGTTTACCGCATCGGCTGAGTTTCCTGCCACGCTTCGCGATCATGGCCGGAGACATCGTCTATTTCGACCTCGAAACCCGCCGTACTGCCAACGATGTGGGTGGATGGGGTAACAAGCACATGATGGGCATCTCCGTGGCCTGCACGTTCAGCACCAAGCAGAACGAATACTCCATCTACACGCAAGATGAGGCCGCAGCGCTCATCAAGCAGCTCAAGACGGCTGATCTTGTGGTCGGATTCAACCACATCGGCTTCGACTACGAAGTGCTCAAGGGTCACGACATCATGTTTGATCCAGCCGACGTTCCGCACAGCCTCGACCTGCTGATCGATTTGGAAAAAGTCCTCGGCCATCGCATCAAACTCGACGCCGTGGCAGCCGCCACTCTCGGCATGGGCAAAACCGCTGACGGCCTCGATGCGCTCAAGTGGTGGCAACAAGGCGAAGTCGCCAAGATCGCCGAATACTGCTGCTACGACGTCAAAGTGACCAAGTGTGTCCACGAATACGGCATCGAGCACGGCCATGTGAAGTATCACGACCGCAATGGCCGCGAGCAGATCGCTAAAGTGGACTGGAAAGCATGACGAAGTTGTTTCGACTTCTGCTCCGTGCCGGGTGGGCACCGCTAGCGGTGCTCGTCTTCCATCAGGCAATTATGGACACGCCGTATCGCCAGCAGCTCGATTTTTTGATGCATTACAGTGGCGGTGTGGCCATCGCGTTCTTCGCCTGGCATGCGCTGGATTGTTTTGCCTCCTGGTTCGGCACACTGACCGCCTTCGCCCATTATCTCTTCACCTTCACGCTGGCCTGCACGGTCGGGCTGTTCTGGGAATTTGCGGAACTGTTCTCCGATGTCGTGTATGGCTCGCACATTCAGCACAGCATTCGCGAAACCATGCGTGATCTCATCGCGGATGCCACCGGTGCACTGACAACGCTGGCGCTGCTGTTTCTGGTGCGCTTTTTAGCAAGCATCAACCGCCCGCAAGCCAAGTTTGAAACGCGGCTTCCGCACGCTGCAGCATCTCGGCCTGATTGCGCCGGAGATCGCTGAATTGGTTCCATGCCGTGAGATCCTGCTTTGAGCCGGTGCCTTCGATCTCGGCAATGAATTCCGTCACCAACTCCAGCTTGTCGCCATGTTGCTCGCGCAGATGTGTTTTGCAGGCAACGCCCGTTTCATGCAGTCGATTTTTAGTTCCCAGTGCCATTTCCCCTTATCATACAGTCGGGGCTCGAAGTCACGCAATCTCAGCGGTTTTGCCAACGTTCTACGCACTGTATGACTACCACGCCTGACTTTCTCCATGTCTCCCGCCGCCAGTTCTTCCGGCAGTCGGGTCTTGGACTTGGCTCGGCTGCGCTGGGATCATTGCTCGCTCAGGATTTGCCTGCGGCAGAGCTGGCCAGGCAGCCACATTTCGTGCCAAAAGCGAAGCACATCATCTACCTGCACATGATCGGTGCGCCTTCGCAGCTCGATCTATTCGACTACAAGCCGCTGCTGCAGAAGATGGACGGCCAGAAGTGCCCGGAGGAGCTGACCACTGGCAAACGCTTCGCCTTCATCGGTGGCGAGATGCGGCTGGCGGGCACGGAATTCAAATTTCAGCGCCACGGGCAGAGCGGACTCGAATTGAGCGAGCTGCTGCCGCACCTCGGCACCGTGGCGGATGACATCTGCGTGGTGAAATCTCTGCACACCAACGAGATCAATCACGCCCCAGCGCAGATGTTTCTGCACACCGGCTTCGGCCAAGGCGGACGCCCCAGCCTCGGCGCTTGGGTGACTTATGGACTAGGAGCCGAAAATCGCGATCTGCCGACCTACGTTGTGCTGCTTTCGGGCCCTCCAGGCGGCGCAGGCTCAACCCTTTGGAGCACCGGCTTCCTGCCAAGCGTATATCAGGGCATTCCATTCCGCGGCAGTGGTGAACCCGTGCTCTTTCTTGGCAATCCACCGGGACACAGCACCCAGGATCGTCGCCGTGTATTGGATGCCGTGAAGGAGCTCAACGAACGCCAACTCGGCATCGTCGGTGATCCCGAGATCGCCACGCGCATCAGCCAGTATGAAATGGCCTACCGCATGCAAACCAGCGTGCCAGAGCTGATGGATATCTCGCAGGAAAACAAAGCCACGCTGAACATGTATGGCGCACAGCCAGGCAAAGCCTCGTTCGCGAACAACTGCCTGCTCGCCCGTCGCCTCATCGAACGCGGCACGCGCATGGTGCAGCTCTTTGATTCCGATTGGGACCACCACGGTGGTCTCAAACAACGCCTAACGGCCAAAGCAAAGGATGTGGACCAGCCGATGGCCGCTCTTGTGCGCGATTTGAAGCAGCGCGGCCTGCTGGATGAAACGCTCGTCATCTGGGGAGGCGAATTTGGCCGCACACCGCTGCGCCAGGGCATCAACGGCGACGGCACGAAGACCTCACCCGGCCGCGATCACCACAAGGATGCCTACACGATGTGGATGGCCGGTGGCGGCGTCAAACCGGGCACCGTTCATGGCAAAACCGACGATTTCGGCTTCAATGTCACCGAGAACCCCGTTCACACGCACGATCTAAACGCCACCGTGCTGCATCTGCTCGGCCTCGACCACGAACGCCTCACCTTCCGCTACCAAGGCCGTGATTTCCGCCTCACCGATGTGCATGGGGAGCTGGTGCCGGGGATCATGGCCTGAGCGAGGGCCAAACTTCCTCCCAATAAAGAAAAAGGCCAAGGGCACGAACTGCTGGCGCGGGTTGTGCGTGGCGGTATCGTACCGGCCTGTCATTCGACAGGCCCCTTTTTACCCCCTTTATTTTTCTCATGTGCGGAATCGTTGGATACATCGGCAATCGTCAGGCCAGCCCAATCCTTTTGGACGGGCTGCGTCGTCTGGAATATCGCGGCTATGACTCGGCGGGCATGGCGCTCAATGGCGGCGGCGAAGACCTCCGCATCGTGAAGCGTGCCGGTCGTATCGACAATCTGCGCATTGCTGTGACCGAGGCGAACCCGCTGGGCACGATGGGCATCTCGCACACGCGCTGGGCCACGCATGGCCCGGCCACGGATGTGAATGCGCACCCGCATCCCGATCAATCCGGCAAACTGGTGCTCGTGCATAACGGCGTGATCGAAAACTACCAGACGCTGCGTGATCAACTCATCGCGAAGGGTCACACCTTCCTGTCGCAAACGGACACCGAAGTCCTCTCGCATTTGGTCGGCACTTATTTTGACGGATCGAAGGAAAAAGACGGCACGCTGCGCCTCGTGAATGCGCTCAAAGCCGCGCTCGCACGCGTCAAAGGCACGTATGGAATCGCCGTGATGCATGGTGATCTGCCCGGCGTGATCGTCGGCGCACGTCTCGGCAGTCCATTGATCGTCGGTCTCGGCGATCACGAGCATTTCCTCGCCAGCGATGTGTCTGCGGTCGTCGCTCACACGCGTGATGTGGTCTATCTCAACGACTACGACATCGTCACGATCACGAAAGATCGTTACGACGTGCAGTCGCATCAAGGCGTGCCTGCCGATGTGAAGGTCAGCCGCGTGGAGTTCAGCGCGGACGATGCCGAAAAGGGCGAGTTCCCGCACTTCATGCTCAAAGAAATCTACGAGCAGCCCAATTCCCTGCGCAACGCGATGCGCGGCCGTCTTTCCCGCGATGAATGCACCGCCATTCTCGGCGGTCTGAACATGTCCCCCAAAGAACTGGTGCAGATCGACCGCATCATTCTCGCCGGCTGCGGCACCGCGTATCACGCCGCGATGGTGGGCGAGTATCTCATCGAATCCCTCGCCCGCGTGCCGACGGAAGTCGAAATCGCCAGCGAGTTCCGCTACCGCAACGTTCCCACGAACCGCAACACCTTGCAGTTCGTGATGAGCCAGAGCGGCGAGACCATCGACACGCTCGCCGCGATGCGTGAAGGCCAGCGCAAGGGCATTCGCTGCCTCGGCATCGTCAACACCGTCGGCAGCACCATCGCCCGCGAGAGTGACGGCGGTGTTTACATCCACGCCGGACCGGAAATCGGTGTGGCGGCGACGAAGACGTTTACTTCGCAAGTCGCGATCCTCACGTTGTTGAGCTTGCTGCTAGGCCGCATCCACCATCTGTCCAGCGTCGATGGTTTAGAGATGATCGACGAACTCGAAGCGCTGCCGGACAAGATCGTGCAAATCCTCAAGCAGGCCGACAAGATCAAGGCCATCGCCGAAAAACATGCGCACGCCGAAGGCATGCTGTTCATGGGCCGTCAGATGAACTACCCAGTCGCGCTCGAAGGCGCACTGAAGATGAAGGAAATCAGCTACATCTACGCCAGCGGTCATCCGAGTGCGGAATTGAAGCACGGCGTCATCGCTTTGGTAAAACCGGACATGCCGTCCGTTTTCATCGCTCCTGGTGACGCGGTGTTCGACAAGAACGTCAGCAACATCGAGGAAGTCCTCGCCCGCAAAGGCCCCGTCATCGCCGTGACCACCGAGGGCCGCACGGAGCTGGAGCGCCTCACCAAGGATGTGATCTACGTTCCAGACTGCCCGTCCTACCTCACGCCGATCCTCAACGTCATCCCGCTCCAACTCTTGTCATACTACACCGCCGTGGCCCGTGGCTGCGACGTGGATAAACCAAGAAATCTGGCGAAAAGCGTTACGGTGGAGTAAGTTAGCTCGTCTGGAAATCCAGCCGCCCATCATGACCGCCATCCCGTCCCGTCTGAGCCACACGATCTGTATCGCTGCTCTCGGACTGTGCCTCGGGCAGGCGCTGGCCGATCCACCGGTCTCTGGTGCTCTCATTTCTCCCTCGCCAGCCACCATCGCCTCCGATCAGACTCCGGCAGACTTTCTCGACATGGTCGGCCAGCGCACAAAGGCACGCTGGCGTCTGCTGTTTCGCCCGCCGCCACCCACACCACCGACCGATCGTGGACGTGCCGCACTGATTCTCGGCAGTCTGCTCGGTGACAGCTTCCTCGTCTGGCAGGCCGCCGATTCACAGCAGTTTCGCAACAACAACCAGGACGTGCTCACTTACTGCCGCATGCTTGGCCTCGGTGAGAAACTCATGCCGCGCCTCATGGCCCAGGGCAAAATGGCCGAAGACAGCGAGTGGAAAGACCTGCGTCACGAAATCGTCGATGGCCATCAGGAACTCGTGCGCATGCTGCGCGAGCAAAAAGACGACGACCTCGCCCTCATGATAGACCTCGGCCTGTGGCTGCGCGTATTGGAAATCGTTTCCACCATCGTCACCGACGCACCTGATGTGGAGATCCGTCCGCTGTGCATCGGCTCACCCTTCATCCTGCAGGACATGCGCGACGACTTCAGCCGTCTCAGCGACTCGAAACGCGCAGAAACCATGGTCAAACGCATTGGCGCCACGATTGCTGAAATCAGCATCACCTGGAAAGACGTGAACAAAGTTCCGCCGACACAGATCCAAGTTGCCAAGACCAACGAGAAGCTCAAGGCGCTGATGCAGGCGCTGATGGAGAAGTAGCCGCGCCTCAAGGCGGCATTGGCAAGATACGCCAAACACATGCAGCATGGGCGTCATGTCACCCCGCATCCTCATCATCGGCCAAGGCCTTGCTGGCACAGCGTTGGCGTGGCGTTTGTGGCAACGTGAAGTGCCCTTCCTCATCGTCGATCGCAACGAATCACTCACCAGCTCCAAAGTGGCCGCCGGTTTGATCACACCGATCACGGGCATGCGTCTCACCGTAAGCTGGCGCTACGATGTGTTTTATCGTGAGGCGCTGCGCTTTTACCGCGCCTGCGGCAAACGACTCAAACAACGTTTCTTCTTCCCACGTGGCTACGTGCGCCTGCTCAAGAACGAAGCAGAGATCACCAAATGGCACAAACGTCGCCGCGATCCTGACATGCAGCCGTTTCTGCATCGTCAGACGCCTGAATTGAATGCTGAGGTGATTCATCAGCCCGACAACGGCTTCCAGCAGCGCCACGCCGCGTGGCTCGACACAAACACCTACCTCGAATCCAGCCGCCGTTTCTTCGAGTCCCTCGATTCATATGCCACTGCCGACGTAAAAGCCGCAGATGTGCGTGACGATACCAACGGCGTCGAATGGAACGGCCAGCGCTTCTCCCACGTCATCTGGGCACAGGGCTGGAGTGCTGAAAAACATCCCCTTTTCCACTGGGTGCCATTTCAATCCGCCCTTGGCACCATCCTCACCGTGGAAGTCGATCTCCAAGGCGAGCAACGCATCCTCAATCGCGGTTGCTGGCTGCTTCCGCGAAACGACGGCACCCTGCGCGCTGGTTCTACCTACGAATGGAAGTTTGACGATCCCAACACGCCTTCCGCCGATCAAGTGCAGACGCTCGAAGCCACCTTGCGCAGCCTGCTCAAAGTGCCGTCGAGCATCACCGCCTCGCAAACCGCCGTGCGTCCCATCATTAAGAACCGTCAGGCTCTCATGGGCACACATCCCACGCACCCGCGTGTCGCCTTCCTCAACGGCCTCGGCTCCAAAGGCTCCCTCCGCTCGCCTTGGCTGGCCCGTCATCTCATCGAACATCTGCTTGATGGTGCCCCACTTGATTTGGAGCTCGATTTACAGGGCAACAAAGTATGACTCTTCACTCCCGCACGATCTCATCAGGCAGTTCATTGCGGTCGTTGCGTTGCGACGGGAAGTGTTGCGCCAAAACAGCGCCGATCTGCTCGATCACGCGAATCAGCGCACCGGTGTAATTCTCTTTGCGAAATCCACCCGCAAGCTCGTCGGCCAGTTGGCTCCAAAAACCCTCCTTGCAATGCCGGTGCAGGCCCTCATCTCCCACAATGGCAAATCTCCGTGCATTCGGAGCAATGAATACAAGTGCGGCATTGCGTTGTGCGGTGCGCTGCATCTGCAGCTTCGCAAACGCAGCCCAGGCATCGACCGCCGGATCATCTACGCTTCGGTTGGTGATGAACACCCTGATCTCGCCGCTGGAGTGTGATTCCACCTCACGAATGGCAGCGAGCACCGTTTCGTCGTGGATATGAGAGATCATTTGTTCCGCGTTCATATCACCAACTTCCGCTGGCGCCTCCACCGCCGGTGCTGCCACCACCGCCTGACCACGAGGAACCGCCGCCACTCCAGCCGCTGCTACTTGAACCGCCACTGCTCCATCCTTGTCCATGGGTGCCCCAAGACATCGTATCCATCCATGTCGGGCTATAAATTCGCTTGCCCCCGGGACCATAGAGGTACCCACGCTCTCTGTTCCTTCTATGATCGAGATATATCCTGAAACACACAAAGAAAACCACGAGGATCAAAAAGATTAAACCTGGGGATAGCCCAGGACCTTTCTGCTCTGCCAGCGTCTTTCCGGTGCCTTGGTACTCCCCCTTGGTCGCCTCGATCATCGCCGTCACGGCAAAGCTGGCACCACCAGCATAGTCTGCGGCGCGGAAGAACGGCTTCATGCCCTCGATGATGCGGAAGCTCTCCGCATCCGTCAGTGTGGCTTCGAGACCATAGCCAGTCTGGATGCGCATCTTGCGGTCTTCGATGAAGACAAACAGCACCGCGCCATTGTCGCGATCAGCACGACCCACGCCCCAACTTTCAAACGTTCGCGTGCAATAGTCCTCCATGCTCGAATTCGTCTGCATGCGCGGGTAAATGGTGACAAGCAGCTGGTTCGAGCTTTCGCGCTCGAACTGCGCCAGGCGTTCATTCAAACTGTCCGTCATGCCACGATCGATGCGACCGGTGTAATCGTTGAAAAAACGTGGCGGCTTCGCCGGCAACGTCTCCGCGCCATGCGCCGTCGTGACGACGAACGCCAGGACCGCAAGCATGCGCTGAATCATGGAGCGCCAAGGCATCATGGCTGAGTTTTGCCGTCACCGAATTTGAACTCGACCTTCGGCGGCTCCGCAGCCCCTTCTTTGGCTTTGAAATACGGGCGCTCTTTAAAGCCGAGCAGTGCGGCATAAAACACGGCCGGCACGCTCTTGATCTTCGTGTTGTACGCCTGCACCACTTCATTGAAGCGGCCTCGTTCGACGCTGATGCGGTTTTCAGACCCTTCGAGCTGAGCTTGCAGCGACTGGAAGCCCGAATTCGCCTTCAAGTCGGGGTATTTCTCCACGACGACCATCAAACGGCCCAGCGCGCCACCAAGGCTGCCCTGCGCCTTTTCAAACTGCGCCAGTTGCTCTGCATTCTGCGGGCCGTTGGCAAATTGCACCTTGCCCACGGACGCGCGGGCTTCCGTGATGTCGATGAGCGTACTCTTTTCGAAGTTCGCCGCGCCTTCCACCGTCTTCACCAAATTTGGGATGAGGTCCGCGCGACGCTGATAAACATTTTCCACCTGCGCCCACTGCGCCTCCACCCCTTGGTTGGACGAAACAAGGCCGTTGTAGCTGCCCACTGCGGCGAGCGCGAGCACAACGATGAATGCGGCGATGACACCGAGGACGATCAATAAGGTTTTCATGATGGGACGGAGTGTAGTGATCATGCCCCGGCTGACGAAGACAATTATTCGCCAAAATTGCATCCCACTCTTGCTTCGTCATGTTCCGCACATGACCAACATGCCCTATCTTGCCAGCCCCAACGGCGGTTTGCCATCATCCGTGCTATGGGCGCAGTTGATGTTGAAGGATCGTCTAAGGCCGGGCGATGTCGTGGTGGATGCGACGATGGGGAATGGGCATGACACGCTGTTTTTGACGCAGTGCGTGAGTCCGGGCGGCCATGTGTTTGCCTTTGATGTGCAGGCCGCCGCCTTGGTGGAAACGGCGAAACGTGTTCCGGCTGAGATGACGACTCTGATCCACTCCGGGCACGAAACAATGCGCGCGAATGTGCCAGCGGAACTGCATGGGAAGATCAGCGCGATCATGTTCAATCTCGGCTACCTGCCCGGCACGGACAAAACGCTCATCACGCACACAAAGACGACGATGATTGCGGTGAAGGAGGCGTTGGATCTGTTGAAGCCGGGCGGACTGCTCACGATTGCAGTGTATCCAGGACATGACGGCGGGGCCGATGAAGGGCGCAACATCGCTGAATGGGCGGTGACGCTCGATTCACGGCGTTTTGAGGTGCAGCATCTGCGCCCGATCAATCGCGCTGCCGCACCACCCGAGCTGTGGGTGGTGTGGAAACGTGGTTGAATGCCGCAGCACTTGCGCAGCGACGCATCAGAGCCTAGCTCAGAGCTGTTCCATGCTCGATTACCTCAGTATTCTCTCCGTGGCCGTGCCCGTGTATCTCACTATGGGTGCGGGAGCTCTGGCACGTCGGACTGGGCTGCTCAAACACGAAGCGGATACCAGTTTGATGAAGCTTTCGGTGATGATGCTGACGCCGGCGCTGATCATCGAGCGCGTGGTGGGCAATCCGGCGGTGATGAAACTCGCGCCGGTGCTGATTGCGGCAGGGTTGGGCTACACGCTGGTCGTGATTGGCATCGCCCTCACCTATTTCGTCGCCCCGCTCATCGGTTTGAAGAAAGGCGAGGGCCGCCGCACCTTCAGCGTGGCCTGCGGATTGCAAAATTACGGTTTCGTGGCCATTCCGCTCGTCACCGCGTTGTTTCCTGACAAAGGCACGCTCGGCGTGCTTTTCACCTTCACCCTCGGCGTCGAACTGGCCTGCTGGACAGCGGGCGTGGGCCTGCTGACAGGTCTGGACAAGGCCCCATGGCGTCTCGCACTCAACGCACCAGTGCTCACGATCATCGTTTCATTGCTGCTGAACTTCACCGGCCTCCACATTTACGTGCCACTGGTTGCGCACAACACCTTCACGATGCTCGGTGCCTGCGCCGTTCCACTGGCAGTATTGCTCATCGGCGCTTCGATTGCGGATCTCTGGGGCCAGGCTTCGATACGCTGGAACGTGGCCGTCTTCAGCCCGGTGCTGCGGCTGGGCATCATTCCCATCGCGTTTCTTGCGGCGGCTTACTTTCTGCCGATCACCCTCGAGTTGAAACGCGTGATCGTCGTGCAGGCCGCGATGCCTTCTGCCGTGTTCAACATCATGATCGCGCGCCTTTACGGTGGTCATGCACCGACGGCCGTGCAGGTCGTCATCGCCACCACGCTGGTAAGCTGCATCACCACGCCGCTGGTCATCGCGTGGGGCCTCAAACTGGTCGGCGCATGAGTCAGCCCTGGTATCTGCTGCTGCCGCTCGTCGCTGCAATCGGCTACGCGATCTCCTCGTTGCTGCTGAAAAAGGCACTCAACGAAGGGGCGCATCCGATGGCCTGCTTCCATATCAACAACTGGACTTCCTCGCTGATGTTTCTGCCGCTTGCGCTGTTTGAAACGCAAAACGTCGCGTGGCAGCTATCGCTTATCCCAGTTGGCCTGGGTGTGCTCTTTTTTACGGGAGGTTGGTTCACCTTCGTCGCGATGCAGCGTGGCGATGTGTCGCTCGTCACACCGGTCTTGGGCTCCAAGGTCGTATTCGTCGCCCTCAGCGCGAGCCTTCTCATTGCTGGCAGCATGAAACCGCTGATGTGGGTCGCGGCGATCATCACCACAGCGGGCATCTTTTTGATGAGCGCGACGGATTTCAAAACACCGAAAGGGGCACGCTTGGCTGGTCCAGTCGTCATGGCGCTGATCAGTGCTGCGTTTTTTGCTCTCGCCGATGTGCTGTTGCAGCGCTGGGCACCTGCCTTTGGTGCGAAGACTTTTCTGGCGATCATGTCTGCAACCACGGGTGCGCTTTCACTCTTTGCCATGACGCTGCTGCCCAAACGTCCGCCAATGCCATGGAATCGAGCCACGCAGTGGTCGCTCGGCGGTAGTGCGCTGATCGCGGCGCAGTCGATGCTCATGGGCATCTCGCTCGCTTTCTTCAACGACGCTATCGGTGTCAACGTGATCTATGCCACACGCGGAATGTGGAGCCTCGCTGTCGTCGCATTACTCGGTCCGCTTTTGGGTAATCGTGAACGACACGAATCCGGCCGCGCCTATGGCATCCGTATCGTCGCCGCCATGCTGTTGATGGCGGGCGTGGTTTGCGCAGTGATTTCCCGCATGCAGGAATAGATTGATCAAAGCAGCTGCAATGACGTCAAAACGTGACCTGTTAACTCCTATGAAAACCTCCCTGCGACTGCTGTCTCTGTTCCTTGGTGCGATTTCCATATCGCATGCCGAGGTCTCGACGAAATCCAAACCTAAGGCACAGGAGGAACCGAAACCGACGACCCCACCTCCCGCCGCAGTCTCCACCGTCAGCATCGAGGATATCAGTGGTTTTGAAAACTATCCGAAACAGATTCAGAGCATGGTACAAAGCGCACTGGCGCTCACGCGATTGGAGCTGTCTTATCAATATGGCTCACACGAGCCAAGCAAAGGTGGCATGGACTGCTCCGGCACTGTGTTTCATGTGTTGGAGTTTCAAGATCTAAAAAGTGTGCCGCGCCAATCGGACGAAATGTGCGAATGGGTGCAGAAAAAATCGCAGCTCCACCTCACGCCCACTGCCACCGCCTTCGACCACACCGAGTTCGCTGATTTGCAGCCCGGCGACCTTCTGTTCTGGACGAATACGACCGAAACCAAGCGCAAACTGCCAGTCACGCATGTGATGATCTACCTCGGTAAACTCAAAAAATCCGGCAAACGCATCGTCTTCGGTGCCAGCGATGGTCGCACCTTCGAAGGCCATCGCCGTAGCGGCGTGAGTGTCTTTGATTTTAGTCTGCCAAAAGCCGACAGCCCGACCCGCTTCTACGGCTATGGCACAGCCCCAGGCCTCGTGCCTGCTCCTCCTACGCCTACGCCACCCGCACCAGCGGTGATCGTTGCCGCAAAGGAGGAAGTGCGCAAAGCCGTGGCCATCGTAACTGAAGCTAAGCCCGAGGCAAAACCCGAGCCCAAGAAAACCGTCACGGTGGAAGCAAAGCCCAAAGCCCCAACGGTTGTGAAAGCAAAGTCCACGACGCCCAAGAAGTCGGTAGCCGTCGCCACGAAGAAGAAAACTCCGCCACCGCCACAGAAGAGTCCGGTGGAGAAGACCATCGACCGTGCAGTCGATTCCGTGCGGCGTTTCTTTCGCTAGCGCTGCCACTCATCTCGATGACGAGTCACAAAATCATCGTCGTGGAGATGCGGATACGCGCGATAGACGCGGTCAATCTCGGCTAGCTGACCTGGGCTCATCGTTTCGTGCTCATCAAGGCACCACAGGCCCTTAAGTAGGCCTTGGCGGCGCAGGACTTCATGCAAACCGGCGATGCAGCCGCTGAAGCCATTCGCGGCATCGAAGAAGGCGGCATTGCAGTCGGTCACTTCGACCCCGAGACGCAGCAACTCCGGCGTGGCATCAGCATTGCGGCAGCGCTCCAGTAACTCGACCGCACGAAGTGTCCAAACCGACCAGTGGCCGAGCAATCCGCCAACGATGCGGCGTTCCTTCCCACCGAAACGGAATGGCGTCACAAAATCGGCCACAATGC
>CANIZT010000106.1 GCA_947471905.1 Verrucomicrobiaceae bacterium
TACCTGCTCGCGGCGGACAACCAAGTCATTGAAGTCAATCGCGCGGGCAAGGTAACCGATCTACTGAAGCATCCAGGCCATGGCGGCATCTATGATGCGTGGCGGTTGCCAGATGGTGGAATCGCGTATGCGCACAAAGGCGGTTTGGCGGTGTTTGATGCGACGAAGAAGTTGATCATGGAACACAAGGCCGTTGCAGGCGCGAAGGGCGCGGAGGCTAATAGCGTGGCGGTGCTCGAAGGCGGCAAGAAGTTCGCGTTGATGGATAGTGGCGTGAGTCAAATCCGCATCGTGGACCGCAGCGGAGCCATCGTGAGCGAGACACCCTTGCCCGATCTCAAGGACGATCCGCTGCACTTTCGCTATCGCATGATTCGCGAGGTTCCAGGGGCTAATGCTTTCTGGGTCGGGCAATACGGACGCAAAACGGTGCTGAAGGTGGAAGCCAAGACCGGCAAAGTATTGCAGACGATTCCGCTCGATCCGCTGCTGAAGCCTTCGCCGACGGTGAAGAAGGCCTTCGATGTGCTGCAAGTCGCGGATGGTTCCTTGTGGGTTTCCACGTCCACGGGTTGTCAGTTGCTGCACCTCAGTGCGGATGGAAAGAAGCTTGGCTGCTGGACCATCGAGGATCTTGATCTGAAGTGTCGCTACTTGCTCGGCATGTCGTGTCTCGCCAATGGCAACGTGTTGATTGCTTGCGGTGACTATCATCTTCAAAAGGCAGATGAAGGATATGATTTACTGGCAGAGATCGATCCGACAGGAAAGGTTGTGTGGCGGCTCTCGCGCGATCAGTTGGTGGATCAAATCGAAGGCGCAATCGACAAAGGCAGCGGCATCGAAGAGATGCGTATCACGAATGTTCATGTCGTGAATGTGCCACCTGCAAAGTCTGCCAAGACAACCACGTCCAGCAGCCTCACCGCGTTCATCGACAAGCATTGCATCGATTGCCATGATGACAGCACGGCAAAAGGCGACTTCGATATCACCGCGCTCGATTTTAATCTCAGTGATGCCGCGAAGCGTTCCCGGTGGACGCAGGTGTTTGATCTGGTCGATAAGAGTGAAATGCCGCCACCGGAGAAGTCGAAGGTGAGCAAGGAAGAGCGCCAAGATTTTTCCCAGGAGCTGAGTGCGAAGTTACTGGCGGCAGCAAAAACTGACGTGGCAAAAACGGGTCGTGGCCCTGTGCGAAGGCTCACGAGGGTGGAGTTTGAGAACAATCTGCGTGTGCTCTTGAAACTGCCTGATCTCGACATTCGTTACAAGCTGCCCGAAGACCGCGATTCGCACGGCTTCACGAAGGTGTCCGCCATGCTTGATGTATCGCGAGTGCAGTTGGATGCCTATCTCGATGCTGCCGAGACCGCACTGCGCACCGCCATGGCCGGGGGCGCTCCGCCGCCGAAGCCGGTCACGCAGCGCTTCACCGGCCTGCAGTTGTTTCCCGGCCTCAACACCTTCGGCGAGCGTGAGGCGATGTTCTTTGCGCGGGACAATCGCATGGTGCCCATCACCAACGAGGAGGTGAAAAAGATGACGCCTGCGCACCGGAGTGATCCCACGCTGGAGATGGCGCTCTTTCGCTCGGCGACCTGGCCTTACTATGGCTACCCGCAGGGCTTTCGTGCAAAGGCTGGCGGCACGTTTTGCGTGCGGTTCAAAGGACGTGCGGTGCGTCAGGTGCGGGACTTCAGACTGGTGCCAGCGTATGAACCCATCGCGATGAGCTTTCGGGCGCGACAGCCATCGGGACCCGATGTCTCAGGGGATGTGCGCGAGACCGGCGGCTGGATGGATTTGCAACCTGAGGCCCGAGAGTTTGAGACGACGATTTATCTCAAGGCAGGCGAGACTTTTGAATACAGCCCACTGGGCCTGCCGGTGCCGTTCATTCGCACAGATGGCGGCTTCTTTTATGACTACCCTCCCATGCCTGCGGAAGGTCATCGCGGTGTGGCGATCCAATGGCTCGAAGTCACCGGACCGCTCGTTGCTTCGCAATGGCCACCGGCCTCGCATCATGTGTTGTTTGATGATGTTGATCCTTCGAAGTGCACGGCAGCCGATGCAGAGCGGTTGTTTCGCCGTTTCGCCGCCATCGCTGCCTTGCGCCCGATGAGTGAAAAGGCGCTTGAGCCATTCCTCAAATTCATCCGCGCAAAGCTCGATGCTGGCATGACCTTCGCCGATGCGATGCTCGCGGGCTATCAAAGTCTGCTATGCTCCTCACACTGTCTTTATCTCAACGAGCCGCGTTCAGGTGCTGAAGACGTTCACTTCGATATCGCCGCGCGGCTCTCGCATCTCTTCTGGAATCAGCGTCCTGATGATGAACTCATGTTGCTCGCCAAGAACGGACGTTTGCGCGATGCCGCCACGCTCAAGGCCCAAACCGACCGCCTCATCGCTGATCCTCGCTTCGATCAGTTCGTCAGCATGTTCGCCGACGAATGGCTCGATCTCCGGAAGCTGCGGCGCGACATCCCGGACGAGCGTTTGTATCCTGAGTATCGCAAAGACGACTATCTCGTTGATTCGATGGCACATGAGACGCAGACCTTCCTGAAGGCGATGGTGCGAGAGAACTTGCCAGCCACCACGCTCGTCACGGCGGACTTCACCTTTGTGAATGATCGCCTCGCGCTGCACTATGATCTGCCGCGTGTATCGGGCTCCGCCATGCAGCATGTTGCATTGCCCAAAGGCAGCGCGTTTGGAGGTCTCATCACGCAAGCCGCGCTCATGAAACACACTGCTAACGGCACCACCACCTCACCCGTGCTGCGCGGTGTGTGGATCATGGAGAAGCTGCTCGGTCAGCCCGCACCGCCTCCGCCCAAGAGCGTGCCCGCCGTCGAGCCAGACATCCGCGGTGCCACCACGATCCGCGATCTGCTCGCCAAGCACACCTCGTCGAAAACTTGCGCAGCATGTCATGCGAAGTTCGACCCCATCGGCTTCGCCTTGGAGAACTTCGATGTGATGGGCGCATGGCGTGATCGCTATCGTGGCATGGAGAAAGGCGAGAAGAGCACCGGTTTCGACCCTGCCGGTCATCCCTACACCTACTTCGTCGGCCAGGCCGTTGATGCCTCCGGCAAACTCCCCGGAGGCGAGTCCTTCCGCGACATCCACGACGTGAAACGCATCCTCGCTGCCAATCCGCGCCAACTCGCCCGCAACCTCCTTCATCACCTCATCCTTCATGCGACGGGAACGCCTGTGGGCTTCGTGGATCGCGCTGAAATCGAGTCCATGCTCGATGTGTGTGCCGCGAATGGCTATCGGGTTCGAGATCTCATCCACTCGCTGGTGCGGAGTCAAATTTTCCTCGGAACACAATGCATCCTATGACCGCCCCACACATCGCCACCCACCTTCCGCTTCGTCGTTTCCTTCGCGGTCTCGGCGTTACGCTCGGACTTCCGATGCTTGAATGCATGACGCCCGCCTTTTCAAAAGGCTCGCATCCGTCACCGCCCAAGCGGATGCTTATCATCTCCAACAATCTTGGTGTGCTGCCCCAGCACTTCTTCCCGAAGGACAAAGGTCCCGGCTATGCGCCATCACTTTATTTGAAGGAACTCGCGGCCTTCAGAAATGACTTCACCGTGTGCAGCGGCCTTTCACACCCGGCCGTCACAGGTGGGCACAGCACAGAAAACTGCTTTCTCACCGCCGCACGCGATCCGACACGCAGCGGCTTTCGCAATAGCATCTCGCTAGACCAGTTCGCTGCCGAGGCACTGGGCCAACAAACGCGTTTCTCAACGCTGAACCTCGGCGTGAACATCGACAAGGCCAACCGCAGCCTCTCCTGGACACGCGATGGAGTGTTGCTGCCCGCCGAGGACAGCCCAGCAGCTTTGTTTCGCAAAATGTTCATCCAGGGCGATGCCAAGCAAACCGCGCTCTCACTCAAACGCCTGCAAGAGCGCGGCAGCGTGCTCGATGTGTTGAGCGAAGACATGCGCGGTTTCCAACGCGGACTCAACGCCACGGATCGCACGCGTTTGGACCAATACTTGACCTCGGTGAGAGAACTCGAAGAGCGCCTCACGATCTCCGGCGAGTGGGAGAAAAAACCCAAACCCACCACCAAGGCAACGCCTCCGAAGGACATCGCCGACAAGGCCAAGTTCTTCCCCAAGATTCAGCTCATGCTCGACATGGCACGGCTCGCCTTCGAGTCCGACTCCACGCGCATCATCACCCTCATGGTGGACGGCTTTGCCACGCCTGTTTTTGAGATCGATGCACAGCACCGCACCCGCGACGGCTATCACAATCTCAGCCACCACGGCCAGTCGAAAGAGAAGCTCGCCGAACTCGAAAAGGTGGACCTTCAACAAATGCGGCATCTCCGAGATCTCCTCGCCGCACTCGCCGCCACACCCACCGCCGACTCCAAACGCCTGCTCGACCACACCATGGTCCTCTACGGCAGCAACCTCGGCGATGCGAACGTCCACAACTGCACCAACCTCCCCGTCCTTCTCGCGGGCGGCGGATTCAAACACGGCCAGCATCTGACTTTCGACACCGTGCAGAACAAACCGCTCTGCAATCTCTTCGTCTCCATGCTGCAACGGATGGGCGTCGAAGCCGAAGCCTTTGGAAGCAGCACGGGCACCATTACCAACATCGTCACATGAACCCATCGCTAAACCTCACCCGACGTCATCTCCTCGGCCAAATGACGACCGGCCTAACGGGCGTCGCGCTTTCGCGTTTGTTCACTAACGAACTCGCCGCTGCGCCGCTGCACCAACCGCATTTTGCACCGAAGGCGAAGCAGGTGTTGCAGATTTTCTGCCCTGGAGCGGCGTCGCACATGGACCTGTGGGATCACAAACCGATGCTGGAGAAGTTTCACGGCACGCCAATGCCGGGCGCGGATGTCGAAGTCACGTTTCAGGGTAAGAACGGCAACTTGATGAAGTCGCCGTGGCCCTTCGCACCAGCGGGTCAGAGTGGGAAAATGATCTCCACGATGCTGCCGCACATGGCGAAGCATGTGGACGACATGGCCTTCATCCACAGCATGACTTCGCGCACGAACACACATGGGCCGGGCTGCATCTACATGAACTCGTGCTTCACCCGCGAGGGCTTCCCCAGTGCGGGCTCGTGGGTGAGTTACGCGCTCGGTTCGACGAATGAGAACCTGCCGACATACATCGCGATTCAGGATGTGCGCGGCGAACCGCCGAATGGAAAGGCAAACTGGAGCAATGGCTTTCTCTCCGCCCAGTATCAGGCCGTGGCGATGGCCGCACAGCAGCCACTTCGCAATCTCGCGCGGCCCGCTTCGATCAAAGCGGACGATGAGCAGGCGACGCGCGACTTCTTAAAGCTCATCAATGCGGAGCACGCCGCCGCGCATCCCGGCAACGACGAACTCCGCGCGCGCATGGCGGCGTATGAACTCGCAGCAAAGATGCAACTCACCGCGCCGGAAGTCAGCAATCTCGCAGCCGAGCCCGCGCATGTTCATGAACTCTACGGCACTGGCGACAGTAACAAGCTGAAGGCCGCCTATGCGAAGAACTGCCTGCTCGCCCGCCGCTATCTGGAGCAAGGCGTGCGCTACGTTTCGCTCTACTGTGCTTCTCGTGCGAGTAATGTGGATGGCCTGCTGAATTGGGACGCTCACAAGACACTGAAAGCCGACTACGAGCGGCATTGCCCGATCTTCGATCAGCCGACAGCTGCGCTGCTCACCGACATGAAACAGCGTGGCATGTTGAATGACGTGCTCGTCGTCTGGTGCACCGAGTTTGGCCGCATGCCGACGCATCAGGAAGGCACCAGCGGTCGCGACCACAATCCCGATGCCTTCACCACCTGGATGATGGGCGCGGGTGTGAAAGGCGGCGTGAGCTATGGCGAGACGGATGACTTTGGCCGCCGCTCCGTCGTGGATGTCGCCACGGTCTATGACTTCTACGCCACCGTGCTGCACCTGCTCGGGCTCAATCACGAGAAGCTCACCTATTATCACAACGGCGCGAACCGCCGCCTCACCGACGTGCATGGGCACGTGATCAAAAACATCCTCGCATGATCGCTGTCATGAATCCTCTCGCGATCCTCCTTCTCGCATCGTCGTCCGCGCTCGCCGCTGATCCGGCCGGGATCGCCTTCTTTGAGCAAAAAGTTCGTCCTGTGCTCGTCGAGCATTGTTACTCGTGCCACAGCGCGGAGGCAAAGAAGCTCAAGGGCAATCTCTACCTCGACTCGAAGGCGGGCTGGGAAAAAGGCGGCGACAGTGGCGAGCCGGTCATCGTGCCCGGCAAACCGGAGGCGAGCCTGCTCATTCGCACCGTGCAGCATCTCGAAGCCGACATGGAGATGCCGCCGAAGAAACCCAAGCTGCCCGATGCGGTCATCGCGGACCTCGTGACTTGGGTAAAGATGGGGGCTCCTGATCCGCGCGACGGCGTGAAGATCGAAGCGAAGCGCGGGGATAAATCATGGTGGTCGCTGCAACCGCTCGCGAAACAGTTCGCGCACGACAGCATTGATGGCTTCATCACCGCGAAGCTCGCAGAGAAAAAGCTAACTTTGAATCCCGCCGCTGATCCGCGCGTGCTCATCCGCCGCATGAGCTACGACGTGATAGGACTGCCGCCGACCGTTGAAGAAGTGGAGACATTTGCGAAGGCACATCAGAAGAATCCGCGTCAGGCCATCGAAGCATTGGTGGATCGTCTGCTTGCCTCGCCGCGCTATGGTGAGCGCTGGGGTCGTCATTGGCTGGATGTGATTCGATTCGGCGAGAGCAATGGCTTCGAGCGCAACTTCGTGATCGATGATCTCTGGCCGTTCCGCGACTATGTCATCAAGTCGATCAACGACGACAAGCCGTTCAACCAGTTCATCACCGAGCACCTCGCGGGTGATGTGGTCGGCAAGGACAATCCGCAGGTGGAAGTCGGCAGCGCCTTCCTCGTAGCGGGGCCTTATGACGATGTGGGCAATCAGGACATCGTCGCGCAGAAGAACATCCGCGCCGCCACACTCGACGACATGATCACCGCGACGAGCGGCGCGTTTCTCGGCCTCACCATCAACTGCGCCCGCTGCCACAACCATAAGTTCGACCCGATTCCCACCGAGGACTACTACCGGCTGCGCGCAGCGTTTGAAGGCGTCACGCATGGACGGCGTGTCGTCGCCACCAAGGAACAGCGCGAATCATTCGCCGCTGCAACGAAGCCGCTGGCTGCCGAGATGAAGAAGCTTGAAGCGGAACGCGCATCGCTCGATCAAGCCATCGAAATACGGGCCAAGGCTGCTTTTGCCAAAACCAAATTCACGCGCCCGAAGATCGACCAGAACGGCACCGACGAATCCTTCGCCGCTACGGAAGCGAAATACGTCAAGTTCGTCATTCACAGCCTGACGGGAGATCATCAGCCGGTTGCAAAAGGCAAACGCGGCGGCGGCGGCAAGCTCACCGAGTTCCAAGTCTGGAGCGCGGAAGATCCGAACCGCAACGTCGCCCTCGCCAGCCACGGCACCAAGGCCGAAGGTGCGAAATCAGCCACGGCAGAAGACTTTCCCGAAGCCTACGGGCCGCAATACTGCATTGATGGAATGCTAGGCGAGGCGTGGTTCATCGGCGAGCCAGCCGTGCTGACGCTCACCTTTGCGAAGCCGGAGAAAATCAATCGCATCACCTTCATCAATGCCCGTGGTGACCGCAGTATTGTCGAGGAGAAAGTCCGCGGAGCCACGCCGTGCGAGTATGAGGTTCAAGTGTCGTTGGACGGACAGACGTGGCGCACGGTCGCCAGCGACGAAGGCCGCGAACCGTGGACGTCCGCGCATGGCATCGAGCGTTCGCGGCGCGACGTGACGACGAAAGACGAGCAGACAAAGCTCTCGGCGTTCGACAAACAAATCGCCGCCGTGCAGGCGAAGCTCAAGGCCGTGCCCGAGTTGCCGCAGATGTGGGTCGGCACACACACGCAGCCGAAGGAGCAAACCTTCGTCCACAAAGGCGGAGATCCGATGAAGCCCGCCGATGCCGTTGTGCCTGCGAGCCTCAGCGTGCTCGATCAAGTCACGAAGTCCTACGAGTTGAAGCCCGATGCTGGTGAAGGCGAGCGCCGTCTCGCGCTGGCAAAGTGGATCACCCGCACCGACAACCCGCTCACGCCGCGCGTGCTCGCGAATCGTGTGTGGCAATGGCACTTCGGCACCGGCATCGTCGATACGCCGAGCGACTTCGGCTTCCTTGGCAGCAAGCCCACGCATCCCGAATTGCTCGACTACCTCGCGAGCCGGCTCGTCGCGAACGGCTGGAAGCTCAAGCCGCTGCATCGCGAAATCCTGCTCTCGCAGACTTACCTGCAAAGCGCCGCGTATCGCGAAGACGCGGCGAAGGAAGACAAAGACGCACGCCTGCTCTGGCGCTTCCCGCCGCGCCGCCTCAGTGCCGAAGAACTCCGCGACACCATGCTCACCGTCGGCAGCAAGCTGCAACTTGAGCCATCGGGCGGCCCCGGCTTCCGGCTCTATCGCTACCTTGCCAACAATGTCTCAACCTATGTCCCGCTCGATACGCATGGCCCCGAAAGTTACCGCCGTGCCGTCTATCACCAGAACGCCCGGGCCAGTGTCGTCGATGTGCTCAATGACTTTGACCTCCCCGACATCGCCTTCGCTGCGCCGAAACGCGCGAACACCACCACACCGCTGCAAGCCCTCACACTGCTCAATCACAGCTTCACCCTCGACATGGCCAAAGCCCTCGCCGCCCGCATTCAAACCGGCGACGCCGTGACCCAAGCCTACCGCATCACTTTCCAACGCGAGCCCAGCGCGAAGGAACACGAAGCAGCCACTCAGCTCATCGCCACCCACGGTGCCGAGGCATTCTGCCGTGCCCTGCTCAATGCGAACGAACTCCTCTATCTCGAATGAAAGCCGCCACCATCCTCACCTCACTCATTCTTGCCACATCAGCCTTCGCTGAGATCAAAACCGAAACCATCAGCGTGCCCATGCGCGATGGCATCAAGCTCGCCACCGACATCTACCGCGATGACGCCGTGACAAAAGCTCCCGTGGTCCTCATGCGCACGCCGTATGATCGCACGAAGGCTAAGGGCACGGCAGAACGATGGGCCAAGGCGGGATACATCGCCGTGATGCAGGATTGTCGCGGCACACGCGCTTCGGAAGGTGTGATGGCTCCCTACAACAACGAAGGTCAGGACGGGTATGACACCCTGGAGTGGATCACACGCCAGCCTTGGTGCAGCGGTCGTGTGGGCATGATGGGCGGCTCGTATGTCGGCGCGGTGCAGTGGCAGGCAGCGGCGGAGAATCCACCGGGACTCGCCGCCATCGCACCGCAAGCGACTTGGAGCAGCTTTTATCGAAACCTCTACCTTGGCGGCTCTGTGCGGCTTTCGCTTATCTCTGGCTGGATCGCAGGCAACACTGCGAAGCCCGAAGGCGTGAAACCTGCGGACATGAGCGAGGCCTTGATGCGCCTGCCGCTCAGCGAGGTGGACAACGCCATCGGCTGGGATATGCCGTGGCTGGATGCCATGCTCACACATCCAGAGCCGAACGGCTATTGGACGCGTCTGGATCTCACCTCGCGGCTTCCTGAACTGCAACTGCCCGCGCTGCACGTCGTCGGCTACTACGATTTCTTTTCGCGCGAGTCGGTGGATAATTTCATGATCATGCAAAAGCAGGCGCGTGATGCGAAGACCCGCCAGCAGCAGCGTCTCATCCTCGGCCCGTGGGATCACGGCAGCGTGGGCAAAACAAAGGTCGCGGAGGTCGAGTTCGGCCCTGATGCCGCCGTGGATACCTTTGCGCTTCAGCTCGACTGGTTTGATCGTCATCTCAAACAAGACGCCGCAGCGCTCTCGAAGCCATTTCCACCGGTTCGCTACTTCTCCATGGGCGACAACGTCTGGCACGATGCCCAAACTTGGCCACCCGAAGGCTTCACCTCGACCTCTTTCTACTTGCACTCCGATGGCAAGGCGAACGCTCGGCAGGGAAGGGGAGTCCTCTCTCTGAAAGCACCTACTCAAGACGAAACGCCGGACACCTTCCGCGCCGATCCCGCGAAGCCCACCCCCTCCACCCCCATCACTGAAGCGCGTCCCATCAAAGCCGCTGTGTGGGGTCCCGTGGACCAAAGCGCCACCGAGGATCGTGATGACGTGCTCGTTTACACCAGCGAGCCCATGACCGCACCGCTCAGCTTCGCTGGGAACGCCGAAGCAAAGCTCCACGTCAGCACCGATACGCCCGATGCCGACTGGGCCGTGAAACTCATCGACGTGCATCCCGATGGCTTCGCGCAAAACATTGCGCGTGGTATCCTACGCGGACGTTATCGCTCTTCTTTGCTCAAACCCGAACTGATGAAGCCCGGCCAAGTTTACGAAATCAACGTCGATCTCGGCCCCGTCGCCGCCACCATCGCCAAAGGCCACCAACTCCGCGTGGACATCAGCGGTGCTGACTTCCCGCTCTACGACCGCAACCCCAACACCGCCGAAGGCATCACCAGCAGCAAGACCTCCATCGCCACCGAGCAAGTGCATCACAAGCCAGGAGCGCTCTCACGCATTGTGTTGCCGGTGAAGTGAACAAGCACGCCATGAAACACACCCTCACTCTCCTCACCATCGCCATTCTCGCGACCGCATCCGCGAGGCTCACCGCTGCCGACGCACCGTCCATCTTCGACCGCAAGAACATCTCCGCATTGTGGATCGCGGCTCCGTGGGATGCGAAGAAGCGCGGCCCGGAGGAGCGGATGAAGATGCTGAGGGAGCTTGGCTTGAGCAGGCTCGCCTACAACGGAAGCGGCGCGGTCGATGCGGAAATCGAAGCGGCGAAGAAGCACGGCATCGAAATCGCCGCATGGTGGTATCCGGCACGGAATCCGCAAATCGTCGATGCCACCAAGCGCCATGGTATTCATCCGCAGTTCTGGGTGGCTGGTTCACGCGCCATCACGGTGACGAACGAGGCCGATCGCATCGCAGCCGAGGTGGCGCGCATCCGACCCATCGCGGAGGATGCGGCGGCGCTCGGTTGCAAGGTGGGGCTCTACAATCATCGCGAGCCGTGGTTCGAGGAGCAGGATCATCAAGTCGCCATCATCGAACGGCTAAAGCACGACGGCATCACGAACGTGGGTATCGTGTTCAATTTCCACCACTGGCGCGGCTCGCAGGTAGAGTTCCCTGCGCTGTTCCAACGCATCCAGCCTTATCTGATCGCAGTGAATCTCAACGGCATGAAGGCCGACACCTCGCAGTATCCAGGCGTGCGCTTCATCGGCTCCGATGAGTCGGAGCTGGCGATGATCCGGGTCGTCGAAGCGAGCGGTTGGCGCGGTCCGATCGGCGTCATCCACGAACGCCCCACCGTGGACGCCGCAGAGGGGATCAAGGGCAACCTACAAGGCCTCGAATGGGTCCAAAAGGAATTGCAGCAGCCCGGCTCCGGGGGACCCAAGCCTCAGGAACCAGTCGTGCCGAAGCCAGCATCCACCGCAAGTCCGCAACCCGACACGAAGAACGCCAAGTGAAACCGCTGCTGATGAATCAGAACGACCAAAAGATCACAGACAAAAACATGAAGAGCCTCACCCCATTTTTCTGTCTCACATCTTTTTGTCTCCTCGCCACGCTGCCCGCTCTAGCGGCCACGAAGCGGGCGGGTGGCGATGCTTTGGATCTGCCGGAGCCGGTGAAGCGGTCGGTGAAATACTTTGGCGACATTCATCCGGTGCTCGCGGAGCATTGTGTGTCGTGCCACGGGCCGGAGAAGCAGAAGGGCGGGCTGCGGCTCGACTCGCGCGAGATGGCGCTGGCGGGCGGCGATGCGTATGGTCCGGCGATTGTTCCGGGGAAGAGCGCGGAAAGTCCGCTGATCCTTTTCACCGCGCATCTCGAGCCGGAGATGGAGATGCCGCCGAAGAAACCTCGTTTGCCGGACTCGACGGTGGCGGTCTTGCGCGCCTGGATCGATCAGGGCGCTGTGTGGCCCGGGAAAGGGATCGAGACCCATCAGAAGGTCCTCGGAAATCAGCCGCTGTTTTTCGAGAAGGCGGGCACGCATTGGTCTTTTCAGCCCGTGGTGAAAGCGACGGCGGAATCACTGAAGCAGGGGCCTGCGACGATTGATGCACTGGTCGATGCCCGGCGCAGGGAGAAGGGCGTGACTGCCTCGCCGCGTGCGGATGCGCAGACACTTTTGAAACGGCTGCATTTCGATCTCACCGGGCTGCCGCCGGGCGATGCGGAGATGAAAAAGTTTGTCGCAGCCTTTGCTGCCGATGCCAATGTGGCCATTGCGTCGAAGGTCGATGAGCTGCTCGCTTCACCGCATTTCGGCGAGCGCTGGGGGCGCTACTGGCTGGACATCGCGCGCTATGCGGACACGCAGGATTTTTTCCCGACGGTGGATCTCCGCTACCCCTTTGCCTGGACTTACCGTGACTATGTGATCGGGGCCTTCAATGACGACAAGCCCTACGGTCAGTTTATCCGCGAACAAATCGCAGCGGATTTGCTCGGCTTGAAGGCGGATGATCCTGCGTTGGCAGCGCTGGGATTTCTCACGGTGGGGCCGCGCTTTTTGCGGCGCACTGAGGAGCAGATCAATGACCGGATCGACGTGGTGACCCGTGGCCTGATGGGGCTGACGGTGGTTTGCGCCCGCTGTCACGATCATAAATACGACCCCATTCCGACGGCGGATTTCTATGCACTGCACGGCATCTTCA
>CANIZT010000107.1 GCA_947471905.1 Verrucomicrobiaceae bacterium
AAGAAACTCCTCCACCACCGAGAAAAGAGGCACCTCACCAAGCCGCTTGCGACATTGCATGTATTCCTCAACAGCGGCGAGCAGCGGAGGACCTGCCTGTCCGAGAATACCTCGGGCCGCGATATAGGCCTCGCGCTCCTGGGGACGCAGATCATTGGTTTGAGACAGGCCCTCCTGGATTTTCTGCGCCATTGTTCGCGCTTCCTGCTTGGCCAGTTCAGCAGAGGCAAAGCTGCGCCGAACCCGCTTTTGATTGAGGTAGAAAGCCACCGTGTAGCGGGTGCGCCCATTCACCAAACCTCGATAGATCGGAACAATGGCCGAACCATGCTTGATCTGCATAAAAGGGCGGTTTTTGGAGGCCCCAATCCTCCGTTTTGTCATGCTTTTGTCGTGCATGCCACCGGTAGGGGTGTCAACCGCGTGGTGCTCAACCCTCATAACCCCTTGATTATGAAGATGGTGGGTAGGGCTGGGTTCGAACCAGCGTAGGCGTAAGCCAGCAGATTTACAGTCTGCCCCCTTTAACCGCTCGGGCACCTACCCATTCCTTCCTTGCGGAAGGGCCGCGATTATGGAGTTGGGAGAGGTGTTTGCAAACGCTTTGTTCCTGCGATTTGCATTCTCTGTTCCAGACTCAACGGCGGCGCTTGCCGCGACGCTGGAAGACCGGCTTCACGACGGGGTTTTTCGCCTGCAAAACCTTGAAGCCGCCGGTCTCGACGATCTTCTCGACACTGGCAAAAGTTTCGGTCAGCAGGTTCTCGTATGGCAATTGCCGGTTGGCGACGAGCCAGAGTTGGCCGTCGGGGCGCAGGGCTTGGGCAGCAGCGGCGATGAACTTCATACCGATGAGCGGATCGGCATCCTTACCTTCGTGAAACGGCGGGTTCATCACGATGGCGTCGTATTGAACGCGCTCAAGACCGGTGGTGACATCATGCCAGCGTGGCTTCGCCTTCACACGGGTGGGAATGATGCCGAGGTTGCGCCGCGCACACTCAAAACTGTCGCCGTCGGCGTCGTAGATATCGAGTGAATCGATGTCATGACAGTTGTGCAGTATGTGATCACTCAGGAAACCCCAGCCGCAGCCAAGATCGGCCACGTTGCCGGCCAAAGTCAGTGGCAGATGCTGCGCAAGCAAAGCTGAGCCAGCGTCGATACGATCCCAACTAAACAAGCCAGGTCGTGACCAGAATCGGCCGTCGAGAATGCGGCGCATGGCGGCTCCCTGACGCCAGCGTTCGAGCAGATCGGCTTTCCATGGCTTGGTCTCGTCTTTGGTGGCCCAGAACACGCGGCTGTGATGCTTGGAGAGCGATTCCGCCCCACCTGCCACTTCGCGCAGGTGCTGCTCACAGCGTTTGCTGCCGGCATCGTTGTGCTGCGCAGCCATCAGGAGACCGCCTGGTGCCAGATGATCGTGCGCACGAGCAAGATCACCAACCATGAGGTCGCGCTGCGGATCAGGCAGCACGAGCACGAGATCGAATAGACCGTGGGCCTCACGCTCGACTCGATGACCGGCGGCTTCGAGTTCCTTGGCACGTGGTTTCCACGTTTGCTGGCAAACGAGGCGTCCGGCGAAGTGTTCGAGAGCAGGATGCTCCTGCGCGCGCAGGAAGAGCACACGGCCTTCGGTGCTGATGTCGGGGTTAACATCCAGGGCATAAATGAGAGCGTCGAGAGTGTCGGACATGAATAAAGGAGTTAGAGCGCCCAGCGCAGCAGATGCGGAGCCACTTCAGAGGCGAGCAGCAGCAGCAGCAGACCGAAACCGACGGCAGCAACGCCGACGAAGAGGATTTCGAGCACTTTGACCGTGATGAGCGAGAGACGCGAAACGCCCACATCTTCGAGCGTGGCAAACTCGCGCTGACGCAGGCGGAAGGAGAGCGCAAAGACAAGTGCGGTGACGAACAAGGCCGCTGTGGCAGTCAGAAGCAAGGCACTGGCAGCGAAGCCTTCAAGGCGCACGAGTTGCGCGAGCAGCGACTCCATTTCATCGCGCGGGCGGATGAGCTGCTTGTCCTTGGAGCGAGCGAACTGCCCGGCGAGCAGTGCTTCGGCCTTGGCATCGTTGGGCAGTGCGATCACGGCGCTGATCGGATAAGTTGCGATGTCGCCATGGAAATGGAAGGAGGCTAGGTTGGCATCGGTAACTTCGTTGAACATGCGCACGGCGGCATTGCCGACGATGTTGCCGTCTTCCTTCTTCAAAATCACTGAGTCGTCCTTTTTCAAATCATCGTGGCCATGCGAACGGCCTTCGATGAGCCAGGTGGTTTTCAGATCGACAAAGATGGCCTCGTCATCCGGCGTGCCGTTCGGTGCGAGGATGCCGGTGATGCGCATCTTCAAAGGATAGACGCCCGCCATGTCGAAGGCTTGTTCCGGCGAGGAGAACACATGGCCGCCGGGTTGGAGATTGCGTTGCTTCGCGGCGCTGGAACCGACGACACAATCACCCAGGCGGCTGAGTTGTTTGCCAGCTGCGAGTTTGAGACCGCGAAACGTGAAGTATTCGAGTTCGGTGCCGACGATCGGCGCTCCTTGAGCCTGATAGCGAAGGTGCAGAGGGATGGCGGTGGCTGATTTCGTGCGCCGGAGTTCCGCCAAGGCGTCGAACGGCAGTGGCGTGAGGTTTTCGCGTTTGAAATAGAGCGCGGTCATCATCAGGTCGAGCGCACTGCCACGTGTGCCGACGATCTGCGGCGTGGCGGCGGCACGAGCGCGGAGTTCTTGCTGTGCATGCTCGATCAGCACGCGCAAACACAGCGGCAATGCAAAGACGAGTCCCAGCGCCCCGGCGAGCAGGGCGCTTTGAATGCGATGCCGTAGCACATAACGCGCTGCGAGATGAAAGGCGGCACTCATGCAGTGGCGAAGTCCTCCATGCGCACGGTTTGATCAAACATCGGCAGCAGATTGGGATCGTGCGTCACCATCACCAAGCAGGCACCACGTTGACGCGCATCTTCCAGCAGCATATCGACCACGATGCGGCCGCGTGCCGGATCGAGCGAAGCCGTGGGTTCATCGGCGAAAACAAACTGCGGCTCATGCACCAATGCACGTGCCACGGCCACGCGCTGGCGCTCGCCTTGGGAGAGCTGGGAGACACGTTTGTTGACGTATTGGTCAATGTGCAGACGCTCGGTGAGTTCGTGCATCTTTGCGCGGGCAGAGGTACCCACATCACCACGGAACTGATGCGGAAGCAGGATGTTCTCGGTGACGGTGAGGTAATCGAGCAACGCAAAGTCCTGAAACACGAGACCTATGTGTTTAAGGCGGAAGGCACGGCGTTGTTCGTGGTTGAGCAAATCGATTTGCGTTGAACCTAGACAGATTTTTCCCGCGTTGGGCGTCAGCAGACCGGTGAACAAGCGCAGTAGCGTGGACTTCCCTGCCCCGCTGGGTCCGGCCAATGCCAACGCCTTGCCGCCACTCACATTGAGACGCGGCACCTGCACACGAAAACCTTCGCCAGAATAGGCGAAGTGGAGGTCGGTGACGTTGAGGCCGCTGAGGTCGGACATGCGGACACTTCTTTAGAGCAGCAATCCCGCGACACAAGCGGTGCAATAACATGCCAGCAGGCCTCCGACCATCGCCTTGAGGCCGAGTTGGGCCAGTTCAGCTCGGCGTTGTGGCACCAGCGCCCCGATACCGCCGATCTGGATGGCGATGCTGGCAAAGTTGGCGAAGCCGCACAATGCGTAGGTCGTGATCTCCGCGCTGCGGGGCGAAATGGCCGCTGTTTGCTGGCTGAGATGAAGGTAGGCGAGGAATTCGTTCAGCACGATGCGTTCGCCGAGCAGTTCGCCCACTTTACCACAGTCCTGCCATGGCACACCCATGAGCCAGGCACAGGGCGCATTGAGCCAACCTAGCACGAGTTGCAAGGGCTGCGGCACGCTTTGACCAAACGCACGCAAGCCGAGGGAGAGCAGGTAATTCGCCAGCGCTACGACGGCGACGAAGGCGATCAGCATGGCCATGACGTTGATGGCGAGCTTCATGCCATCGCTCGCGCCATGGCAGAGCGCGTCGATACCATTGGCGGTCTCGCGTTCGATGGGCTTGTGCGCGCCGTGGGCGGTTTCGCTCACCTCGGTTTCGGGTAGGAGAATTTTCGCCATCATCATTGCCGCTGGAGCGCTCATCACAGAGGCGGTGAGTAAGTGACCAGCGGAAATACCGAAGGACACATACGCCGCCAGCACGCCACCGGCGATGGTCGCCATGCCGCCGACCATCAGGCACATCAGCTCGCTGCGCGTCATGCGGGCGAGGTAGGGCTTGATGACGAGTGGCGCTTCGGTTTGTCCCATGAAGATATTGGCTACTGCCGCGAGTGTTTCGCTGCCGCTGGTGTGCATGATGCGGCGCATCACCCAGGCCGCGCCTTTGACGATGAGTTGCAGCACGCCGTAATGATAGAGCAGCGATGACAGCGCAGAGACGAGGACGATGCTGCCGGTGATCGTCAGCGCGAAGACAAAGACGTGATTCGGGCCAAAGCTCGCGGACAAAACGCTCTTGTCCGCCAACGGGCCAAAGACAAGACCGACGCCTTCATCGGCGAAGCTCAGCAACTTGCGGAACGCTTTGTCGAGAAACACGAAGAAGGTCTTACCGCTGTCCGTGCGCAGAATCAGCGCACCAAAGACCAGCTGCAGCCCCAGCCCTGCCAACACCGTGCGCCACGGAAACAATTTCCGATTCGACGACATCGCCCAGGCCAGTGCGACAAACACCACGAGACCAAGAAGACTGATGAGACGTTCCATGGGGAGAAGTGAGTAGCGAAAGTTTATCGTCGATCCAAATCCCAGCCGCTGCGACCCCACTCGTAACCTTCCTCAGAGCGGCGAGAAGATGGCGTCCAGTTGGGTGGGAAGGCCTGTTTGACCTGCGGGTGATAGTTTGACGGATGATCAGCAAACTGAAACGGCACGCCCGGTGAGCGGCGCACCGCCTGCGGCGTGGCACCGGGCAAAGTCGGCTGCGTCTCCCACTTCTTGCCATTGGGATAATAGAACTGCTGCGAGGAATGGTGGTAGTAGGCCTCGAAGCGCGGGTAGTAGGTGAAGTTCACGGCACCGCCCGTACGAGGTGCGAAAGCAGCCAGCCCGCCGGGATAACCAAAACCCCGAACCGGCATGCCCCAATGCGGATCACACCCAGCGAGCGTGAACAGCAGCGTAATCCCGAGACAGAGCTGGCAGATGAGACGTTCCATGCGCCCGAGGCTAGCGGTTCACCCTCGGCAGGCAACTGGGAATGAAGGGAAGCCCGAGGGAGCCCGCCTTATTTCACCTCCACCACATCCGTCACATCAAGCTGGATGAACTGGCCGTTGTAGGGCTTCGGCGCTGGTGCCACGCCGGGCACGACGAGCTTGGAGAAGTTGGTGATCATGTGGCCGTTCTGGCCGTCGCCGTGGAAGGTCAGTGTGGCACCGCCTTCGATCTCGATGGTCGCGGCGTAGTCGATGGTGAAGATGCGGTGACCGACCTTGTCGTCACGGTTGAAGAAAAAGTGCTGCGCGGGCGACGAGACCGTGAACTGGTAGATATTGTAGGTCTTGTTGTTCGGCACACCGCCGATGTAGAAACGCTCGCCAACTTGCTGGCCGTCCTTGTACATCATTGGCTCCACCACGCCACGCACGCGCAGGGTGACCTTGTAACGCTTGCCCGTTTCGCCGCCGAATTTCTTCACGTCGGTGAATTTGTCATTCGTCTTCGGGTCGTCCGTCATTCGGGCGGAGATACCGTCTGCACCTGGCTTCGGGTTCTCCGGCATCGGGTCTTTGCAGGGGAACTCGAAACGGTAGCCGTCGATGGCAGCAGCAACTTTCTTCAAGTCGTCGGCAGCATACGACGGGGAAGTGAGCAAGACCGTGGTGAAAAGGAAAGCAGCGAGGTGGAGGCGATTCATGGTTGTTGGAAGAGTGAAGCTCAGATCAACGGCGATTATCCGACCGCCTTGCGGCCATCCTCGTGTTCTTATCGCGAGGTGATGGCCAAGAACGAGTGTTTACTCCAGCGCCGCATTCGAAAGCACCGGCTGATCCACCTGGATATGGCCCCAGCCGCCGCTGTGACTGTCCACCGCTTGCAGGGTCGCACTCTTGCCTTGGAACTCGCTCACGTCCCACGACTCCCACAGCATGATCTCCGTCTGCTTGTCGTCCTTCCTCCCGCAACCGGTGGCGCTGCGCACGGTCTTGCCTTCAATGATGAGGTTCAAGCAGGTCTGCCCCTCATGCGGGCCGCCGCCGATGAGGAAATGCAGGTGCTTGCGATCAATCGTGAACGCAGGCGAGGTCAACGTGCCTGTGGGCTTGTCGTTCGGGCGAAACGAGTTCGCCAGACGAGCGCCGATGGCACGCGCGGGCCGGTTCTTGCAGTCCTTCAGCTCTTGCGGCCCGCTGCCAAAGGCATCGCCGGTGGTGGTCCATTCACCAAAGCCATCGCCTTCGAATTCGGCGAGCACGCGATCATCCGACGCCGCGTGATACGAGCGCGGCGGTGGCAGCGGCTTCGCCGGAGCCGCGGCGCTCTTCGGCGGTGTGGGCGGCAGGAGCTTGCGCGTCGTGGGCGATCCAGGCAGAGCGCTCACCTTCAGATCCTTCACCAAAAACTTCGCGCCATTGAAGCCGCCGCCGTTGAGGTAGAACGGCCCCATCGGGCGGTTAAACGACTCGTCCGCCGCCGTGATCGTCACGCCATCAATGGTCAGCGTGAAGTTCGGGCCGTCGTGGATGCAGGTGAGTTCATGCCACTCGATGTCCAGCTTGGTGAGCTTCCCCTTCGCCAGCACCGCGCTGTCTTTCTCCTTCGACTTCGGCCGCACCAGCGACATCTCGCCCGTGTCCGTCACAAAGTTAAAATCCATCGCATGCGCGCCCGAGTCCGCCGGCCACGCCACGAAGAGGAAGCGCTGCTTCGGCACCGCGAACTTCATCTTCCACGCCACCTTCATCTGATCAAAGGCCATCAGCACCTTAATCGTCGCCATGTGATTCTCCGTCGGCACCTGCTCCCCAATCATCGCCCCCTCCCCGAACTTCCACGCGCCATGATGAAACTCCAGGCTCGCCGGTAGCGGCCCAGTAGCCCCGTCTTCGTCAATGAGATAGTCGCCTGCCGCAGCGAGCGTGAGCAGTGGCACCACGAAGATCGTGGCGAGAGAGGCGATGAGGGGGCGGGCGTTCATGGTGGGCCGAAGAGACGGCATGCAGCACTAACGCAGCTTCCGGCCCGGCTCAAACAGGCTTAAAGGAGAGGGAACCATCAGGGCGCAGCTCATTGCGGAGGATGAATTCAGTCGTTGGCAGCCAAACAACGATTACCGCCGGATCGTCCGGCAGGTTTGGTTCTTTTCCGATTTCGGTTTCATAACTTCTACAGGCCATTGATTCACTGCGAGTCGTTCACGAGATTGACTCGATGAACAGCACAGTTCACTATCGACAATATCATGAGACCAATTGCAGTTGATCTATTCGCAGGCGCAGGGGGGATGTCACTCGGCTTCGAGCAGGCAGGCTTCGATGTGCGGGCAGCGGTCGAGATTGACCCCATTCACTCGTGCGTCCATCATTTCAACTTCCCCCAATGTTCGGTCATACCTCGATCTGTAAAGGAGCTGACCGGGCAAGATATTCGTCGTATCGCCAAGATCACTGGAAAGGTTCATGTCGTCTGCGGTGGCGCTCCTTGCCAGGGTTTTTCAATGATCGGCCAGCGTGTTCTTGACGATCCACGCAACAGCCTAGTACGTGACTATGTTCGCATCGTCTCCGAACTCGATGCGGACTATTTCGTGTTCGAGAATGTGAAAGGTTTGACCGTTGGAGATCACCGAAAGTTTCTCGAAGAGTTGATCGAGGAATTTGAAGCAACGGGCTACGCTGTTCGCCTCCCGTGGCTCGTCTTGAATGCTGCTGCCTATGACGTTCCTCAAGATCGGAAGCGGCTATTTCTCTTGGGAGCAAAAAAGGGTCTGAAGCCACCTCTCTACCCGTCCCAGCAAACCGCTCGTGCTGGTGGATTCGCGGAGATCGGCCTGCCGTTTGGCCCTTCCTGCCAGGATGCAATCGATGACTTGCCTGATGCGACCCGTTTTCGAACACTGCTTGGCAACGATGAAGTCCTAACATCAGCCTGGGGAAAGCCTTCTGAATATGCACAGGAGTTACGCTGTTTGACTCCCGATTCATGGCATTTCGGTCAGCCGAGAGTTTGGGATCCCCTGCTCCTCACATCGAGCGCACGAAGTGAGCACTCGGACATTTCCCAGATGCGCTTCTCGACAACACCCGCAGGTGAGGTGGAACCGATTTCTCGGTTCTTCAAGTTACCGCCTCAGGGTGTTTCCAATACACTCAGAGCGGGAACCGACGCTGCACGAGGTGCCTTCACCAGCCCTCGACCAATTCACTACAAGTATGCGCGATGTATTACCGTCCGTGAAATGGCGCGGCTCCACGGATTCCCTGACTGGTTTCGCTTCCATGTAACCAAGTGGCATGGCGCACGGCAGATCGGCAATTCGGTGCCGCCGCCGCTCGCCCGTGCGGTTGCGTCGTCGGTCATTGCAGCGATGGGAGTCAACCCAAGGACCATCGTCGTTCCGTTGGAGTTGGGCGATCCGGTATTGCTGAGAATGGAAATGTCACAGGCGTCAGCATATTGGGGTGTTAATCGTCCAATTCAAAGCCGCGACCGGAAGAGCGGAGCAAGAAAACGATCCCAATCTGAAACAGAAGCTGATCGTCTGGCAGCAGCCGCAGCATGAACTCGCCATGAATGAGAAACCGCAGAACCGCTACCAAGCGCTCATCGAGAGCATTTTTCTCCGCCACTATCAGAAGGGTCTGACAGTTGTTGCTTTCAGTCGTGACGAACTGGTGAGCACCGCACAAGATCTCAAGATCGCGATACCGTCGAACTTGGGTGATGTGCTATATTCATTCCGTTACCGCTATCCGCTGCCCCAGAAAATACTGGACACTCAACCAGCAGGACAGGAATGGCTTATCGAGGGTGCCGGGCGGGCGAAATATGAGTTTAGGTTGGTTCCCATCAATCGAATCACACCAAATCCAAATTTGGTAACCACCAAGATTCCAGACGCCACACCTGAGATCATCGCCGCGAGTTCGTTGTCTGACGAGCAAGCACTGCTTGCAAAGGTTCGCTACAATCGCCTGATCGACATTTTCTTGGGCATCACTGTCTATTCTCTTCAAAACCATCTCCGCACAACAGTCAAGGGATTGGGACAGATCGAAATCGACGAAGTCTATGTCGGGATCGACAAGCACGGATGCCAGTACATTATCCCCGTGCAAGCCAAAGGCGGTGGTGATCAACTTTCGACGGTACAGGCAAAACAGGACATTGCCTGCTGCGCAGAGAAGTTTCCAGAACTTGTGTGCCGCGCCATCTCCGCCCAATTCATGGATGATTCTCGCATCGCCATATTTGAACTCTGCCTCGACGATGGCGGCATGGTACGTCCAGTTGAGGAACGTCACTATCGCCTCGTTCCGGCAGAGCAGATAGATGCGGCAGACCGACAATCGTATCGGCGGAGAGCGTGAAGATGGATGCTGGCTTTACAAGCCAACTCGTGACATTGAGATCATTTTCGAGTTCGGAATCATCGCCCAGCGAGGCCGAGATGGTCAGTAGCCGAGTTCGTAGTGGTCCACGTGAATGAGAGCTACCCGCGCAACCAAAGATGTCTCGGAGGAGCTGGTACCAGCCCGTGATTCCACCTGTCTGAGGCTCGGGAGACTCCATCGGCGTTCCAGCGTGACCCACCGGCGGCTCGGAGGAAGGCGGCGGATTCCTGATTTCACCCGGAGGCGGCTCGGGAGGCTGGACAGGCTTGGCCGGGGTATCCAAGGGAGGTGCCGGGGTGGTGAACGGAGAATGGGCGTGACCTGGGGTAGATTCATGGATTGCTCACCGAGTCTCGGCGAGCAGCGACTGAGACTCGACAGGCTTGAACGGGCTTCGGATTTGGCGCTGAGAAGATTCAACGGTCATCCACTGAGAGTCGGTGAGTGAGTCATGAAGCTCCCCAAGGCTGGGACGGAAGCCGTTTGGAGGTCGGGGAGCTTCGGGAACCATGAACGGTATCGCCGGGTGAGGCATAGGAGTCTCAAGCATCTTTCACCGACGGTCGGTAAATAGTGCTTGAGGCGTGTCCTGACTGGGAGGAGAATGGGTTTGTCTTCGCGGAGCTGGCTCTGGGCTGGGCGGCGAGGGCGGAGCCCATCGGGCAGATGCCAGTGGGCTAAGATGCGTTACAATTTAATCCACCAGACGTTACCATGGCTGCGAACCCCACTCCGACGAACGATGCGGTGCTGCTGGCCCGCTGCCACGACTTGATCCAGGGCTGCGAGGCGCTGGAGGCGGAGATCGGCATCTTGCAAAATACGGCAGCGGCAATGCAGGCGGCCTGGGATGCAGCGCGGGCTGCCATGATGGAGGTAGGCAAAATTAAAAGCGAGCGCGGGCAGAGGCGCAAGGAACTGCGGGACCGTGACCGCGAAGGCGAGGTGGTGATCGGCCGCTGCCGTCTGCGGCTGACGGCGGTCTTTGGCGCCGGCTTCAACACACAGTGGGGCGCGGCGGGCTTTCCTGACCAGTCCACGATGGTGCCGGAGGTATTCGCGAAGCGGCTGAGCCTGCTGTCGAGTCTGGCAGGGTATTTGGAACTGAAGCCGGAGCACGAAAGCACGGACATGGCGGCCACGGCAGCGATCTGCCAGGCCAGCTTTGAAGCACTGTCCGATGCGCGGTCAGCGGTAAATTTCAACAAGTCCGCGCTGCGCACCGCCGTGGTCGCCAAGAACAAGGCGCTTAAGCTACTACGCCAGAAGATGCGCGGCCTGATCCAGGAGCTGGGTATCCTGCTGGCCGATGATGACGCACGCTGGATGCGCTTTGGCCTAAAGCTGCCTTCACGCCTGCCCATCCCGGAGCCGGTGGAGCAGGTGACGCTCGAAACCACCGGCGAGGGCAAGGTTTTCGTGCAGTGGTCCCCTGCCCCGCATGCCACGCGCTACCGCGTGCAGTGGCGGCGCATGGGCGCGGCAGAGTTTATCAACGCCGCCACGGTGCCCGACCCTGAAACGCTGCTGCCAAATCTCCCATCGAGCGAAGCCATCGAGGTGCGCGTCATCGCCGCCAACAAGGCCGGCGAAGCCGCTCCCTGCCCGGCCTCGGTGGTGATCGTGCGGTGACCCCCTGCATGAAGGGACAATACCCGCTAGGAGGAATTTGCATTTGCCGTTTGCCCCGGCAGACCTCATAGGAGGACACCTCACCTGCGACCGCCATGCCCGACGCTGAACCAGCCTCTCCCAATCCGGCGATCCCCACCAGCACCACGGCGAGTCTGCGCAGCATTCAGGAGCACTACAAACTGCTGAGCTGCCTGCTGCAGTACATTCCCGACCGCATTTACTTCAAGGACAAGCAAGGCGCCTTCGTGCTAGTCAGCCGTTCCGAGGCGGAGTATCTAGGGGCCAAGAATCCGGCAGAGGTGATCGGGAAGACGGACTTTGATTTCTTCGATGCGGACCTGGCGCAGGCGGCATTGAAGGACGAGGAGGAGTTGATGAGCGCCGGGCGGGCAATCGATGGCAAAGAGGAGAAAAAGAAGCTGTTGGACGGCCGCACCGGCTGGGCGCTGGTGACCAAGATCCCGCTGCGCGAGGCGGATGGCAGCATCATCGGCACCTGCGGCATCTCCAAGGACATCACGGCGCTGAAGGAGACGGAGGAGGCGCTGTTCAAGGCCTACGCGGCGCTGGCTGCGCAGAAAGCCCTGCAGCAGAAGTCAATGGAGGATCTGCAGCAGGCCAAGCAGGAACTGCAGCAGCAGTTGACCCTGCGGGAGCGGGTGGAGGACGAGCTGGTGCGGACGAAGTGCGAGGCCGAGGAAGCCAGCAGCGGCCTGGGGCCGTTTTTCCAAGTGGCGTTGGACATGCTGTGCATCGCCGGCATGGACGGCTACTTCAAGCGCATCAACCCCGCCTTCTGGACCGTGCTGGGTTACACCGAGTCGCAGTTGCTGAACCAGCCGTTTATGGATTTCGTTCACCCGGAAGACCGTGCCAAAACCGTGGCAGCGGTGGCGCAGTTGAGCGCCGGGCAGAACCTGGTCAATTTCGTCAACCGCTACCAGCATCAGGACGGCAGTTACCTGTGGATCGAATGGACCGCTGCGCCGAACGCGGACAAGACCGCCATCTACGCGGCGGCACGCAACATTTCCCTGCGCATCCAGATCGAGGATGATCTGCGGCAGGCACGTGAGGCGGCAGAAGCGGCGAACCGGGCCAAGAGCACCTTCCTGGCGAACATGAGCCATGAGATTCGCACGCCAATGAACGGCGTGATCGGCATGACTGAGCTGCTGCTCAACACCCCGATGACCGCCGACCAGCGGGGCCACCTCAACCTGGTGCGGCAGTCCGCCGACTCGCTGATGACGGTGCTCAATGACATCCTGGACTTTTCCAAGATCGAGGCCGGCAAGCTGGAACTGGAGAGGCATGCATTCGATCTGCGTGATGCCATCGGCGACACACTCCAATCCCTGACCCTGCGCTCCGCAGAGAAGGAGGTCGAGCTGGCCTACCTCGTGAAATCTGACGTGCCGGACTGCCTCATTGGCGACGCCAGCCGTCTGCGCCAGATCATTGTCAACCT
>CANIZT010000108.1 GCA_947471905.1 Verrucomicrobiaceae bacterium
GGCCTGCCCGGTGTGCGATTCACGCCAATACGCTTCACGCCAACAGCTAGTGTCTTCAAGAATGAAGCCTGCGGCGGCGTGCGCATCACCATCACCGAACGCGAAGCATTGCGCCCGGTGCAGACCGGCATCGCCATCGCCACGGTGCTCCAACGACTCTACCCGAAGTCCTTTGCATTGGAGAAGGTCAACACCCTGCTCAATCGCGACAAGAGCGTGAAAGCGATTCGGGCAGGGGAGTCTTGGAAAACAGTCATAGATGGCTGGAGCATGGAACTGAACGGCTTCGCGGAGCGCAGGAAGGATTTTCTGCGGTATCCGAACTGAGAGCTTGCACTCTGGTGTCGTCTTTGTGTTAGCATGGGCCGATGAAACTCCGTCTCTTTCTTATCATCTGCACCGCCTTGATCGCCGCTTGCGGCAAAACATCGGATAAACCCGCTGCGGCGACGAAAGGCACGATTGGCGTGTCGTTGCTGACGTTGCAGAATCCGTTTTTTAAAGTCATCGGTGACAGCATCACGGCTGAAGCGGCGAAGCATGGGTATGACACGCTGGTGGTGAGCGCGGACAGTGATGTGGCACGGCAGAGCAATCAGGTGAAGGATTTCATCGTGAAGAAGGCCGTCGCTATTGTGCTGAGTCCGGCAGATTCCAAGGCCATCGTGCCGGTGATCCAGGAGGCGAATGCGGCGGGCGTTCCGTTGTTCACGGTGGATGTGCCGTGCAACGAGCCTGGTGTGAAGATTGTGACGCAGGTGGCCACGGACAACTTCGGCGGTGGCAAGGAAGCGGGCAAAGCAATGATCGAGGCGCTCAAGGGACAGGGTGGGAAGATTGGCGTGCTCGATTTGAAGCAGGTCGAGTCGTGCATTCTGCGCGTGAAGGGTTTCAAGGAGGTGCTGGATGCGCACAACGCGACGGCAGCGCAGAAAATCGAGATCGTGAGCGAACTCGATGGCGGTGGCGCGAAGGACAAGGGCTACAAGGCCGCCGAGGACATGTTGCAGGCGCATGCGGACATGGTGGGCATTTTTGCCATCAATGATCCTTCTGCGCTCGGTGCACGTGGGGCGTTGGAGAAGGCGGGTAAGGCCGACAAGGTGGCGATCATCGGTTTTGATGGGCAACCCGAAGGCAAGCAAGCGATCAAGGACGGCAAGATCTACGCCGACCCAATTCAGTTCCCCGACAAGATGGGTGTCGAGGTCGTGCGTGCGTTCATGCGCCACTCGAAGGGCGAAGAACTCCCACCGCAGATGCTCATTCCGACGAGTTTGTATCGCCAAGCCGATGGTGCGGCGGATGCTTCACTGAAATAATGAGCCACAGCCTTTATGCCGTTTGATTCAGCGCTTCCAGCTTGGTCCCGACGCAGACTTATCCTCGCAGGATTAGGTGCCATTTGCTTTCGTGCATACGCTGCCGAAGAAGGGCTGCCGCATGTGCGCATCTTGTTTCTTGGTAACAGTTACACCGCGAACAATGGCCTGCCAGCCATCGTGGGAGAACTGTTGCTATCGTCCAAGGTTCTGGCACCGCATATCGGTAGTTACTTGGTGGGCAGTTATATGTTGCAGCAGCATGCCATGGATCCGAATGCGCTAGCTCTGCTGAAGCAGGGCGCGGACGATGGCAAGCCGTGGGATGTGGTCGTCGTGCAAGAGCAGAGCGTGATTTCATCCTTGGCGGGAATAGATTCAGAAGCACAGCTCTACATGAGCGGAGGATTGTCTAAACTGGTCGCCCTAGCGCGTGAAGTGAATCCGCAGATGCTCGTCGTCGATTTCCAGGTGTGGGCACGGCATGAAAGCCTGTGGAAACAGAACAAGAAGGATGCGCTGTCCACTGGGGCCAACCCTGACGAGGCGCACGCGCGCATCCGTCTGGCGAATGTGAAAGCGGTGCAGTCCGCCGTGGCTCAAAATCCAGGGGCCAATGTCATCGTCAGCCCCGTGGGAGATTTTTGGCGACTGGTGCAGGATATCTATCCCGCTTTGCCACTGCATGCAGAAGACGGCACGCATCCTGACATGCTCGGGTCCATTTTGTCGGCCCTTGTTATTGCCGGTTCCATTGGCGGACGGAACGTGATCGAACAGTCTAATTGGACCGGCGATTGCCCGCCTTCACAGGTGGAACGCGTGAAGAAGGTGCTGCTGGATCACCCCGAGGTATTCAAGAACGCGGGGAAGTAATGAAGTGGCGATGCCAAAGCAAACCGCGTGAACAAACAAGCTGTCCTCGATCAATTCCTCGCCGTGCTGAATGCCGAACTCGCCTCACTCACGCGTGCTGCGCAGGGTGCGTTTGCGGCGGCGACGGACCCGGACAGCAAGGCGGAGAACAAGTATGACACGCGCACACTGGAGGCCTCGTATGTCGCACGTGGTCAGGCGCAGCGTGTCGCGGAGTTGCAGGAGGCGGTGCGGGCGTTTGGGGCCTTGTCGGGGAATGTGTTCGATTCAGATTCGGCGATCACGCTGGGTGCGCTGGTGAGTTTGGAGACGCCCGAAGAACTCGCGCATTACTTCCTCGGTCCGTTTGCCGGCGGGACGGAGATTCTGCATGAAGGAAATGAAGTCGTCGTCATCACGCCTGCGTCAGCCTTGGGACAGAAGCTCATTGGCAGAAGGGCAGGGGATGTGATTGCGCTTCGGCCCGGCATTGCCGCGAAGGTGGTCACGGTGAAGTGATCAACCTGCACGCCGCATCTCGACGATCCACTCCGGTGGGGTGCCTTGGCCAGGCACAGAACTGTCCGGCTGGCGTTTCAGACCGATGGTTTGTGCCAGCAGCCATTCCAGACCTTCCCAGAAATGCAGCGCATCGAGCACGGGGTTAAACGCATTCGTGATGGGGCAGTAGTGGACCTCCTTCGGGTTCGTGTGATGCACGGCGTGATGATGCGGGGTTTGCAGCAGGCGCAGGTCCTGCAGCAGCGTGATGAACACGCCATTTTCGCGCCGCGTGCGGTGCGACCACTTATGGACCTCGTTCGCATTGCCGGCCACGATGGCAAAGAGCCAGACATGCCAGGTCAAACAGCCCAGCAACGCGGCGACGATGACCAGCAGGCTCATCGCCAGCAGCAGGTCCCAGTTGCTCTGCCACCAGGTGTTCCGCGCCATGCGCCGTGGCAGGTGATGATGCAGCGTGTTCGAGCGTCCGATCCATCGGCCCACGCAGGGCGTGTCTTCGCGGATGTAGGCGTCTTCGATCCAGTGAATGAGGCCGGAAATGAAATCAGCGGCGAGAATCACGCCTGCTGCCTGAAGGGAGAGTGAGATGAGGTCGTTCATGACCCCTCATCACTTATCCGGCTTCTGGCGGATCAGGATATTGATAGTCCAGAAGATCGCATTGAGTCCATCAATGCACCTATCGTGGGTGGTGCGGTTCTCAGGAGAGCGCACGCTGACGCTTGGTACTCCTGGGCTGCATGACGAAAGCCCGTTGGGCTTTGATCATCTTGTGGTGGATTCAAGCGAGGTTTAAGAGGGGGGCGGGCGATGGGACGAGGGTGGAAACGTTTTACACACCCAAGTGCCTAGCCCCCTAGTTTCTTGGATTCCTGAATGCATAGAATAGCTTCTGAATGCTTTCCTGCGGAAAAAAGTGCAAGGCCTTTGTTTTGCCAAGCGTCAGCATCTCTTGGATGGATTGAGATGATCTTTTCAAAACACCGGGCGGCTTCTTCTCCCTGCTTCAGTCCCAAATAAGCAGCCCCCAAGTTATTCCAGATGATAACGTTGGAGGGGTCTATATTGAGACCCATTTGATAGCAACGAACCGCCTCCGCAAGACTGCCCTCCTGTTGAAACTCCGATCCTCGACGAAAATAGGCTTCCGCATCAGGATGTTCTAGCTGCTCGCGGCAACTTGCAATGTGCCGCGCAGCAGTCGGATCACCAAGCCTCCCTGCCTGTTTGAAGCACTCAAGAGCATTCTCATGTCGCTCAAGAGAACGCAGAGCCAATCCCTTCAGAATCCATAACCTGCTGAACTCGGGATCTATTCGCAGAGCATTTTCACAACAACATATAACTCCGTTATTATCTCCAAGTAATCCCATGGAGTGGCCCATATTGAACCATGCCTCCATTAAATTTGGGCTTAGCCTAACAGCTTTCTTGTAGGCTGACACAGCCTCTGAGTGCTTTGCCAAGCTGGCAAACACGCAGCCAATTTTATACCAACTTACCGGCTCTCTGGGGTTTAAGGCGCATGCCTTTTCCAAAGCTTGAACGGCCTCAAGTGGTCGCCCCAATTGAAGCAAAGCCTCTCCTTTCGCAGACCAAGCAAACGCTAGACTCGGCTTGAGCGTCGTTGTGCGCTCAAGACATTCCAGAGCCGACGAGTACCGACCGATCTCGATTAACGATGCCGCCTTGTTGTACCAGGCCTCAGCCAGTGAAGGCGAAAGCTTGATGGCCTCATCAAAGCAACCAAGTGAGTCTTCGAGATGCCCGAGATCACCGATGCTTTTCCCTTTGTTGACCAGATGGTAAGCGGACAACTCTTCTCCAACCGCAGGACTTGGGGGTGCGGAGCCGGTTTCTCTTTTATAGATCGCCGCCAAGGAGGCCCTCAATTCGTCAAAGTTCTGAAAGCGAGTCGAAGGATCCTTTCGAAGGCACTTCTGAATCACCTGTCGAATTTCTTTGTGCTGTACTGCTTCAAGATGGGGGCTGGCTCGCAGGTGTTGAAGCGCGAATTCTTCGAAGTTTTTCCCAACGAACGGAAGCGTTCCGACAACCATCTGAAAAAGCATCACCCCAAAAGAGTAAATGTCTGCACACAAATTCACGTTCTTGGAATCCAAAAACTGTTCTGGAGCCATGTGAGTGCAGGTTCCAGCTGCGCTACCCGTCTGACTCAAGTCGGTGCTAGAGAGCGGGGAGTGCTTTCTCCTCGAGTCCTCCGAAGAGTTGTCCCAAATCTTTGCCAAACCAAAGTCTGTAATCTTTAGAACACCGTCATGGGTAAGAAGGCAATTCTGAGGCTTAATGTCTCGATGCACTTTGATTCCCTTGGAAGTAACGTGGCGCATGCCATCGCAAAACTGAACTGCCAGCCTGAGGGAAAGAACAGAATCTTCTACCAAAAATGGTGTTCCGATCCACTTGCTTAAATCGCCTCCGGCAACGTACTCCAAGAACAAGTAGGGCTTGCCATCAATAACCTGGAGAAACCTTGCCTGCGCGATGTTTGGATGCAGGTCCAAATTTATCCACGCCATCGCCTCCCTCTCGAACATGGCTTTTGCAGCCGGATTTCGTTCGAAAACTTCGTCTTGAAACGATTTCGCTGCAAATGCCTCATGCCATTTGCGATCAAAAACGACGTAAACAATTCCCATCCCGCCACGCAAGACACGATGAACCTCCCATCGGTTTTGAATCAAATCACCGATGTTCCAAGTTGAGTGCATATCGTCTTGATGTTGCGGCTCGGCCTATTGTGAAAGTCCTCACTTCACCAGCCTCACCAGCAGATCCTTGCTTTCGACGCTCTCGCCGATTTTGACGCAGATTTCGCTGACGGTGCCGGCTCCGGGTGAGGCGACGGCGGCGAACATCTTCATGGCTTCGAGGGTGGCGATGGTGTCGCCTTCTTTGACCTTCTGACCGACGCTGACGGCGATGCTGGCGACCATGCCGGGCATGGGGGCGCCGACTTGAGTCGTATCGGCAGGATCGGCCTTGGTCTTGGTGACTGCGTTTTTGGCGAGGGCTTTGTTGGTGACCGTGGTGTGGCGTGGGTAGCCGTTGAGTTCGAAGATGGCGGTCTGCTGCCCGTTGGCGTCGGCCTCAGTCATATTGAGGAGGCGGACGAAGAGTGTCTTGCCTTCTTCGAGGCTGATGTGGATCTCCTCCTTGTCCTGCAGGCCGTAGTAATAGGCAGGCGTGGGCAGGGCGGCGACATCGCCGTAGGTCTTGCGGAAGTCGGCGAACTTCAGGAAGACATCGGGATACATGAGGTAGCTCCACACGTCGTCTTCGGTGGGCTTCTTCTTCATCTTCGTTTCCAACTCGGCGCGGACGTCTTCGAGCTTGATCTTGGCGGCGTGGGTGCCGGGGCGACCTTTGATGCGCTTGCCGCCTTTGCCGACGATGGCGTCGGCGAGCTTGTTCCACTTCTTCCGCGAATCAGCGGCCTTCTCGGGCTCCATGCCGTAGAAGGGTTCGCCGAGCCAGCCTTCAAACATGCTGGTGACGTCCTTGCTCCACTTGGTGCCTTGTAGGTTGATGATGTCAGTGGGCTTCACACCGCGTGCGACGCACTCGATGGCCAAATCGCCGACGACTTTGCTCGATGGCGTGACTTTGACGATGTCGCCGCAGAGCTGGTTCACTTCCGCATACGCATGCGCGATCTCAGACCAGCGTGGGCCGAGGCCCATGCCAGTGGCTTGCTCTTTGAGATTGGTGTACTGGCCGCCGGGCATCTCGTGGAGATAGACCTCGGCAGTGCCGTAGGGTTCGGCGGTGTCGAAGGGCTTGTAAAAGCTGCGCACGGCGGCCCAGTAGTCGCTGAATTCCTGCAACGCCTCGACATCGAGTCCGGTATCGCGCGGCGTGTTCTGCATGGCGGCGACGATGGAGTTCAGGTTCGGCTGCGAAGTGCCGCCGGACATGGAAGCGATGGCAGAATCGACAACATCGACGCCCGCGATGGCTGCTTCGAGATAGCTGGCGGCGTTCAGACCGCTGGTGTCATGCGTGTGGAAGTGAATCGGGATGCCGACTTCGTCTTTGAGCGCCTTCACGAGCTTCTTCGCGGCAAAGGGGCGGACGAGTCCGGCCATGTCTTTGATACAAAGCATGTGCGCGCCCATCTTCTCGAGTTCCTTGGCGAGGCGGACGTAATATTGCAGATCGTACTTGTCGCGTTTTGGATCAAGGATGTCGCCGGTGTAGCAGAGCGTGCCTTCACAGATGCTCGTGGTGTCCTCACGCACCGCGTCCATGGCGGCTTTGAGGTTGGGCAGGTAATTCAGCGAATCAAAGATGCGGAAGATGTCCATGCCGTTCTCGGCGGCATGTTTGATGAAACCCTTCACGACATTGTCCGGGTAGTTCGTGTAACCGACGGCATTCGAGCCGCGGAAGAGCATCTGGAGCAGGATGTTCGGCACCTTGGCGCGGATCTGGCGCAGGCGCTCCCACGGATCTTCGCGGAGGAAGCGCATGCTCACGTCAAAGGTCGCGCCGCCCCACATTTCGAGGCTGAAAAGATTCGGCGTGCGTCGCGCCACGGCATCCGCGACGGCGAGCATGTCAAAGGTGCGCATGCGGGTGGCGAGCAGCGACTGATGCGCATCACGCATCGTGGTATCGGTCAGCAGCAGACGCTTTTGTTTGGCGACCCAGTCTTTGCAGAACTTCTCAGGCCCCATCTCGGTGAGCAGTTGCTTCGTGCCTTTCGCAGGCTCGATGCGGTGGTCACTCTTCGGAATCGGCGGCGCGGTGAAGGCCTTGTCGATCTTGTGGCCCTTCGCGTGCGGATTGCCGTTCACGATGGTGTCGGCGAGGTAGCTAAGCAGCTTCGACGCACGGTCTTTGCGGGCGACGAACTTGAGCAAATCGGGATTGTTGTCGATGAAGCGCGTCGTGGCCTGACCCGCCATGAACTCGGGGTGATGCACCACGTTCATGAGGAACGGGATGTTTGTCTTCACGCCACGGATGCGGAACTCACGCAGGCCGCGGTCCATGCGGTCGAGCGCCTGCTGGTAGGTGCGGGCAAAGACGGTCATCTTCACCAGCATGGAGTCGTAATACGGCGTGATGACTGCATTTGTGGCTCCGAGAGCACCATCGAGTCGGATGCCGAAACCACCCGCACTGCGGTAGGTCAAAATTTTGCCAAAGTCCGGCGTGAAGCCGTTCTCCGGGTCTTCCGTGGTGATGCGACACTGGATGGCGAAACCACTCTTCTCGATCTTGTCCTGCACAGGCAGCGCCAGCGGCTCCGCATGCATCGCATGTCCTTGTGCGATCAAAATCTGGCTCCTCACGATGTCGATGCCGGTGATCTCCTCCGTCACCGTGTGCTCCACCTGGATGCGTGGATTCATCTCAATGAAATACCACTCACCCGATTCGTGATCGACGAGGAACTCGACGGTGCCTGCATGAGTGTAGTTCACCTCACGGGCCAGTTTGACCGCTGCATCGCAAAGACCGTCGATGATCTCCTGCTTCACGCCATAGCTCGGTGCCTGCTCGATGACCTTCTGATGGCGGCGCTGCACGGAGCAGTCGCGCTCATGCAAATGGAGCACCGTGCCGTGTTTATCGGCCAAAATCTGCACTTCGATGTGCTTGGCCTTGCCGACGAATTTTTCCAAAAACACGGCTCCATTGCCGAAAGCGCGTTCTGCCTCGGTCTGGGCCTCATCGAGCAGCTTTTCGAGGTCTTTGGCCTCACGCACGATGCGCATGCCGCGACCACCACCACCGAAGGCCGCCTTGATGATCAGCGGAAAGCCGATCTTCTTCGCCGCCGCGATGGCTTCCTTGCGATCACTCACCGGCTCGTCAGTGCCTTCGAGGATCGGCACCTTGATTCGACGTGCCACTTCGCGTGCGGCGGTCTTGTCGCCCATCATGTCGAGGATCTTCGCCTCAGGCCCGATGAAGATGATCCCCGCATCCGCACAAGCCTGAGCAAACTTCGGATTCTCGCTGAGGAAGCCGTAGCCAGGATGAATCGCATCCACGCCCTTCTCCTTCGCCAGCGCCACGATTCCTTCAATGTCGAGATAGGCACCGAGCGGGCCTTTGTCCTTGTTCAACTCGTAAGCCTCATCCGCCTTGAAGCGATGTGGGCAAAAGCGGTCCTCCTGCGCGTAAATGCCGACGGTTTTCAAACCCAGCTCCGTGGCCGCCCGCATGACGCGGATGGCGATTTCAGAGCGGTTCGCGACCATCAGCTTCTTGATGGGGCGGATCGTGGATGGGGCGGGGGATTTCTTGGACATGGCGGGGTTGGGAAAAAGGCGCGGCATAGTCTCGCGAAATCGAGGGGAGGCAAGATGGGAGAGCAGTTTTCCAGCGCCTAATGTCAAGATTGGCCGCGAACTTGCTAAATATAACCTATCAGGCATTGAGTTCCCGACCGCACCAACCTCCGCATGTCCATCCACGTCGCCCTTCACCACCGCACCAGTTATCGTTACGAACGCCCGATTTCCCTCGGCCCGCAGGTGGTGAGACTGCGTCCGGCACCCTATTCGCGCACTCGCATTCTTAGTTACTCGCTGAAGGTCACACCTGAGCAGCATTTCCTGAATTGGCAGCAAGACCCGCAGTCGAACTACCTCGCCCGGCTGGTTTTCGAGAAAAAAACGACGGAATTCACCGTCGAGGTCGATCTGGTGGCCGAAATGGCGGTTTTTAACCCCTTTGACTACTTCCTTGAGCCCGAGGCGGAGCATTTCCCCTTCGATTACGATGCGGCCTTGGACCAGGAGTTGGCCCCGTTTCTTCGCTGCATCGACCTCACGCCAAAATTTACGGATTACTATACCAGCGTGGAGAAAGAACTGCTGGCCATGAAGCCCTGGCCGCCACGCACCAACGATGTGCTGGTGGCGATCAATCAAAAGCTCTGGAAGGACGTCAAATACAGCATCCGCATGGAGCCGGGCGTGCAGACGCCGGAGGAGACGCTTACTTTGGGCACTGGCTCGTGCCGTGACTCCGCGTGGCTGATGGTGCAACTCATGCGCCGCCTCGGCATCGCGGCACGTTTTGTCAGCGGCTACCTGATTCAGCTCAAGGCGGATGTGAAATCCCTCGACGGCCCAAGCGGCTCTGAGGTCGATTTCACCGACCTGCATGCATGGTGCGAGGTTTATCTGCCTGGCGCAGGCTGGATCGGTCTCGATCCTACTTCCGGCCTGTTTGCCGGTGAAGGCCACATTCCACTCGCCGCCACGCCCGATCCGCAAAGTGCGGCACCGATCAGCGGCCTCGTCGAGCCATGTGAAACGAAGTTTGAGTTCGATATGAAGATCGAGCGCATCTTCGAGACGCCGCGCGTGACGAAACCCTACACCGAGGAGCAATGGGCAGAGATCGCCGCATTGGGCCACGCTTTGGACAAAGAACTCGAAGAGAGCGATGTGCGCCTCACGATGGGTGGCGAGCCGACCTTTGTTTCCATCGACGACATGGATGGTCCCGAGTGGAATACAACGGCTGTGGGGCCGATGAAGGCCCGTCTGTCCGATGAACTGATCAAGCGGCTCAAGGACCGCTTCGCTCCTGGTGCGTTCCTCCATTACGGCCAAGGCAAGTGGTATCCCGGTGAGTCGCTGCCGCGCTGGTCCTACGGCTGTTACTGGCGCAAAGACGGTCAGCCCGTGTGGGCGCATCCGCATTTGTTTGCTGACATGCAGACTGACTACGGTGCCAATGAAAACAGCTCAGCGCGTTTTGTTCACGCGCTAGCGGAGCGTCTCGGCTGCGGTGGCAAGTGGGTGATGCCCACCTATGAAGACACATTCTACTACCTCTGGCGTGAGCGTAGGCTGCCGGTGAACGTGGATCCGCTCAAATCGAATCTCAAAGACAAGGAAGAGCGTCAGCGCTTGGCTCAAGTCTTCGAGCAAGGATTGGGCAAGGTCGTGGGCCACGTGTTGCCGTTGAAGAGCGACTTCGAGCATGGCGGAACGGCTTGGAGCACAGGGCCGTGGTTCCTACGCGGAGAGCGCTGTTACCTCATCCCGGGCGATTCTCCCATCGGCCTGCGACTGCCACTCGATTCGCAGCCGTGGGTCAAGGAAAGCAGCTATCCCTATCTGCACGAGCAAGATCCTATGGAGGACCGCGATCCACTGCCATCACGCCAGCATTTTGTGCGTGGCATCGGCGGTGTGCCGCCCACGTTCTGGAAGAGACTCTCGCAACAACGCGGTCAGATCGGTTTGGAACCCCTGCCAGACGATGAGTCATCGCAAAACATCGATCCCGCAGCGCAACCGCCTGCTTTTGGCGAATCTGCTGACAAGGTCGTGCGCACCGCGCTCTGTGTGGAACCGCGCAACGGCAAGCTCTTCGTCTTCATGCCGCCGACGAAGACTCTGGAGGAGTATTTGAGCTGTCTGGGTGCGGTGGAAGATGTCGCGCTCGCGCTTGACCAGCCAATTGTCATTGAAGGTTACGCGCCACCGTTTGACCCACGTGTTCATGTGCTCAAAGTCACACCTGACCCTGGTGTGATCGAGGTGAATGTGCAGCCTTCGAAGAGCTGGGACGAAATGGTGAACATCACCGAGACGCTTTACGACGAAGCACGTCTCACCCGCCTCGGCACCGAGAAATTCATGGTCGATGGACGCCACACCGGCACCGGCGGTGGCAATCATATCGTCATGGGTGCGGAATCGCCGAAGGACAGCCCGTTCCTGCGCCGTCCCGACTTGCTGCGTAGTCTGGTGAGTTACTGGCAAAATCATCCTTCGCTGTCCTACATGTTCAGCGGCCTGTTTGTCGGCCCCACGAGTCAAAGCCCGCGTATCGACGAAGCGCGCAATGACTCGCTCTACGAACTCGAAGTCGCCTTCAAAGCCGCCCAAGATGCTGGCAACAACATCTCACCCTGGCTGGTGGATCGCTTATACCGCAACCTGCTGATCGACTCGACCGGCAGTACGCACCGCGCCGAGTTCTGTATCGACAAACTCTTCTCGCCCGACAGTTCGACCGGCCGTCTCGGCCTGCTGGAAATGCGCGCGTTTGAAATGCCGCCACATGCACGCATGAGCCTCGCTCAAGCGCTCATGCTACGCACGCTCATCGCTCGTTTCTGGAAGGAGCCTTATGAAAAGCCGCTCGTCCGCTGGGGCACCGACATCCACGACCGCTGGATGCTGCCACACTTCACGTGGAGCGACTTTGAGGACGTGTGCGAAGACACGCGCCGTGCCGGTTACGAACTCAAGCCCGAGTGGTTCGCTCCACATCACGAATTCCGCTTCCCGCTCAGCGGCGACTTCTCCTCGCGCAACGTCCACGTCGAAATCCGGCAGGCGCTGGAGCCGTGGCATGTGCTCGGTGAAGAAGGCGGTGCCGGTGGTGCGGTGCGTTTCGTTGATTCATCGCTCGAACGCATTCAGATCAAAGCCATGGGCCTCACGGAAGGCCGCTACGCCATCACCTGCAACGGCCGCACCGTGCCACTGCATCCCACCGGCACGAACGGCGAATTCATCGCCGGTGTGCGTTATCGCGCTTGGCAGCCGGGAAGCTGTTTGCAGCCCACCATCGGCGTGCATGCGCCGCTTACGCTCGATCTTGTCGATCTCTGGAACGAACGTTCCCTCGGCGGCTGCACCTACCATGTCGTGCATCCCGGTGGCCGCAGCTACGACACCTTCCCCGTGAATGGTTACGAAGCCGAAAGCCGCCGCCTCTCCCGCTTCTTCCGTCATGGCCACACACCTGGAAAGATGCAAGTAGCGCCAGCGGTTCCCAATCCCGAGTTCCCGTTCACGCTCGATTTGAGGCACTCTTAAAAGTAAAGAAACGGGATGCGTGCGAGTGAACGTTTCCTACTATCGTTAGCAGCGTCTTCGTTGTCAC
>CANIZT010000109.1 GCA_947471905.1 Verrucomicrobiaceae bacterium
GGAAACGTTTCGCCGCGATGAGCAGGGCCATCAAATCCCGCTGGAGAATCGTTTTGGCGGCTGGCATCTGACCGGCGAACACAACATCACCAACAACCGGGCGAACGTGATGGGCGTCCCAACGAACGGGAAAAACGTGATCACGCCGGTGCCACCGGGTCAGAACTCGGACCTGAGCCTGCACCTGCTGCCAACGAGCGACATTCTGCCGAATCTCGTCAACGAACATCAGATGGGTTTCGAGAACCGGCTGGTCTATGCGATCTACACAGTGCGTCAGCTCAAGAGCGAGAACAAAAACATGCTCGGTGCATCGGCGAAGGCGGAAATCGAAGAGCGTGCTCAGGAACTCGCGCGCTACATCGTCTTTGCGGATGAAGCGAAGTTTCCGAGCAAAGGCATGGTCGGCGATCCAGCCTACGTGAAGGATTTTCTGCGTGACCGCAAGATGACGAAGACGGGCCTGTCTTTGAAGGACTTGGACATGAAGACCCGCATGTTCAAGCACCGCTGCAGTTTCATGCTTTACACCGACACCTGGAAACACGCTCCGAAGGAGCTGAAAGAGCGCGTCTATTACCACATGGCCCTCTACCTGCGCGAGCAGCCCGATGCGCAGCACGCGCACCTTGCCTCGGCCGAACGGCTGGCGATTCGAGCCATCCTCAAGGAGACGATGAACGATCTACCCGCATGGTGGCGGTGACGATCACCGGCTCAGTTCCAGCATCCGCAGAATCGGTTTCTCGGCACGCTGACGCAGATCTTCAGGCATCTCGACACGCGGGGTGAGATCGCGTAGGCAGTCGTGCAGCTTTTGCAGCGTGTTCAGCTTCATGTAACGGCAGTCCGCACAGGCGCAGTGGCCAGTGGGACCGGGAATGAATTTCTTGCCAGGCACTTCGCGCTCCAGGCGGTGCAGCATGCCGCTTTCGGTGACGATGATGAAGGTGTTCGATGGGCTGTTGCGGCAATAACCGACCATCTTCTCGGTGCTGCACACTTCATCAGCCAGCATGCGCACGGCATAGGTGCATTCGGGATGCGCGACGACTTTGGCATCGGGATGCTCGTCCTTGATGTGCTGGATGCTATCGCGAGTGAACTCGACGTGGACGTAACACGCGCCCTTCCACAGATCCATCTTGCGACCCGTGCGTTCCATGACCCATGAGCCGAGGTTCTGATCCGGCACAAACAGGATCGGGCGGTCCTTCGGAGCGGCTTCGACGATCTTGTCGGCGTTGCCGCTGGTGCAGATGCAGTCGCTCAGCGCCTTCACATGCCCGCTGCAGTTGATGTAGGCGATGACGTAGTAGTTTTTGGCCGCATTGGCCTTCAGAAACGCTTCAAGCTGTGGTCCGGGGCAGCTTTGCTCCAGCGAGCAGCCAGCATTCGCATCCGGCAGCACGACAATCTTGCCCGGATTCACGATTTTGGCCGTCTCCGCCATGAAATGCACGCCGCAGAAGACAATCACGTCCGCTTCGGTCTCCTTCGCTTTGTAGGCGAGGCCGAGTGAATCGCCCACAAAGTCAGCGATCTCCTGAATGGCTCGATCCTGGTAGTTGTGCGCCAGAATCACGGCGTTGCGCTCCTGTTTGAGGCGTTTGATTTCTTCGATAAGACTGGGGGCGGCGGTGGCGACCATCATCAAGCATTAGAGCAGACAAACACGGACGCAAGCAGCAGGCACAATCGTGTTGATGCGCTCCGCTTCCCTTCGGGCTGCCTGCGGCAGTCTGTCTCGATTCTCTCGGCTCGACATTCCGCCTTCATCATTCCAAAGTTCCGCGTGACCCAAAAACAGCCCCATCCCCTCCTCGACCTCGCCCTCACCGTCATTCTGCCCTCGATCGTGCTCGAAAAACTCGGCACCCCAGAGCGCCTCGGCCCACTGTGGGCGCTTATCATCGCCCTGCTGCTGCCATTGGGTTTTGGCGTTTGGTGCTACACGCAGAAGCGTGGTTTGAACTTCTTTTCCGTGCTCGGCCTCATCGCCGTCATCGTCACCGGAGGCCTTGGCCTGCTGCAACTCAATGCTATCTGGTTTGCAGCCAAGGAAGCCATGTTCCCCATCTTCCTCGGCATCGCCTTCCCGCTGAGCCATCGCTGGGGTAAACCGCTTATCAACGAGATGCTGCTCAATCCGCAGGTGATCAATCAACCCGCGCTGCATCAAGCTCTCGACACGCCAGAGAAGCACCACAGCTTTGCCGCCCTGCTCAAACGCGCCTCCTGGGGCATGGCAGGCACGATGTTACTCTCCTCTGCCGCCAATTTTGCCCTCGCACTCTGGCTGCTTGGCGACAAAGCACCCGGCAGCCAGGAATACATCAAGGCCATCGGTCGGCTCAATTGGAGCGGCTTCCTGATCATTGGCATTCCGCTCATGGGTGTCACGCTGGGATTGCTCCTGTGGCTGCTGCGCTCGATCACCCAACTCACCGGCCTAGAACGCGATGATTTACTCAACCAAGGCACCACCGTGCGAAAGCAGGTGAACAACGGCTAAATCAGCGGGCAAAAACCGTTTGCCGAACCGGCACAGGTCATTTATACACTGCGCCCCGGAATCGCGCGATTAGCTCAGTGGTAGAGCATTACCTTGACATGGTAGGGGTCACAGGTTCGAACCCTGTATCGCGCACCATCTTCGATTGAATACTGAAATCCACCGACAAGCCTCTTCGCTGCAAGAGCCTAAGCCCCCAACGGTATCTGTGGCACGGTGATGACGAACTCCGCCCCGTGCCCGGCTTCGCTGGTCACCGTCACACTGCCGCGATGGGCTTCGACGATGGCTTTGACGAGGCTCAGCCCGAGGCCGAGGCCGCGCTGAGTGCGGCTCTTGTCGCCGCGATAGAGACGCTCCCAGATGCGTGATTGCTCGGCGGCAGGAATGCCCATGCCGGTGTCGCGCATGCGCACGGTGACGGTGTTTGAGTCGGAGGTGCAGGACAAATGCACGCGGCCACCATCGGGGGTGTATTTGAGGGCGTTGTCGAGCAGGTTGGCAAAGGCCTGACGTAGGCGGGTGGGGTCCACTGAAGCTTTACAGTCTTCAGCGAAATCCGTGGTGATGGTGATGTGCTTTTCTTCGCTGATGAGTTCGTAAAGATCGATCACTTCCTTGAGCAGCGCAGGGATGGAAGTCAGTTCGCGATGGAGCTTCATCATGCCGGCTTCGGCTTCGCTGATGTCCATGAGAGCCTTGAGCATGGTGAGCACGCGGTCGGATTCTTCGACGCAATCGGCCAAGGCCTCGCGCGCGATGGGATCGGGCGTTGTCTGCACGGCAGCCTCCGCCGTGCCGCGCAGGCGGGTGAGCGGCGTGCGCAGGTCGTGCGCCACGTTGTCGAGTGCGTCGCGCATGCCTTGAATGAGGGACTGGTTCTTGTCGAGCACGCGATTGAACTCGGTCGCCAACTCCTGCAGTTCGGCCTGACTGGCATTTGCGGTCACACGGGCGGAAAAGTTGCCGGTATCTGAAATGGTGCGCGCGGTGGCGACAACTTCGCGAACCGGTTGTGTTGCGCGATGGGCAAAGTAAGCACCACCGAGCACAGCAAGCAGCAGCGTGGGAGTCATTACCAACAGGAAGTTGCGACGAAATGGCTGCAGCACGGTCTCGCGACTGTTGGTGCTGCGTCCCACTTGCAGGATCGAGCCATCGGTTAGACGTGCGGTGGCGACGGTCAGATCGCGTTCATCGTCCTTGGGAATGCGCAGCCAGTCAGGTTGCGACGTGTCGCTCTGCATGTGTGTAGGCGCAGCGGCCACCTGCAACCACTCGTTGGGAACGTTCACGAAGAGCACACTGCCCAGATTGCCGGTCACTCGGACGAAGAAGGACTTCGATTTGTCAGTGTCGGTGCTGTTGCGCTCCACCAGATTGCGCAGCGCAGGTAAACCGCCGTTGGCATAGACGGCGGCACATTCTTTGAGCCGCGCTTCGATAACCTCGCGGTCCTTGCGTTCCAGTGCGGAGGCGAGCAGCACGTAGAGCAGGCCAAAGAGCACGACGGCGCTCAGCGTGAAGATCATCGCGTAGCCGAGCGTGAGCCTCACGGCGAAGCTGCGGCCCCAGGTCTTAAATAGGTTTGAGGACATAGCCGACGCCGCGAATGGTGTGGATGAGTTTCACGTCGAAGTCCTTGTCCACCTTGGCCCGCAGGCGGTGCACGAGAACGTCCACGACATTGGTCTGGGGATCGAAGCTGTAGTCCCAGACGTGCTCCAAAATCATCGTCTTGGTGACGACGCGACCAGGATGGCGCATGAGCAGTTCCAGTAGCGCGAACTCGCGCGTTTGTAGCTCGATCTTGCGGCCCTCACGCGTTACGTCACGCGACAATAGATCAAGAGTGATGCCGGTGGCCGTGAGCGTCGTCGGTTCGACCACATGCGTGGCGCGACGGATGAGCGCCTGCACACGAGCAAGCAGTTCAGAGAAGGCAAAAGGCTTCGTGAGGTAATCGTCGCCACCGGCCTGCAGGCCCTTCACGCGATCTTCCACCGTGGCCTTGGCGCTAAGGATGAGCACAGGCGTGTGGATTTTCTCGCGGCGCAACTGGCGCAGCAGCGAAAGCCCATCAAGCTTCGGCAGCATTAAGTCGAGCACGATGCAGTCGTAAGTCACCGTGCAGGCCAGATCGAGGCCTTGCTCACCATCTGCCGCAGGGTCCACGCCGAAGCCGTTTTGCTTCAGCCCGTTCACGATGAACGAGGCGATCTTGCTGTCATCTTCGATCACTAGAATGCGCATGGCTGGCGGAGGAATGCATGAGTAGCTGCGCTGCGCAGCCTGGTCCAACGCAAAGGCCCGCCCTGCCGTTTTGGCAACGACAGGGCGGGCGGAGAAGCGAGATGGGATCAGCCCGCCTTGCTTTGATCGACCACGACGAAGCGGCTGCCGCCGTGGCTCCAGATTTTCACCAGCGAGACCTTGCCCGCAGGTTTTTCACACGCGGCGGTGGCCTGCTCGGCGTTCTTGATCGGCTGACGGTTGATCTCGGTGATCACGTCGCCTTGGCGGAGGCCGGCTTCATACGCAGCGGAGTTTTCTTCAACGTCGGTTACGACCGCACCTTGGATCTGCGAGGGCATCTTTAGTTTTTCGCGGGTGGCCTGATCGAGATCCGCCACACCAACTCCATGCAGAGCGTCGTCCGCCTTGTCAGCCGCAGGCGTCGCATCGGCCAGTTTGTCGCCAGGCAGTTCTTTGACCGTGACACTGAGGCTCATGCTCTTGCCATCGCGCAGCACGGTCATCGGCACGGCAGCGCCGGGCACGGTGGATCCGACTTGCAGCTTCAGATGACGGCTGTCGGTGACAGGCTTGCCATTGAAGTCGGTGATCACGTCACCGCTCATCACCCCAGCTTTTTCCGCCGGGCTGTCAGGTGTAACACCAGCCACGAGGGCACCCTTGGACTGATCGATCTTGAACTGCTTAGCCAACTGCGGCGTGAGATCCTGGATGTTCACGCCAAGGAAACCACGCTCCACACGGCCATGGCTCACGAGGCTTTCCATCACCCAGCGGGCGAGGTTCGTCGGCACCGCAAAGCCGATGCCTTGATTGCCGCCGCTGTGGCTCAAGATCGCCGTGTTCATGCCGATCAGACGACCGTCCACGTCCACCAGCGCACCGCCCGAGTTGCCGGGATTGATCGCAGCGTCGGTTTGAATGAAGTCCTCGTAGTCGAGGCCCAGCGTGGCGCGGCCTTTCGCACTGATGATGCCGGTCGTCACGCTCTGGCCGATGCCAAAGGGATGCCCCACGGCGAGCACCATGTCGCCGACTTCGATCTTGTCGCTGTCAGCAAAGGTGATGGCAGGCAGGTCCTGCGCATCGATCTTAATCACCGCGACATCGGTCTTCGGGTCACGACCGATGACCTTGCCTTCGAACTCACGTCCATCGGTCATGGCGACCTTGATCACGCTGGCGTCGTCCACCACGTGATTGTTGGTCAAAATGTAGCCGTCCTTTGTCACGATGACGCCGGAGCCCACTCCCTGCTCTTTGGGCATGTGGCGCTGCTGGGGCTGCAGTTCCTCGGGTAATTGGGCGCCAGGGCCAAAGAAGCGCCGCAGATCCATGCCACCGGGCATTTCCATTCGGCGGGCTTTCGGCTGGCTCGACACCGAGACTTTCACCACGCTCGGGGAGACAGCTTTGACGATGGGCGCAAAGCTGGGGAAGCCTCGGCCTGCGGCAGAGATCGGAGCATCGCTGACTTGCAGATGCAGCGGATCGGCCTTGCTGGGCGTGTCCTTGCCAGGCGTGAAGGCCACAAGCGAGGCGGTCATGAGGCACACGCCGCCGAAAATGGAGGTGCGCTGCCAAAAGGGTTTGTTGAAGGATGGAGTTTTCATGGGCTTGTCGATGGGGTTCATGTTTGAGTTGGAATGATTTCCACCGAACAAAGACAGTCCGAGCATGGCCGCAGTCTTGCTGGTGCATTACAAGCCTGTAAGGTTCGTGACGGTCAGGCGGAATAAGCGGGCCGTAAAAACCGCACACGCGTCATCGGAGCCGCGTAAGCTGTACCTGATGAGTTTGCACGATGACAACCCCGCGCTGCTACCGGCTGCAAACAGCGAGGCAACTCCTCCGCTCGCCGTGGGCTGGCGCAAAATGTTCTCGGCCTTCCAGCATCGGAACTACCGGCTCTTTTTCATCGGCCAGCTCATTTCGCTGATTGGCAACTGGGTCAACAGCACCGCCGAAGGCTGGCTGGTGTATCAATTGACCGGCTCGACGGCGCTGCTCGGCGTCGTGGCCGCAGCTTCCACCGGTCCGATGCTTTTTCTTTCCACCTGGGGCGGCTGGATCGCCGACCGTTATCCCAAGCGCACCGTACTCGTCATCACGCAGGTCGTCTCGATGCTGCTCTCGTTGCTGCTCGCCTTCCTCGTATGGAGCGGCCATGTGCAGCCATGGCAGATCATCGCCGTGGCGGCGCTCGGCGGCGTGGTGATGGCCTTCGACATGCCGGCGCGACAATCTTTCGTTATCGAGATGACCAGCCGTGCGGATCTGCCCAACGCGATCGCGCTCAGCAGTTCGATGGTCAATGGCGCGCGCATCATCGGACCGGCGCTTGCCGCTGTGCTCATGGCCCGGTTCGGCATGGCCTCGTGCTACCTCATTGATGGCCTCAGTTTCATCGCCGTGATCATCGGACTGCTCGCGATGCGTTTGCCCAAGCACGTTCATCATCCAGAACCAGGCTCCAAACTCGACCACGCGCTCGGCGGCTTTCGTTATGTCTGGAATCATCCGCGCGTGCTCACGATTCTCACGCTCTTTGCCGTGGTGGGCATCTTTGGTTGGTCCTACGCCGTGCTCATGCCGGCCTTTGCCCGCGATGTGCTCGGGCTGGGCGAGTCTGGTTACGGTGCGCTGCTCACGGCCAGCGGCGCAGGTGCATTGTGCGGTGCTTTGTGCGTCACGGCGGCATCAGCAAAATTCACCCCGCGCAAACTGGCCTTGGGTGGTGTCTGGATTTTCTCGCTAATGCTTACGCTTTTCGCGATGAACCGAAATTTCCACCTCGCGCTGCCACTCCTCGCTGGAGCAGGCTTCGGACTCATGCTGTTCCTCTCCACCTCCAATTCCGCGCTCCAAACCAGCGTGCCGGATGAAATGCGCGGACGCGTGATGGGCATCTGGGCACTTGTTTTCGGCGGGCTCACACCGCTGGGCAGTCTCGAGGCCGGTGTGCTCGCTCGCATCGTCGGCGTCCCGCTAACCATGATCATTGGCGCGGCGATCTGTGCCATCGCTGCGGCGGTCACGCTGGCTGTCATTCACCGGCGCGAACAGAGCGCTGCAAGGCTTCCGTCCGCAGCTTGACTTGCAGCGACGTTAGGAAACACGTTTTACGCCAAAATCTCGCTCACCACGCGTGCCTGCGGGTTATCAACGAGCACCTGTTCGCTGCCGTTACGCTTATAGCTGAGCTTTTTGGCATCGAGACCGAAGAGGTGAAGCAGCGTGGCATGGTAGTCGTAGTGATTGACGACGTCTTTAACGGCGTGGTGGCCGAAGTCGTCGGTGGCACCGTGGATGTGACCGGCTTTGAAACCACCACCAGCGACCCACATGCTGAAGCCATAGGTATTGTGATCGCGACCGACGGTGGTGCGATCTTTAGAGCCGCTGCGGTTCTGAATGACGGGCAGGCGACCCATTTCACCGCCCCAATGGACGATGGTGGTATCGAGCAGGCCACGCTGCTTCAAATCAAAGACGAGAGCGGCGGCACCTTGATCCACATACGTGCAGGCGGCGGGCAGCAGGGTGCGAATATTTTGATGGTTGTCCCAGGTCTGATTGCCGGTGAAGAGGGAGACGCAGCGCACGCCGCGCTCGACGAGACGGCGGGCGATGAGGCAGCGCGTGCCGAACTCAGCGGCAGCGGGATTGTCGAGGCCGTAAAGCTTCTTGGTGGCGGCACTTTCTTGATCAATATCGAGCGCTTCCTTGGCGGCGGTCTGCATGCGGGCAGCCAGTTCAAAGCTCTGGATGCGCGCTTCGAGATCGGCTTCACCAGGGCGGGCTTCGAGGTGTTCCTTGTTCAAGCGCTGCACGAAATTGAGGTAGCGGGCCTGCGCATCGCCTTTGAGGCTGAGCGGTGCATCGAGATTGGGAATGCGCGGTTCTTTGGGACGAATGACGGTGCCCTGATACAGCGATGGCAGCCAGCCGTTGCTCCAATTGTCCACGCCGAGCACCGGCAGGCCTCGTGGATCAGTGAGAGCGACGTAGGCGGGCAGGTCATGATTTTCAGAGCCGAGGCCATACGTGAGCCAGCTCCCCAGCGTGGGTCGGCCGCCGGTGACCTGACCGTTAAGCAATGCATAGATCGACTGGCCGTGATTGTTCACGCCGGTTTGCATGGAACGGATGAGCGTCACGTCATCGACGATGCCCGAGAAGTGCGGCAACAGCTCGCTGACATCCATGCCGGACTGGCCGTATTGCTTGAACTTCCACGGACTGCCCATGCACTCGCGGCTCGCGCCGGCGGCATCATCGTATTTCACTTCGCCGGGGAAATCCTTGCCGTCGTAGCGGGTGAGTTCCGGTTTCGGATCAAACAGATCCATGTGGCTCGGCCCGCCCTGCATGAACATCGAGATCATGGCCTTTGCCTGACCAAAGCCGTGTGGTGCTTTGGGTTTGAGATCGAAATGACGTGCCGTGGCCTGCTCGCTGGTGGCGAGGAGGTTTTGCTCCTTCAAGATTGTCGCCAATGCAATACCGCCGATGCCGTAGGCGGAACCTTGGAGGATGGAACGACGGGTGTGAAGCATGACGGTCATACTTACGGGCAAAAAAGCCGTAATCTTCCCACTAAGCCTTCGCCACGCTGCGTACGGAGCCTTTGGCGAGTCGGGTGATCAATTCATCACCAGCCTGAATATCAGCCACATCCTTGAGGACACGCCCATCTGCATTCGTCGTAAAGGAAAAGCCTCGGGCCAGAACGGCATCGGGGCCGATGTGCTGGATAAGTTCATGGCGCGATTGAACACGGTCGGAAAGGCGGTCGAGGCGATGCAGCATGCTCTGACGTAATCGTTGTGCGGAGGTTTCAGCACGATGCACGGCCTCAGTAAGTTGCAGGCGCGGATGATGTGAGGCGAGGACGTGCTGCTTCTGCGTGAGATCATCCGTCCAAGCCTGCAACTGCTCGCGCACGGCGTCGCGCAGACAAGATTCGATTTCGTCTGCGTTTTGTTCAGCCTGTTGAAGCAAACGCTCCGGCGCATGGAGCAGCGGGCCTTTGGCGGTGAGTTCAATAACGTGCTGATGATGATCCAGCAGCGTGCCGACGCGAGCCTTCAGCGTGCGGGCGATGCTGTCAAAGTGGCGCTTCAGCTCGGTACTGTCAGGCGCAAGGAGTTCGGCGGCGGCGCTGGGCGTGGGTGCGCGCAGATCGGCCACGAAGTCGGCAATGGTGAAGTCGATTTCATGCCCTACCGCAGAAATGACCGGAATCGGGCAGGCCGCGATGGCACGGGCGAGCACTTCTTCATTGAAGCACCACATGTCTTCCAAGCTGCCGCCACCACGACCGACGACAATCGTGTCGGGCACCGGCAGTCCGAAATGCGCGGCATCACCGAGCACTTCGAGCGCACGCACGATCTCGAGTTCGGCCCCCTGCCCTTGCACACGCACTGGAAAAACGAGCACGCGCACCCAAGGTGCCCGCCGCGTGAGGATGTGCAGCATGTCCTGGATGGCAGCGCCCGTGGGCGATGTAACCAACGCCACGACACGCGGGAAGCGTGGGATGGGGCGTTTGTTTTCCTCATCAAAGAGACCTTCAGCATGCAGTTGGCGCTTCAGGGCTTCGAAGCGCTCCTGCAGCGATCCTTTGCCCTTCGCCTGCACCTGTTTGACGACCATCTGATACTGGCCGCGTGCCTCATAGACGCTGATCTCGCCATGCACCTGCACGAGAACGCCATCTTGCAGGCGTGTGGAGCTGCGGGCGGCAGCGCCACGGAAAAACACGCAGGAGAGCTGCGCGCCGGCGTCCTTCAGCGTGAAGTACTGATGGCCGGAAGATTGCAGGCGATGGTTGCTGATCTCACCCTCGACCCACACGCTGCCGATGTGTCCCTCCAGCACATCGCGAATCTCGCGGGTGATCTGGGTGACAGAGAGAATCTCATTATCTTCGGGCATGCTGCGCGTCATTTGCCGCAGATGCGGTCAAAGTCCAGCGCAGCTCAGAAAACCAAGTGCCATAACCAGCCAACGACCCCTGCAGCCACCGACCACCAGCAGCGTGCCACCTCCGCGATGCCGAGTCCTGGCGCAGGCGATGCGGCAAGGAACAGCGCGATGAGCAGGAAGGCGTTGATGAGGAAGATCAGCATCATCGAGAAGAATTCGCCATTGCGTTTGAGGTCACCCTGCTCGGCGATGACCGTTTTGACCGTGTAGGTGGCGTGGAAGAACCACGTCAGGCCGACCATCGCATACAGAAACCGTGAGGGCTTCAGATGCACCGTCCACTTCCACAGGAAAACGTCATGCGACTGCTGCATGTCGAGCGCCAGACCGGCGATGCCGAACGCGAGCAAGATGAGGAGCGTGTAAAACGGGATCAAGTACGGAGCCAGTGTGATCAGCGTGTTCGACTTGTCCGTCTCGACGTAACCGCCCTGCGCGCTGACTTTCCAGTCGAAGATGCGTCCGCCAAACATCCGGGCCGTGATGAGGTGGCTGAACTCATGGCCGAAGACGTAGGCCGTCACGGGCCGCACGCCCGCCAAGTAGGCCAGGCCCCACACCGCGCCACCAAAGCTGAAAAAGATGAATTCTTCGGAACGCAGGAAATCCATGCGCGTCACGGCGCGCCAGAGCATCATAATCAGAGTGATCGCTGTCACCAGACAGGCCGGCGCGAGCAATGCGCCACCGATCCAGCGCTTCGTTAGCAGCAGAAAACGATCCTTCTTCACGTCGTGCCGGTTGTTGATGCCGGCAGGACGGTTGCGGGTCTCGTGGAGGTGTCGGCGCAGGTTCGCGGTGGACATGGGGATGCCGAGTTATTTAACCTTTGTTAAGCATATTCACAATTCAAAATGTGAATATGTGAACAAGCCGCCGCCCATCCCTCCCCTTCACCCCCCCAATACCAAGCCGCAATGACTGCGACAGCAGAGACGAGTCCGAAGCCTACCGCCGCAGGCGTCTCTGGTTCTGGCCGCCAGAGGCCCAGGGTCAAAACTTGCGCCATCAAGGCACCCCAATAGCCAAACACCACTTCCATGAAGGTGGTGGAGCAAAGCTCCACCGTGGCTTCAAACAAGAACACGAGCAACCGCACCAAGCCATGGAGCAGCACCAGCAGTATTCCTTCATCCAGCGGCATAAAAGTCCTCCCAGCGCAGGTTCATTTACGAAAGATAAAATACACCGCCCCACACATGCACAGCGCCGCCCAGAGGTAGTCCCATTTGAGCGGCTCCTTCATGTAAAACAGCATAAACGGCGCGAACACCATCAGCGTGATGACCTCCTGGATGATCTTGAGCTGCGGCAGCGTCAGCGCCGTGCTGCCGATGCGGTTCGCGGGCACCTGCAGCATGTATTCAAAGAACGCGATGCCCCAACTGATGAAAGCGGCGATGAACCATGGCTTCGCCCTCAGATCACGCAGATGTGCATACCACGCGAAGGTCATGAAAACATTCGACGCCACCAGCAGTCCGACGGCTTTGATCACAGGCCAGTTCATATCACCATGAGAGATCGGGGTCACACTCCACCCGCAAGGGCTGAGCCACGCACCAGGACATCGAGGAAACGTTCTTCAAACACCTCGTTGCTGGTCACCTGCATAAAATCAATGCGATGACTGGCGCACTCACGAGCGAGGTTTTCGGAAAAGGTGTCAAAGGTTTCGACATAGCGCTGCACATCACGCTTGGTAAGCCAGAAACGGCGGCGTTCACCGGTTTCGACCTCGGTGAGTTCGAGTTCGCCCTCGATCTCAGGCTGCCGCTCCTCGGGATGGACGATTTGCAGGAAGTGATTCTCGCCCGGCCAGGCAGACAC
>CANIZT010000110.1 GCA_947471905.1 Verrucomicrobiaceae bacterium
ACGGATTATGACAGCAGAACTTCCAAATTACGCAGAAGCCTGCCAAACCCATGAAATCCAAATCCGCAAAGACATGACTTCTTCCCTGAATAATAGCAAGAAAGCGCAAGAATCGGAACACGGCTTTCTCCATTGCCAATCGAAGCTACGGCATCTCCGGCAGCACCTTCAGCCACGCGAGATTAAAGACGTAGTGGTTCTTGCTGCTGATGAGTTGAATGCGGCCGTCGTGGGTTTGGATAGCGGCGAGGTAGCCTTGGGGTTCGGCACGGGTGGGACTGAGTTTGAACTGGCCGCGGTCGATGCCGTTGATGGTGCGTTCTTGGCCACCGGGAGTGACGAGGCGCTTGTGCGGCCAGGTTTTGCCTTCGTCGAACGAGATGGCGGCGAAAAGGCCTACGCCGTTGAACTCGCCCTTCTTGCTTTGGAAGGTCAGGCCTTTGGGGTTCTTCGAGTTGGCGGAGAGATCGGTGAAGGAGCAGAAGAGCAGCGGGCCTTCCTGCAAACGAATGAGCACCTGACGCTGCACGCTGCTGATGGCGGGGAACTCGGTCGGCTCGTGCGTCCAGGTCTTGCCGCCGTCGCTGGTGAAGCTGGCGGGCGTTTTGAAGTCATACGGCTTCTGCTCGGACTCGCTGTTGAGCCGACCGAAGGTCATCAAGCGTCCGTCTTGCAGCTCGACGATGGGCGCGTGGATGCCTGCATGGCGTGCGGGGCTGCCGCCGCGATACGCGAGCTTTTTGTCGGTGATGGGATCGGAGGTCCATGTCTTGCCGCCATCGCGGCTGATGGTGAGGCTGTGGTTCGCTGAATCCTGCGTCATGTAGAGGGTGCCGTCGCGACTGCGCAGGAGCTGATTGCCGATCTCGCTCACGGGCTGAAAGGTTTGCGCCTGGGTCCAAGTCACGCCGTTGTCGGTGCTGCTGCGCACGATGTCTTCATCGCGACCACGGGCGAAGTGGTAGATCGTTTTTTCTCCATCCCACCAGAGCTTCGGCGCGTGGTCGTTGATGTCCGCGCCATCCCAGAAGACGGACGCAGGCTCCCACGTGCTTTTGCCAAGGCGCAGACGGCTGGCGAGGTTGTTCAGCTCCGTGCCCCCTTCATCGACGCAGGAATACCACACGGCGAGCAGATCGCCGTTCGGGCACTCGGTGATCGCGGGACTGTGATTGTGCCAGGAGAAGAGCGGGCCAAAGGAATCCGGCGGGATGATGACGAAGGGCTTCGGTCCATCGAAGAATGGCTCGTCCTGCGGTGGCAGTTCGATCTTCGGCGTGCCTTGAGAAACGTTCTGCGCATGCAATTGCGGCGCGGGAAGCGGCAGTGGCTTTCCAGGTGGCAAATCGGCCAGCACGACGCGAAAACCGACTTTGTCCGACTTCGTCTGCGGCAACCACGCGGTGCGATTCGCCGAGCGCAGCAAGCGCACGAAGGTGGAGTGATATCCGCCGCGAATGACGCGAAAATCGCCCTCCACGCGGCCCAGCGGATCGGTTTGATCGCCCGCCTCATACGGACCATACCAGTCGAGGCACCACTCGGAGAGATTGCCGTGCATGTCATGCAGTCCCCAGGCATTCGGCGTGCATTGAGCCACGCGCAGATCGTGTTTTGTGCCCGCGCTGTATTCTTTGGGCATCGGCTTGTCCTGAAAGAAGCGCTCGCGGAAGCCCGCGCTGTCCGTCCATGGCTGAAAGCCCTCCGGCAAGGTGTCGCCGGTGTAAAACAGCGTCGTCGTGCCCGCTCGGCAGGCGTATTCCCACTCCGCCTCCGTCGGCAGGCGATAGGTCTTGCCCTCCTTCTTCGAGAGCCACTCGCAGAACTTCACCGCCTGCTCCCAACTGATGCCGCCCACCGCCACGTCGCCTTCTTTGTCACCGGCACGAAAATCCGCGTCCATCGCGCGATACTGAGCCAGCGTGACCTCCGTGGCAGCCATGTGAAACGGCTGCTTGAATGTCACCCGATGCGCTGGCTTCTCATCCCAGTCCGCGTCATCGAATTTCTCGGGATGCTTCGCGATCTTGTAGTCCGATGCCGGCCCATCCTGCCCCATCGTGAAGCTGCCAGGCGAGATCGGCACGAGCTTCATGCCGATGGAGTTCGTTATCGTCTCGGCAGAAAGTGGAAGAATGAAAGCGAAGAGAAAAAGGAGCGAGCGCATGTGCAGGAGCGTTGAACGCCTACTTGTGCTGCCACCTGTCGTCTTTCTCCATCACCGAGTGCGGACCTTCGCCATTCAGCCAGCTTTTCGCCTCGGCATCGCCTTTGAGGAAGGCATCCCAAAACGCGGTGCTGAGGGCGAGGATGACGCGGTGATGATTCGGGTTTCGCTGATTGCCTTCGCCGGGCAGCGCACGCTCGCCGAAAGCTCCGTGCTCGGCGTCGTGGAGAACGAGTTCGTATTTGTCGCCGGGCGGTAGCGCGGGATAGACGCCGAGACGAGAATCGAGATCGCCACCGATGGTTGTGGCACCGATGCGGGCGACGTCCTTGGTGCCGGTCATGAGCAGCCATGGGGTCTTCACGCTGCCAAACGCACGCTCCGCGTTGCCAGCCGCGGGCACGCTTGGACTCATCATGACGGCGGCCTTGATGCGCGGATCGTTGAGGCTGCTGCCGATGGGCATGGTTTGTCCGCTGACGGCCTGCGTCGTCACCGCGCCGAACGAATGCCCGGACATGCCCACGCGAGTGAGATCGAGCCTGCCACGCAAGGCGTGCGCCTCGTCCGCATTCCAGCGCGTGAGTTGATCCAGCACCGCTGGGATATCCGCAGCACGCAGGATAAAATTTTGCACGCTGGCCGCCTGCTTCATCGCCATCGGGATGCGGGCCGGTCCCTGGCCCTTCCACACGGATTCATCGCTGCCCGGATGCTGCACAAAGACGACCACATAGCCGCGTGCAGACCAGTGCTTGCCAAGATACGGGTTGTTCTCCCGCGAACCGCCGAGACCGTGGCTGAAAAGCACCACCGGAGCTGTTACCGACGCCGCTGGCAGATAAACACGAATGGGCAAAGCGCGGTCGCGTTTCGCATCCTGCACGGTAAAATCGAGCGTCACATCCAGAGCGGCCTCCGGCAGCTTCAGCGGATCGTAGGCGAAAGAGGTCGCAGTGGCAAAGCAGGTGAGAAAAGTGAAAACGAGTGACTTCATGGCATCAGAGATTTGTTTGGAACTCCGCGACACGGAAGTAGTCGCGGTCATCCCGAAGCCACACGAGATCACGATCTGCGCGGACCAGGACCAAGATGCTCATGCGCGATCAGCCAGCGGCCATCGACCTTGCGCAGGATGGTGGTTCCGCGACCGCCGCCGCTGGCTTCCCGGCCTTCGATCAAGCCCTTCCAACGAAATTCATAATGACAGACGGCGACTTCTGGGGTCACACCGGTCCATGAAATGTCGTGCAAGCTGAACTCCTCGTTTTGAATCAGCGCGAAGGTCTTCTCGAAGGATTGTTTCGCTGCATTGTGACCGATGAAGGTGCCTTCAGTGAAAATGAATACCGCGTCCTTTGCCACATTCGGAGCGATCTGCTCCCATGAGTGGGTGTTGAGCTTCTCAACGTAAGTGGTCAGGGCAGTTTCGTGCTTCATAATGGGATCGGCTGCTGAGAGTGGCAGGAGCAGAGTAAGAAGTGCGCAAGCGATGGCTTTCATGGGGTGACTCAGACTGGATGTCGCAGCTTTCATTTCGTCGCCGCCTTTGCCTGCTGCAAATACTCGCTCGGCGTCATGAAGAGGACGTTCTTCGAATTCAGGAACTCGATGATCTTGGTGAAACCTTCCCAGCGCTTGTCGTCCCACTGCTCGGGATGGCCTTGGAGCACGAGCACATCTTTCTTGGAGGCACTCTTCTCGTAGAAGGCGATGAACTTGTCCGCGTCCGGCACGAAGGTAGGATTCTCCAGCGCCATGACGCGTGGGATGCTCAACCGCGTGAAGAATTTCGGCTTCGCGGGGCCGTAGAGCCAGATTTTGACCTCAGGCACGCCTTCCATCGCTTCATCGGTCGCATCCGTCGTGCCGCTCCAGTGCGGGCCAAAGGCCGGAAGATCGAAGCCGAGCTTCTCTTTCGCGAGACGCTGTCCTTTGGCCAAAATCGCACGTTGTTCAGCTGCGGTGCCGTTTTCGAACTCGCCCGGCTCGCTCGCGGTCTTCATATGATAGCCGTGCATCCACAGCTCGATCTTCCCCGCAGCCTGCACGTCCTTCAGCCACTGGAAATACATGGCGTTATCCTTCTCGATCGACTCCGTGATGACACCGAAGGAGCCTTTGATGCCCTGCTCGATGAGATAATCATGAACCTTCTGCCACCGATCTGAAACCGGCTTCGTGCCGACGCGTCGCGCGATAACATCATCGAGCTTTAGCAGGATGATTTGCTCGGCGTGGGCAGCAGCGGTGAAAGCGAATAGACAGGCGAGGATAAATCGGAGCATGGCGGGCATTGCACGGACTTCGCGATGTCTGTCAACAAGCGTGGCCGAAATAGAAGGCTGGCCGATGCGTTTCTTCTACTGCCCATCCCACATGAAACCACTCCTCCTCACCGTCATCAGCTTCGTCTGTCTTACGCCGCTTCACGCTGCCGAAACCTATACCGAGAATCCCGGCAAGGAGGGCGATGGCGCGTTCAACATCGGGCCTGAATACCAGATCGACCCGGATTTGACCGACAAAGGCAACACCAAGGGCAAGACGTTCACGTTTTCGATGAAATTGTCCGACAGCAAGATTTTCGATGGCAAGGACAAGACGCTGGAGCCGGATAAGAAGAAGGTAAACACGGAGCGGAAGATCACGGTGTATGTGCCTGCGGCATATAAAGACGGCCAGAAGGCTCCGCTGCTCGTCATTCACGATGGCCCCGGGCAGTTGAAGCTCATCAGCAACGCACTCGACAATCTCACGATCTCAAAGGACCCGAAACGCAAACTGCCCGCCTTTGTCTGCATCGCGGTGCAGAATGGCGGCAACGATGGCAAGAATAGCCAGCGCGGCTTGGAGTATGACACGATGTCCGACCGCCTTGCTCGCTTCATTCACGATGAGGTGTTCCCCGCCGTGCTCAGCAACGCCGAGATCAAGGCCGCGTATCCGAAATTCGCGCTCACGGAGAACCCGTGGGGCCGTGCGGTGATGGGTTGCAGCTCCGGCGGCGCTGCCGCGCTGACGATGGGTTGGTTTCGCCCGGATTGGTTCCGCCGCATCATCGCCTACTCCGGCACCTTCGTGGACCAGCAGGACGACGACGCGCCCGAGGAGGCGAAGTTCCCGCTCGGTGCATGGGAATATCACTCCGGCATGAAACTCATCGAAACGAGCGAACCGAAGCCGCTGCGCATCTTCACCCACGTCTCCGAGAACGACAATCGCGCCAACGATCCCGAAGAAACCTATCACAACTGGGTCATGGCCGGTATGCGCACGAACATCGCCCTCGATAAGAAAGGCTATCACCACCGCTACGTCTTCAGCAAAGCCACCGGTCACTGCGACAAGCGTGTCTTCGAGCAAACACTCGCCGACACGCTTGTGTGGCTGTGGCTTGGGTGGGAGGGGTAGCTCTTGGACGACCCAATGCCAGCTTTCTTTTCTATGATGATCAACTTGGACCGAGAACGGATATATTTTCGCTGCGAGAGGTGCAATTTCTGGATTCGCCCCTTTCTTCGGCAGGTTCGGCATCGAGAAACGATCATATGTGGTGGATGCAAATCAAACATCCATCTGGTCGACCATTTGGGGAGCTATCGAAAAGCCCAACGGAAAGTTAACCAAGCCTTGGAAGATATTCAGTCGCAGTTCAAAAACATGACCATAAACATCAAACTCTGATATGGACTCCGAATACATCCAACACATCCGTTACAAGCTTCAGAAGCGTCTAAAGCGAATCAATACAGCTGATTTTCAGTCGTTTTATTGGAGTCTGATCCAAGTATGGGGATTCCTTCAAGAGAATGAAGTCACCAAGGGCATTCTTGATGATCTAGAGCGGCGTTTCCCTGCTGTGGAACAGGAGGCGGACAAGACGCTTTCAGGCCAACCTCAGGTCGGACAGACTGAGAGCGAGAACGACGCCATATGTTATTGGGTGACCAAAAAGTGTGTCGAATCCGGGAAACCCGGAATCGAAATCCAGATCGGTCACCGTCTCGCGCACTCAAGTAAACATAATGATGCAGTAGAGGCATTCAGACTCGCCTATGTTGAGCCGTTGTTTGATTACATAGACGAGCAGATTGATGACAAACGCATGATTCTGATGCTGCTAAAGAAGTTTAAGCATCGCTGTGAGTGGTTTCGCAGAGCAGAACTATATTCGAAGTTCAAAGACGACACGGGGCAGGGAGAGAAAGTGTTGGCTCGCGAGCTTTATGAATATTTGCACGATCAAGGCTTGCAGCTTCATGTCGAACCAGAGTCTGCTTCTGGTCGTGTTGACATGATCACGAGCCAAACTGGTAAGGACAGACTTGTTGCTGATGCGAAGTTGTTCAATCCAGAGCGAGGCCAGGATCGGGGCTATCTTGTGAAAGGGTTTAGGCAAGTGTATGACTACACCAAAGATTTTAACGAATCGTTCGGCTACCTCGTAATCTTCAAAACATGCGAACAAGATTTGTCGATTCCGACTCAACACCAAGATTCATCGGTTCCGTTCGTCATTCACAACAACAAGACAATATTCCTTCTCGTCATCGACATCTTTGATTATCCGGAGTCGGCTTCGAAGCGTGGCAAGCTCAAAACATACGAGATCACTTCGGCGCAGTTCGTTGAATCCCTATAACACTCACAGCTTGTTCGGCACCACCTTCGTCCACGGAGACCACGCACCGAGGGCGTGCTGCTGGATAAAACTTTTCTAGATCTTGTTTATGCAGAAGGCATACAGCGTGTCTTTGTCCTTGCCGCCGATGGCGGGTCCGTGGACTGCGAGTTTGGACTTGGGTTTGCTATCCAACCGTTCATCATAAGCCCATGCGCTCCCACACCACAAAAGACAGAATCGAGCAGCTCATGCAACGCCTCGGGGTGGCGGTGAGTTCGGAGGGGCGCATTTACTTCACGGGCGGAGTCTCAGCGGTGCTCATGGGGTGGCGGGAGATGACGATTGATGTGGATTTGAAGGCTGAGCCTGAGCCGCAGGGCTTCTTTGAGTGCCTGCCAAAGCTGAAGGACGATCTGGACATCAACATCGAACTCGCATCGCCTGACCAGTTCGTGCCTGCCTTGCCGGGTTGGCAGGATCGCAGCCGATTCATCGCCCGGCACGGGAAACTGAGCTTTTACCACTATGACTTCTACGGTCAGGCATTGTCGAAGATCGAGCGTGATCATCCGCGAGACCGGCACGACGTGGCCTGCATGATTCGCGATGGGTTGGTGAAAAAAGAGCGTTTGATGGAGTTGTTCACCGAGGTGGAAGCGCAACTGATCCGTTATCCAGCCGTGGATGCGGCTTCACTGCGAGAACGGGTGCTGGAAATCACCCGCGATGGTGTCTAGAGTGACTACATGATGACACTCGACGGTCTGCCAGCTAAAGACATGATTCAGCAAGGTCTCGACGACCTTGCGCAGCGTCGTGCGAGCGTGGCAGCCTGTTTGGTGAAGATCGCGAGTCCACGGATGCGGCGTTGCGGCATGGAGATGCTGCTTTCCGATGACGAGGCACTCAACGCGGATCGAGAATTGTATGCCTTGCTGGGCCATGAGCACGGCAATGAAGCCCACAGCCGCTACAACGCGCTGCTCCGTGAGTTGGTGAGCTTTGAACGTGCGCTGGAGGCACGGCATCGACGAATGACAGCAGCTTGAGGCTTCGAACGCCAATCGAAGCTACAGCTTGTTCGGCACCACCTTCGTCGAAGGGCTCCACGCGCCCATCGAGTGCTGCAGGATCTTGCGTTGCCAGATTTTGTTGCCGCAGAAGGCGTAGAGTGTGTCTTTGTCCTTGCCGCCGATGGCCACGGCGGTGACGCGGCTGCGATCTGGCACGGGCAGGATGACCTGCGTGGGACCGTCGTCGGCGCTGATCTGCACGCCGCTCTTGGTAGCGATGAACTGGCGACCTTCAAACGAGTAGCAGACGCATTCTGGGCCTGCATCGTCCTCCCAATCAGCGACGTGGAGGTGGAAGAAGCGCTCCTTGTTCGTGAGCGTGCCATCTTCGTTGATCTGATAGCTGTAAACCCACTTCGAATGGCCTTCGGCGACGGAGAGCAGCCATTGGTCGGGTCGATAGGCCATGCCGGTGGCGAACTTGATGCCGGTATCGACCTGCTTCTTTTGCCCGTCCTTGATCAGCCACACACTGCCGCCGTTGTTCGGCTTCTTATCATCGTTGTCGGTCACGTAGAGGCTGCCATTGGGCATCGCGAGAATGGAGTGGCCTGTCAGGCCATCGAGCACCACGCTGCCCTTGCCGCTGGAGTCGTAGCTCATGATCTTGCCCGACTTCTCGGAGACGGTGTAAACTTTGCCATCTGCACCGACGCTGACGCAATGGGCGTTGCCGGTGTCCGCAGCGAATTCCTTCACGCTGCCATCGAGATCAATGCGGTGAATCTTGTTGTTTGATGTGTCAGCGAAGAACACCTCGCCTGCAGCATTCGTCGAAGGGCCGCGAGTGCTCTTGAAGCCTTCGGCGGCGAGTTTCCAATCCTCGCCGGGGATGATGATTTCCTGCGCGCGCGGGGCACTGGGGCCTGCCTTCACGCGCTCTGGCCAGCCCTTCCAGAGGAAGGCCATAGCCTCCTGCCAGTTCTCCCCGTAGCCCGCGACGTGACGACCGTCGATGATGCGGAATTGATAATCGTAGCCGGAGAACTTCATCGCCTTGTCCATTTCCTGATCCAGCAGATACCAGTCTCCTGCCGCGTTCTCCATGTCGTGTGTGGCGGTGGTAAAATAAGCGCGAATTGGCTTCGCCTCGAACTTGCGCACCATCGTCGGAAACTCATGCCCGCCGCGAAACGCTACCCAGCTCCCACTGGCCGCATACACGCGGCTGAAGGCCTCGGGGCGATGCCAAGCCGCCGTGAAGGCCGCGATGCCGCCGCTGCTGCCGCCGGAGATGCAGCGGTCATTGCCGTCGGTGCTGAGATTGAGCTGATGCTCCTTCACGATGAACGGCAGCAGTTCCTCATCGAAGAAGCGCACATTGTTGTCCGTGATGCCGTCGTATTCAAAGCAGCGATTGCGGCGGTCGGTGCTGCCTTTCATCGGCGCAGGCAGCGTGCCTGGCTTCACGAAGACGCCGACGGTCACCGGGATTTCTTTCGTGGCGATCATCGTCTCCAGCAGCGCCTTCTCGCGTGGATTGTAACCGTCGGTCTTCACATACACGCACGCAGGCTTGCTGGCGTCGTATTGCGCCGGGATGAAAACGGTCACATCGCGCACGGTGCCGGGGAAGACCTTGCTCTGTGTGAAGCTGAACTGCTTGATCGTGCCTTCCTTGATGTTCTCGGGCTTGATCACGAGCGGCGTGTATGTCGGAGCAGAATCAGCCGAGGACGGCTGAACCACACTGCTGCCAGCGAGGGGCCGCACGAACCACTGCAAATGCTGATCACCCGCTTTGTGCTGCCAAAGATCGACTTTAGCACCCACTTCCTTCTTTCCGCCAAAATGATCGAGCCCCATGCCCGGCGCATGCTTCGGCTCGATGGCATAGCTGCCATTGTCCTGCTTCGTGAGCGACCAAAGCTGCGAGTCCGACTTGTTGTCCTTCGAGAGAAGCACCTTTGTGCCGTTGGTCTTGCCAGCCTCAGCCTCAGCCACAGTCAGCGTCAGAGTCGGTTGAGAAGAGGGCATGAGCCAAAAAAAGCCATCGCCCTTCGGCTGAATGATCCACTTCTGGTTCGTCGCGTTGCTCGGCTTATTGATGGAAACAAGGTCTCCTTCATTTGTGCCGCCCACAGCCTCCAAAACAAACTCCGGAGCGCTGACGGACACGATTTGATAAGCACCCCAGTCTTCAGCAAGTGCGGTGGTGGTGAGGAGTGCTAGAGCGAGGAGGCGGCGTTTCATGTCAGTCGTAGCTTCGATTGGCAATCGAATCGGCTTGGTGCTTCGGCTTCGAGTGCCATGCGAAGCTAGTTCGTGATGGGTTTGGTGGTCAGCTTCGCGGGATCGAGGACGACGTGCTTCACCTTGGCCCGTTTCCAGGTGTAGGTGATGTGAACGAGGCCGTTCTTGGTCTGAATGATCGCCGGATAGCTAAACTCCTTCTTCGGCTCGTCTTCAAAGATGAGCGCGGCTTCCCAGGTCTTGCCATCCTTGCTCACGGCTAGGTTCAGCGGGCTGCGGCCTTTGGCGGTGTGGTTGTAGATGAGCAGGTGACGGCCATCGGCGAGCGTGACGGCGTCGGTGCCGGAGTTCGGGTTCGGCAGGTCGGTGAGTGAAATCTCGCCCCAGGTCTTGCCGGCGTCTTCGGAGGTGATTTGGAAAACTTTGCTCTGCTTCGTGCGACCGACGGCTTGCAGCTTGTCGCCGCCGAGGAAGAGAATGCTTGGCTGTATGGCCCCGATCTTCAAACCATCGTGCAGCAGTTCCGTGCGTGTCCACGTTTTGCCGAGATCGGCGGTGCGCTCGAAGTAAATGGCCCAGGCACTGGGCTTCGTGTCCGCCTCGTTGCTCGTGCCGCAGAGGATGTCGCCATTCGCGAGTTGCACGGGCTTGTTCTTGATCGGGCCGAAGATGCCTTTGGGCAGCTTCTGCGCAGCGGACCAAGTTTTGCCGCCGTCGCTGCTTGTTTTGAGCTCGCCCCACCAAGTGCTCGGCGACGGACCGACTTTGTAGAAGAGCATCAACGGCGCGTCCTTTGGCTGAAACAGCACGGGATTCCATGTGGGATGCCGCGAGCCGTCTGCCTGCACGCCGTTGGCCGTCTCGACGCTCTCGGTCCACTTGCCATCGGGAAGCTGGCGCGACACCCAGATGCACACATCCGGGTTTTTCTCCGCCGTGCCGCCAAACCACGCGGTGACGAGCCCAGTGGGCGTTTCGACGATCGTGGTGGCGTGGATCTGCGGATAAGGGCCGGTGTCGTAGATGTATTCGGTGGTGAGGATGGCGGTCTCGGCATGAGACAACCACGGAATACACAGAATACACGTAAGGATGAGATGGGTGAGTTTCATAGTGGGTGAGTGGCTAAGGGCGATTTTGTTTCCGTGTATTCAGTGTATTCCGTGGTTAATATGTCAGAGAACGATGCGTTCGATTTCGACGAGTGGGTGGTGACAGAAATTGACGAGAAAGGCGAGCTTGAAGCCGGTGGCCTTGAGGTAATTCTGCACCTGGGCACGATGGGCATCGGTCAGCTCCTTCACGGCTTTGATCTCGATGATGATTTTGTCGTAGCAAATGAAGTCGGGGATGTATTCGCTTTTGAGCGGGATGCCTTTGTAGTCGAGTTGGAGGCGGGGTTGCGCGATGGCGGGCACGCCGGTGAGTCGAAACTCGATTTCGAGACACTCCTGATAAACAGGCTCCAAGAATCCTGCGCCCTTGTTTTTATAGACTTCAAAGAGGGCTCCACGGATAGCGAAGCTCTCATCAGGGTAAATCAGCTTGGTGTTTGAGTTCATGCAGCAGACAGGTTCAACCACGGAATACACAGAATACACGGAAATGAGGAGGGGGTTCTGAGTTCCGTGTATTCAGTGTATTCCGTGGTTGTTTATCAGAGGAGTCCCAAAGTGGTCAATCGTTCAAGAATGATCTGCCTTTCCGCGTCGCGGAAGCGATGAAACGGCTCGGCCATGTGGTCTTCGCAGATGACGAGGAGGCTTAGGGCGCACTTGATGCCTTTGATGATGGCGCTCTTGTGCTTGCCGACGGTGTAGATGGCTCCGGCGAGCTTCATCACTTGCGCGTGAAGCTCTCGCGTGCGCAGGAGGTCCTGCGAGGCGGCGGCCTGATACATCTCGACGTAGAGTTTCGGATGCAGATTGGCACCGCCATTGATACCGCCGTGGCCACCGAGCAACACGGCCTCCGCAGTGAGTTCTTCGGGGCCGACGAGCACGCTCCAGTCGGCGCGTTGCTTGGCGACTTCGATGAGGCGGTGGAAGTAGATCATGTCACACGAGCTGTCTTTGACGCCACAGATGCCGGGCATGTCTAAAGCACGGCGCACGAGGTCGATCTCGAAGCTCACCTTCGTCAAACCGGGCATGTTGTAGAGAAACATCGGCAGCGGCATCTCGGCGACGAGATCCTGCACATACTCCAGCATCTCCGGCGGCGCGGCAGGGAAGTAATACGGCGGCGCGAGCACCACATGCGTTGCCCCGGCCTTGGTGGAGTATTTGGCAAGGTTCACGCTCTCGGTGAAGGAGGTGTCTGTGATGCCTACGAGCACGGGGACACGGCCTTTCGTAAGCTGGCAGGTCTTTTCGATCAATTCGCGACGCAGCCGGTAGCTGAGGCTCGGGCCTTCGCCCGTGGTGCCGAGGATGAAGAGACCGGACACGCCGCCGCGGATGAGATGCTCGATGAGACGCTCCAAACCGGCGTGATCAAGCGTGTCACGATCACGCAACGGAGTAACGAG
>CANIZT010000111.1 GCA_947471905.1 Verrucomicrobiaceae bacterium
ATGTGCCAGCCGCTCATCACGCCAATGCCGGCAAGGCAAAGGTGCATCCAATGGATACGTTTCGAGCCCTGGGTGGCAGCGGCACCTTCTGGATCATTGCGCTGCACTGGGGACTGCTGGGCTTTGCCGGCTGGGCCTTCACGACATGGATGCCCACCTTTTTGCGCGAGCACTACCACCTTTCTCAAACCAAGGCCGGGTTCACGGCCACGGCCTACATGCAGGTTGCTGCTTTCGTGGGCGTCCTCGTCGGTGGAGCTTGGGCTGACCGCTGGAGCCGTACGCAACTGCGTGGCCGCATTTGGGTGCCCATGATTGCGCTCACGCTCGCCTCACCCTTTGTGCTTTTGACATCACATACCGAAGCGCTTTGGTTCGCCGTGATTTGCCTCATCGTGTTTGGCTTTGCGCGCGGATGCTCGGATTCGAACATGATGCCCATCCTCTGTCAGGTGGCCGAGCCTCAGCATCGCGCGACGGGCTATGGCATTCTGAATTTCTTCAGTTGTTGTATCGGCGGCATTGCCGCCTATCTCGGCGGTTGGCTGAAGGAACACCAAGTCGATCTGAGTTATCTACTCATGGGCTCTGCCCTCGGCGTTTTGGTCAGCGGCCTACTCCTAGCTTTCGTCAAACCGACACGACGAGGTTGAGAGCATCCAATCAAACAATCGTTCATGACTCGCGAAATCAGTCCCCTACCCTATACCGACACTAAACCTGTCGGCGCAGCAGATTTCTACACAGCGATCAATGCGACGTTTCGTTTTATCTTCAATCGCTTTGGGCGCGATGGATTGCTGCATTACTGGCATGAACTGGGCGCCCGATACTATGCGCCAGTGAGCCAGCAGTGGAGTAAAGGCGGGCTACATTTTGTCGCAGAATACTGGCGGGCGTTTTTTGACGCTGAACCGAGTGCGGAGGCTGAGGTGAGTCTGCATGCGAACGAAGTCTGCGTGGTGGTGACGACTTGTCCCGCGATTCGGCATCTACGAGCACAGGGCCGTGAGATCGTGCCGACTTTTTGCCAGCAATGTTACTTTGTGAGTGAGTCCATGGCAGAGCCAGCCGGCCTGACTGTGCGAGTAAAAGGCGGGAACGGGAGCTGTGTGCAGCGTTTCATGAAACGCAGCGATTGCAGCGCAGCTCAAAGCATGGAGGACATAGCTACGGCATTATGATCGGCTGTTACGACTTTTGCGGACACTACGAATGGACCTTTGGTTGGCTGGAGCAACTCGGCGGACATGAACTCGTGCGTGATTATTGGTTGGAGGCCATCAGTGAGGATTCACAGCGTCATGCGGCGGACTTGATCGTCAATCACGGCCTCGAAGGCATGAGAAAATATTGGCAGCATACGCTCGAAGAGGAAGCAGCGGATCATGTGATAACCTCCACCGATGAGGTGTATCGCATCGACATGCATCAGTGTCCGTCGAAGGGTTTTCTCATCAAAAACGGCCTGAAGCAATACAGCGACTACTGTGACCACTGCATGGGCTGGATCGGTCCGCTGATGAAAAAAGCCGGTTTCGTCATTGATCACGAGCACAACCACTGCGGCCAATGCTGGTGGGAAATGCGTCGAAAAGCTGATCCGACACCACCCAGCGCTCCTAGCGCTCTCAGCGGTAAAAATGATGTTCGTTTGCTCTCGAATTGGAAATCCGCCACCACCGACCACTATGACCGCACGACTGATCCTGACGACAAAACGGCTGTTTCTTAGCCTCGCCCTTGTTTCAACCGTTCACGCTCAATGGGAGCAGCTCCCGCCACTGCCGGAGCCAAACGGGGGGTTCATGTGCGGAGTTCAAGGCGACTGCATTGTCGTTGTTGGTGGAACGAACTGGGAGGGTGGGAAAAAGAACTGGTTGCGCGTTGTTCATGCATTTGATCCAGCAGCGGGAAAATGGACAAAGCTCAGCGATCTGGGCAGGCCGGCTGCCTATGCCGCCGCTCTCCAAGAGGACTATGGTTTCGCCTACTTGGGAGGAACTGACGGCCAGCAGTCGCTGAAAGAGCTTGTCGTTATCTCAGGGAATAAAACCTCCCCTCCGTTCAATTTTGGCCTCTTTGCCATGCATTCGCTGCCTGACTCACTCGTTCTCACAGCAGGTGGACATGTGGCTGGCCGGTATGTCCTTGCCGGCGGCACCGACACTGCTCCCAACATCGCCGGTGTGCAGCGCAGTGTGCATGCCGTGGAAACAATCAACGGACGTTTTGAGGTAAGACCGATGGCCGACTATCCCGGCAAACCTTTCGCGGTCGCTGCATCTTCGACGGTTGCGGATGAGCTGTTCGTCTTCGGCGGAATGAATTACGACGAGGCAGCGAAAGCACCGGTGAACTCGACGGAAGCCTATGCGTTTTCGCCGGAGAAGAATGCGTGGAGGAAGTTGAGTCCTCTTGAGGTCGCGAATCGTGGATTGACGGCTGTGACGCTGGATGAGCAGCACATTTACCTGGCAGGAGGCTACACCAATGACTTCACGGCGGATGCGGTGATCTATGATGTGAAGGCGGACAGCTATCGAAAAGCCAAGCCATCGCCGTATGCGGCGATGGTGGCATTGGTAAAGTACGAAGGCTTTGTCTATTGTCTCGGTGGTGAGGACAAGAAGCAGTCGCGCACGGACAAGTTCTTCCGCATTCCGGCGGCTGAGCTATTGAAGTAGTGATGAGCTTCAGCTCGCGGTTCCAAGCACGGGCTAAAGCCCATGACTGCTTTACTTCGCGGTGTAGCCGCCATCGACGGGCAGATTGACGCCGGTGATGTAGCGGGAGGCGTCACTGAGGAGGAAGATGACGGCACCGCCGAGGTCGGTTTCGTCGGCCATGCGGTTGAGCATGGTGTGCTCGCAGTAGCGCTTGAGAAACGACTCGGGCTGGTGGTTGAAGAAGCCGCCGGGAGCGAGGCAGTTCACGCGCACGCTCTTGGGGCCGTAAAGCGCGGCATAGAAGCGGGTGAGGTTCACCATGCCGCCTTTGTGGAACCAGTAGTCGGGCGGCATGTCGCCCATGTTGGTGCCTTCATAAAGTTCGTAGCTGGGGCCGATGATGCCCTGGATGCTGCCGATGTTCACGATGCTGCCGCGTCCGGCCTCCGCCATCGCTGCGCCGAAGTGGCGGTGCATGAGCATGACGCCAGTGGCATTCACTCTCATGGATTCGGCGAACTGCTCCACCGCGCCGTTCGCACCTTTCATCGGGCGGAGCACGGCGTTGTTCACCAAGCCGTGCAGCGGACCAAAGCGCGCGGTGATTCGCTCATGAAGCGCCACAACGGAAGCTTCATCGCCCTGATCGAGTGACTCAGCAAACACATGATGGCCCTTGGCGGTCTCTTCATCGGCCACGACTTGTAACTTCGCCACATCGCGGGCCGCCAAGACGATTTTGGCACCGGTTTGAGCAAGCATCGCGGCCAAACCGCGACCGTAAAGGCCCGCGCCGCCGGTGAGGAGAATGACTTTGTCTTGGAGGGAGAAGAGATCGGGAGACATGATGCTCACTTGGATTTGTAAACCGAATCGGTGCTCGGCACGGCAGCACCGTCAACGAAATCCTTCAAAAGCTTATGGAAGGCATTGCCGAGTTCGAGAACATCGGCACCCAGCGTGAAAATACGAGTGCCTTCTTCGATGAGCTGGTCTTTCTGGCCGAACAACGACGCGACGGCGACGTGTTTGCCATGTTTGATCGCTGCGGCGTGGACGCGTTTGCGTGCGGCGACGACTTCGGGGCAGGTGGCCTGACCGAGTTTGCCGATGCGGTGGCTGAAATCACCCGCGCCGAAAAGCAGCATGTCGAATCCGGGCACGGCGGCGATTTCTTCGACAACTTCGAGGGCCTCGGGGCTTTCGATTTGAAGGATGATGAACTTCTCCGTGTTGCAGTGGTGCGCGTAGTCGGCCAGCGGCACTTGGCAGAACAGACCATCCATGTTGCCAGCGTCGAGCGCCTTGCTGCCGAGCGGGCGGCAGCGGACCATATCAACGACATTGCGCGCTTCGTCAGCGCTAGTGATGTGCGGGACCATGATGCCGGTGGCGTCGCACTCGAAGGGCTTCACATATTCGCTGTAGCCGCCTTTGTTGACGCGGACGATGGTGTCCATGTCGTAGAGCTTCGCGGCGCGGATCTGATGCTCAAGATTGAGCCAGTCATTCGGCACGTGCTCATTGCACAGCCACACGGCGCTGGCTCCGGAGAGTCCTGCCAGCTCAACGATGCGCGGGTCTCCCATGTTGAGCTTGATGACAGTGCTGTTTTGACCGGCGCGGAGTTCGCGAAGGATGCGGGAGGGGCGGAGTTTCATGTTTTGGAAATCATTGAACAGGCGCATTCCAGATGGCGACGCCCATGTGGTAGCGGGCATGATACTCGGAGTTGCCGGAATACCAGGCGGTAACAAGTTTGCCATCGGCACGATGTATGGTGCTCGGGTAGCCGCAATCAGTTGTTTTCGTGTATGCGATGCGGATGGGCTCTCCCCAGGTTTTGCCTTCGTCGCTGCTGAATTTCGCCAGCACGCCGAGCTGGCCGCCGGTCTTGATGCGGTTGCCGTAGCTGAGGATGATGCGACCGTCCTTGAGGCGGGTGAGGTGGCCGTTGATCTCGTTGGTCTGCGTGACGCGGTTCGGCGCGCCCCAGGTGACGCCGTCATCCTCGGAGATGAAGATGTCCATGCCGGTCTCGCGTGCGGCGGCGAGCCAGCGCTTGCCACCGAGGTGCAGCAGCGTGGTTTCGTTACCCTTGGGATGGATAATGGAGATGAGCTTCCAGCTTTTGCCATCGTCATCGCTGCGCAGATGCCAGGAGCGCATGCTGATGAACTTCATGCCCTTCGCGGTCTCCTTGCGCTGGCCGTGGTAACAGGAGACGTGCAGGGCACCGTCGTCGCCGATCTTGATGTCGCCAAAGGGGATGTATTTGCCCCAGCCATTCTCGGCTTCGGGAAAGGTTTTGCTTTGAGTCCAAGTCTTGCCGCCATCGGCGCTGCGGCAGATCCACGCAGGCAGCACCGCGTCGCGGAAGGGAGCTTGTTTGGGACGGTCCTGCTGCTTCACATCCGTCCAGCCGGAGCAGAGCACGATGAGGTCGCCGTTCTTCGCGAGTCCGGCGGCGTGGTTCATGCGGATGGTGTGCGGCTCGTTCGGCGCCGGGATGCCACGCTTCTCCCAGAACTGACCATCGGGGCTGTTCCAGACCTCGACGGCACCTTCCATCAGCCCGTGGCTCGGTTTGCCAAAGATCGTGGCATTGATGCTGCCATCCGGAAGCACCGTGAGAGCCGGCCAGGCGCATACATTGTCGATGGCGGCGAAGCGCTGGATGTCCTGCGCGTAGAGCGAGGAGCCAAAGGCGAAGAGGAGGGCGAGGAGAGGTTTCATAGTGAGACGGGTCAAGGCATGGTCAAAAGGTCAAAGAGTGGTCAAGGCGGTCGTCCTGAGCGTCTTGACGACGACTTGACCTTCTTGACGCGGCTTATTCCGCAAAGCGCAGCGCATAGATGTCCGCGTCCTTCATCGTCACGCGAAGCTGGATGGTCTTGCCGGCGATCTTGGAGACGTCGAGCACGTTGGCTTCGAACTCATCACCGAAGATCTCGGCCGATTTGGCGAGCACGGCACCGCTTTCGTCGAGGGCTTCAATTTGAATGAGGCCGACGGCGGAGGTGGAGGAGTTCAGGAGCAGCTTGGCACCGGTGAACGTGATCGGCTTTGTCGTGAAGCTGCCGCCTTTCGCGTCGGCGTGCATGGAGGCGAAGCCCTGCTTCCGCACGGTCAGGCGGCGGATGCGGTGATCGGGATGGCGGTAGTGCTCGCTGATGTAGAGCGACCATTCGCCGTCACCGGAATCGTAGATGCCGCAGGCGGTCATGTTGCTGCGCTCGGTCCAGTTGTCGATGTCCGGGCCGGGACGCTCCCAGGCTTCAAGGAAGGGCCGGTCCCACATCACGCCATCGCGGCTGGACATGAAAACCGCATCGCTCACGCCGGGCCCGCCGATGTGGCCTTTCACCTTCACGCGGCTGGTGGCGAAACGTTTTGGAAAGGAGAGAAACAGATGCGGCGCGGTCGGGCATGGCACGGTGGCGCTGGTGTAAAAGTGCTCAGCGGGCACGCCCTCGGCGTAGCGGTGTGGCACACCATCGCTCCAAGCGAGGAAGTCGGTGGAGGTGCTGCTTTGGATGGCGCGGACCTTGTTGCTGAAGATGCGGCTGTAGCTCGCGTAGCGATTCCGCGTCACATCCCAGAAGGCGAGGTTCTGCGAGTCGAAAGCGCCTTTGGTGATCACCGGCGTGTCCTTCATTTTCTTCCAATGAATGCCATTCGGCGATGCAAAGGCATACAAGCCGCCGGGTGTCTCGCCCTGATGCCAGTTCTTGCCCGGCTGCTTCACGCCGCCGAGGGCCTTGTAGCGCTCCGTGGGCTTCGCGTTCGGATTGGCATCGAGAAACGGCGCGAAGTTGTGCGACTCGACGCCGCGCCAGATGACGTTGTTGTCCTTCGTGCCGCCCGCCTCGATCAAACCGAGCTTCGGACGCGTGAAGTGGATGCCGTCCTCACTTTCCACGAAGCAGGTGACTTGGGCGTCGCTGTGATCACTGCCGCCCGCCGAGCCGCGGTAGTAGAGACGCACCTTTTTGCCATCCTGAATGGCCGAAAAGTAGCCGCAGGTGATGCCTTCCCATGGTTGGTCCGTCGTCAGCACGATCTCGCGCCGCACCGGCTCATGGAGCTTCAAGGCGAGACCGTCTTTCTTGGCAACGAGGTATTCATCGACGAAAAGCTCCCAGCGGGAACCGAGATCGAGTGGCTGAGTAAAAGCCGTAGAGGCAAGAGCGAGATAGAGGAGTGATTTCATGCGTGCTTTAAGGTTGGATGAATCGGAGAGAATAGAGGTCAGCGTCTTTGAGTTCGAAGCGGAGACGGATCACTTTCCCAGCTAGAGTGTGCACATCAGAGTTCGCTCCCCATGTCACAGTGCGTTCGAGAGAGTCACCAAAATGGGAATCGGAGTCAGTGTGTGTATAACCGGGGATGGGCTTGCCTGTTTCATCCTGAATCTCAACATGAATCCCGCCCGCTGCGGAGCTGGAGAAGTTCATGGTGAGTTGGTTTCCGGTGAAGGTGAAGGGTTTAGTGATGAGTTCCCCACCTTTCATCGGAGCATGGATCGAGACGAAACCATCGAGCCGCAGGGTGTAACGGCGGAGGGCGCTGCTTTTACCCGTCCAGTAACTTTCGGTGGTGTAAAAAGAGAGCTCATTGGGTGCTCCCTCCAGCTTGGACTTTGTCTCCACGACATGCCAGGCCGCATATTGATGTCCATAGTTCCAAGTGCCTTCACGCTCGATGCCCGGCGGGAGGAATGCTTCATTCCAGCGCTTGAAGGTGGTGCCATCGCGACTCGCCATGAACAGGCCTTCGGTGATGGCGGTGCCGTAGCGTTGGCTGGCTTTCGCCCGCCATTCCCGATGTTCACGCTCAGGCAGACTGCGCATGGATGCTGACCATTGACGCTCCGTGTAGCGTGTGGGGAAGCCGATCAGCAGATGCGGTGCTCGGTGGTAAGGCTTCACCTGATTGGTGTAGAGCTGCTCGCTGGGAGAATCGATGTAGCTAAGATCCTGCTGATTCTCCCAATTGATGAAGTCCTTTGATGTGGCGGTGCGGATGGCGCGGTCTCCGCTGGGTTTCCAGTTTTTCTCATCCTTCACGCCTCCGGTGAAGTAGCGCCAGTAGGCTCGATAAAGACCGCTGTGAGCATCCCAGAAGGCGAGGTTTTGTGAATCAAAGGCTCCATCAGTGATGACTGGTTTGTCAGCCATGGGCGACCAACGGAGGCCGTCAGCCGATTTGAGAGCGAGTAGTCCTTTCGTCGAATCTGAGCGGACGATGGCCTTGTATTTGGCATCCGCTAGGGCGCTCGGATTGTCATCTTTGAAGATGGCTGGGTGTCCACCATCGGGTTTCACCTTTCCCATCATGCCGTGGGGGATGACGATATTGTTGGCCTTGGACCCTTTGAACTCATGCAGTCCCAGCTGTGGTTTTTTCCAATGGATGCCGTCGTCACTTTCGGCGTAGCAGCAAAAGAGCGGATGCTCTCCGGTGTTTACCTTCCCATCGGGTGTGACGGTGAGCTGCCAGGATTTGTAATACATGCGGTATTTTTCGCCGTCTTTGAAGATGCTGTGATAGCCGCTGCCACTGCCTTCCCAGGGTTCATCATGGGTCAGAACGATCTCCTGGATCTGCGGATGATGCAGACGCTGTTCAGCATTTGCGCTGAGTTTGTCGATGAGGTAGTCATCTACGAAAAGCTCGCGTCGGGAGCCGATGTCGATAGGCTCATCGGCTGCCGCGAAGCCCGCAAAAAAGAGGAATACAAGTGCTTTCATAGTTCAGTGAGTATGTCTGAGATGGAGATGACTGCCCCGCCTTGATTGCGACTGCGAATGCCTGCGATGATGACGGCCATGAGTTCAACGGTTTCGTCAAAGGGTAGCGGACGTTTACCGGTGCTCAGCATGTCGATGAAGGCGACGAGCTGGCCGCGAAAGGCCTGATAGGTGTCGGCAAGTTTCAGAGCGAGATCACCCTTCGTGCCGTAAAGATGCACGGCACCGAAACTACCGTAGGCATCATGCAGCGCACCAATGGTGAATTTGAGGCCGCTGCGGTGGTTGAGGTGCATTACATCGCCTCCAGCATCGCTGTGAGCTTGCACCGTGAGGAAACCGGTGCCGAGAAGAGGCTCCACAGCTTCGAGAGCATGGATGCCGTAGCGTTCCCAGGTCTTGCAGGTGAAGCTGGTGATCCAGCGCAGGTCACCGAGATACGAAAAATCCGCTCTCATCTCCGGCGCATACCTCATGCCGCTGGTGGAGAGAATGATTTTGCCCGCACGATGCCATTGTACAAACTGTCGCAACTCGGGGATGGTCGTTGCCATCGGTTTGTCGATGAAGACAGGCAGCCCGGCCTCCACAAAGGGTCGCGCTCGCCGCACATGATCGGTTCCATCATCGGTGGCGATCACCACGGCATCGACGTGGCCGATCACGTCCTCGGGTTTTTCGACGACATGCTCGATGAGGCTTGCCGCGGCCACTTTCGGCGCATCGGCAGGATCATCACACCAGATGTGAGTCACGCGAGCACCGGGAATGCGCACAGAGTCGAGCGACTGCTTGCCCATGTAGATGGGGATACCGGCATACGGGCAGTTCGCCATCGCCACAGGATCATAACCATTGATGATGCCGCTCCATGAGTACGGGTGCCCGTTGCCCTCGATCATGCCGAGCATGGCCAGGCGAAGCGGTTGAGAGTGGAGGGTTGAGGGTTGAGGGTTGAGAGCCTGAGACATGATGCCGTTTGCGGTGATTTTACAGGCTCTCAACTAAAGACTCTCAACCTGCTGCGAAGCAGCACTCCGCAGCGCGGCCTGGTTGAACTTCAGCGTCTGCACAGCTTCTTCAAAAGTGCAGAGCGGCGTGGGCCTGCCATCCACTCCATCCATGAAGGCGTTGGCCTGGGCGATGAACATGTCGTCGCGTTCCATGCGCGGCGTGATGTGCCAGGACCAGTCTTTGTCGCCATGCCGCAAGGTGCCCCAGCGTTGGTGATGACCTTCAATCTTCACGCTGCCATGCGCGCAGTGGATCGTCAGCGTGTTCTCATTGGGGGCCTGAAACTGGGTCATGGCATAGCTGACCAGCACATGGCCGTGGCGTGCGGTGATGTTGACGGTGTCCTCGACAGTGACGCCTTCCAGCGCCTGATGCGCGGCGTCGCAGAAGACGCGGGTGCAGGGGCCAATGAGCCATTCCACGGCGTTCACGATGTGGGTCAATGCGTCCTGAATCCCGCCGCCACCGAGGTCATGCCGGGCATAGTAGATGTCGCGATACGCGGGCCGGAAGGTCGGAAAATGCTGGCCTGAGGTGCTGCTGACGTGCAGAACCTTACCCAGTTCGCCACGGCTCAGGAACTCTCGTGCGTCGACGATCCATGGCATGAGGTGATAGACATACGCCACTGCGACAAAGCGCTGAGATTGAGCGATGGCCTCGCGCATCGGCGGCACGAGAGCATTGTCAATAGCCAGCGGCTTCTCGATGAACACATGCAGCCTGAGGTTCAGCAACCTGATCGCAAACGAAAGGTGCAGATTCGCAGGAGTGCAAATCACGGCGGCATCATAGTGGCCCTCAGCCAGCGCGGAATCTAGCGAGGCAAACACAGGCACGCCGTAGCGGTCTTGCATGGCGGCAAGCAGCACGGGGTTCGTGTCGCAGGCGGCGACTGTGCAACGTCCGGTCTTTTGAAAGCAGCGCAGGTGCCGCTCGCCGATGCTGCCGCAGCCGATGATGAGAATGGAAGGCATGAGAGCCTTCAACAACGCAAGGCTGTGGGCATAGTCTATCAGAACTTCTTAACCCGAAAGCCATAGTGACGGAAGATGTTCCTTGTCGCGTCACAAGAAAAATCTTTTCCGGTTTTCGGTCGCGCTGCTCGTCCCGTCAGCTGGCGGAATCGTAGTTATTTGAAAAAGCGGCGGTCGGTTTTCATGGCGTGGTTTTAGCCTGAGCGTAAACGACTTTACTTTGTTGGCCACGAATAGCTCGCGCATCGAACCGCGTATCAGCCCTATTGCCGATCATCCCCATCTTCATGAAACGCCTCCTGCTTATCCTTTCGGCTCCTCTTCTCAGCTTCAGCGAGCTCCGTGGAGATGAACCCATCACTTGGCTCGTTCACTACGAAGCGAAATCACTGCCGCAGGAGCAGGGATGGAAAGCCGTTGGTGAGCTTGCGGCGAAAGCCAAGCTGGCGAATGGCGCGCTGCACCTCGTGGATGATTCAGCAAAGGCTGATGATGCTTTTCGCGCGACATGGAAACCACAGCCTGACACTGAGATCGTCGTCGAAGCCACGGTTCGCGTGGAGTCCGTGGTGGCTCGACGCGGCACTGGCATGTGGCCGGCGCAACAAGGGGTGCCTGTTGGATTGCTTGTCAGCGATGGAGTGCATCAGGAAGGTTTGCTGCTGCGCCCAGAGAAGATCGCGACGTATCACGATCGCGTGGCGCTGTTCGACGCGAAGACGAAGTTTCACACTGATCTTGCCTCGATAAAGCGGACAGGTGTGTTGTTAGTTGAGGGAGGCTTCGAAGTCCAGCGGTGACATGTATCCGAGGGATGAATGCAGACGTTTGGAGTTATAAAAAGTGGTGATGTAATCAAAGATCATGGTGATGGCGGCGGCGCGGGTGGCAGGGATGTGAATGCCGAGGGCCTCGGTTTTGAGCGTGGCCCAAAACGATTCCATGGCGGCGTTGTCATAGCAGTTGCCTTTGCGGCTCATGCTGGGGATGGCGTGGCGCAGGCGCAGATCTTTGCGGTAAGACTCGCCGGCATACTGACAGCCGCGATCGGTGTGAACGATGAGGCCGTGCAAGGGAACACCACGATTGCGATAAGCCTGGCGCAGCGAGTTGATGACCAGCCCTGCGGGCATCGTGGTGGCAGTGTGCCAGCCGAGCACTCTGCGGCTGCATAAGTCGAGTGTGGCATCGAGATAGAGCCAGCCTTCGCCAGTGGGGATGTAGGTGATGTCTTTGACCCAGACCTAGTTGATGCGGGCGGGTGGAGCGCCGCGTTGCTGGAGCAAGTTGGCGGCAATGAGACCGCTGTGGTTGCTGTGAGTGGTGCGCGGCACGAAGCGGCGCTTGGCTTTTGGTGCCAGGCCCAGGGCGGTCATCAGACGGCTGATGCGCCTGCGCCCCACGCCGATGCCCTGCGCTTTGAGCACTTCGCGCAGGCGTGGGCTGCCGTAGGTCTTGCGGCTGAGCTTGAAGCCTTCAACAAGCTTCGTGGCGATGAGTTGATCCTGCTGACGACGTGGGCGGCTCGCCTTGTGCGTGTGCTCGTAGTAACCGCTGCGTGATACTTCAAGCGTCTGGCACATGGCGGCGATGCTGTGGGTGTTGCCGGGGTGTAAGTTCATGGTGCGGATCATCGCGTGGCGGTGGGGGATGTCTGGCCGACAATGGCCAAGGCTTTTTTTAAAATGTCGCGCTGGATGGTGACATGGCGCAGTTCGGCCTGCAGGCGGGCGTTCTCCGCCGCAAGCGCCATTTACTCAAAGTCTTGTGGCTTATGCCAAGCTCGCGGGCCAGCGCAGTGATACTGCGCGTGCCTTCTTCCAGCAGGCTGACCGCCTGTTCTCTGAAGGCGGCGTCATACTGCGCAGGGCGCACTCGGTTGTCGGTAGGTTCTAACGTTCGGTTCATGGGACACGGTTCCTATACAGGCTGGTTTTCGTGTCCGTCTTTTCGGCACAAGCTCACCGAGCGAAGGTATCAGTCCGGCACACACCTTGTACAATAAATTCTTTTACATGTAGCAGCCAATCACAAACAACCAGCGAGACTCCCCATTTGCCAACCTTCCGTTCAGAATACAATTCAGACGGCAAAGAACTAACTGAGAACGAATCACTCCGCCTTCGTCTTTTGAAACAGGCCTTTCACCTTGCTGAAAAAACTCTTCTTCGG
>CANIZT010000112.1 GCA_947471905.1 Verrucomicrobiaceae bacterium
GTTTTCATGCACCACGAGACTGCCACACAGGCCGAGCCTTGCGTCAACGCCACATGACAGGAGTGTAAAAGTTCTGTCAAAACCAGCCCAGCGCGCTTATGGCTGTTCCTCCCGACCCGAAAACACATGGAAGACCTCGAACTCGCCCGCGCCTGCGCCCTTTACGCCGATGACAAAAAAGCGGAGGACATCCGCATTCTCGACCTGCGCGGCCTGAGCCCCATCTGCGACTACTTTGTGCTCGTCACCGCCACCTCCACGCCGCAATTGCGTGCCGTGCGCGATGAAATCATCGAACGCATGAAGGACGAGCACGACACCCCGCCCGACGTGAAGGACGGCAACTTTGAAAGCCAGTGGATCATCCTCGTCTATGGCAATGTCATGGTGCATGTGCTCACCCCGGAGAAACGTGAATACTACGCCCTTGAAGAACTCTGGGGCGATGCCCCCGAACTTGCGCTGACCGTGGAAGAACCTGTGCCCGAACCAGCGCCCAAGGCCAAAAAAGCCGCCGTGAAGAAAGTCGCGGCGAAGAAAGCACCGGCAAAGCGTGCGAAGAAGAAGTAGCACAACCGTCCCGGTTGTGTAAGAAACTGCAAGCGGGACGCTTGCGCTACGCGACGGCATTCGCTACACAGCAGGCATGCAAGTTCGCGTCCTGCTCGTCCTCGTTTCCTGCGCCCTCAGCGTCATCACCGGTCTCGTCATCGCACGCGGCGGCGTTGGCGTCACCGCAGCCCGGCTGCGCCCGCTCATTGGCCTCTCGATGGACACGCTTAAGGAAGAGCGCTGGCAGGTGGACCGCGATCTCTTCACCAAGGCCGCCCAGGAGGCCGGAGCAGACGTTCTGGTGCAGTCAGCGAACAGCAATCACGTCGTACAGATGCAAAACGTCGAGAGCCTCATCACTCAGAAGGTCAATGTGCTCGTCATCATCCCCAAAGATGCCGCCGCGATGGCTCGTGGGGTCGAACTCGCCCATCAAGCCGGCATTCCCGTGCTTTCCTATGATCGCCTGATCACCGACTGCGACCTCGATTTGTATCTGACCTTCGACAACGTGAAGGTCGGCGAGTTGCAGGCCAAGTTCCTCGCGGATCGCATCCCGCAAGGCGGCAAATTGCGCCTCATCCGCATCTATGGCGCAAAGACCGACAACAACGCCAAACTTTTTAAGCAAGGCCAAGACAACATCCTCCAGCCGCTGATTGCCGCAGGCAAAGTCGAGGTCATTTTTGAAGACTGGGCCGAGGATTGGAAACCCGAGAACGCCAAGAAGATCACCAATGCCGCCATCACCAAAAACGGCGCCAACTTCGACGCCATTCTCGCCAGCAATGACGGCACCGCCGGTGGAGCCATCCAAGCGCTCACTGAGGAAGGTCTCGCCGGAAAAATCACCGTTACCGGCCAGGACGCCGATCTCGCCGCCTGCCAGCGCATCGCTCAAGGCACGCAAGCCATGACGGTCTATAAGCCCATCCAGCGCATCGCCACCAAGGCCGCCGAACTCGCCGTCAAGCTCGCCAAAGGCCAGCCCATCATTGCTCGCGATGCCGTGCCCAACGGCAAAATCGATGTGCCCTCCGTTCTGCTCGAAATCACCGCTGTGACGAAGGAAAATCTGCGCGACACCGTCATCAAGGATGATTTCCGCAAAGAGAGTGATGTCTTCCAGTCCGCCCAGCCATGATTCTTCGAGCCGATAACATCACCAAACGCTTCCCCGGCGTCACCGCGCTCAAGGATGTCTCCTTTGACCTCCGTGAAGGTGAAATCCATGCGCTGTGCGGTGAAAATGGCGCAGGCAAGAGCACGCTGATCAAGTTGCTCTCCGGCATTCATTCGCATGGCAGTTATGAAGGACGTTTTGAAGTGAATGGCGCCGAAGCGAACTTTGCAACGATCAATGATGCCGAGAAAGCCGGACTGGCAGTGATTTATCAGGAACTGGCGCTCGTGGAGGAGATGACGGTGGCGGAAAACATCTTCCTCGGCCGCGAACCACGCCGCTGGGGTGCGTTCATCGACTGGCCATGCATGTATCGCGAGGCGCAGGCCTTGATTGATCGGTTCAAGGTCGGATTCGATCCCGCTGCGCCGGTGCGCACACTTGGAGTCGGGCAGAAGCAGCTTGTCGAAATCATCAAGGCGCTAGCCAAGGACTCAAAGATCCTCATTCTCGATGAACCGACCGCCGCATTGGCAGAGCACGAGGTTCTGATCCTGCTCGACATCCTGCGTGATCTGCGAAAGCGCGGCATTGCGAGCATCTACATCTCTCACAAACTCGACGAAGTATTCAGCATCGCAGATCGCATCACCGTTTTGCGCGATGGCACGACCGTATGCACCCAGCAGGCTGCTGAAACGAACAAGAACGAAGTCATTCGCCATATGGTCGGCCGCGAACTCGGCGATCTTTTCCCCCGCCGCACCACACAACCCGGCGAAGTCATCCTTCGCGTCGATTCACTTGCCGTGGCGGACGAAGAAACAAAAATCACCAAGCTGCACGACATCAGTTTCGAACTGCGTGCTGGCGAAGTACTCGGGATCGGTGGTTTGATGGGCGCAGGACGCACAGAACTGCTCATGCACTTGTTTGGAGCCTGGGGACGTGGTGTTTCTGGCAGTGTTCAGCTTCGCGGGCAATCGCTCAGCGGTCTCACGCCGGAAACGATCATTCAAAAAGGACTCGTGCTCGCTTCTGAGGATCGTCGTCGCTACGGATTGCACTTGGAGCACGAGATTGGTTTCAACCTGTCGCTCTCATCACTTGCCTGCGTCACACGTGGCGGATTCATCCAGCGCAATGCCGAGATCCGCCGTAATCAGGGCATCTTTGAATCGCTTCGCGTCAAAGCGCCCGGCCTTGAGGCCGTGGTCGGCAAACTCTCCGGTGGGAATCAGCAGAAGGTGGTGCTCGGCAAAGCGCTGCTGACGGGGCCTTCCGTGATTCTACTCGATGAACCAACGCGCGGCATCGACGTCGGTGCGAAGCTCGAAATCTACGAGATCATCAACCAACTCACGGCTGCTGGGAAAGCGGTCATCCTCGTCTCCAGCGAGCTGCCGGAACTCATCGGTATGAGTGATCGCATTTTGATGCTCAATTCTGGCCGCATCGGCGGTTCCTTCGCCCGTGCCGAAGCTACGCAGGAAAAACTCATGGCTGCCGCCATGGGGCATGCGGGCTGATTCTTTTGATAAGCACTTCGCATTTCCACGTTCGACTTTTCATTCCATTTCCAACCATGATCCGCACCCTACTCGCCACACTTGCTTTCGCGGTCACCGCCAGTGCTGCCCAACCACCGAATATTGTATTCATCTTCTGCGATGATCTCACCACACAGGCCATCAGTTGCTACGGCGACAAGCGCAAGCTGCTCGAAACACCAAACATGGACCGCATCGCGAAGGAGGGCATGCGTTTCGACCGCTGCCTCGTAACAAATTCCATCTGCGGCCCCAGCCGTGCGGTGATCCAGACCGGCAAGTATTCGCACGCCAACGGCTTCTACAACAACAGCAACAGCAAGTTTGATAGCTCACAGCCGACTTTCCCCAAGGTGATGCAGAAAAGCGGCTACCAAATGGCGGTGATCGGCAAATGGCATCTCATGACCGACCCCGTGGGTTACGACCACTGGAACGTGCTTCCCGGCCAAGGCGCTTATTATAACCCGCCGATGACTGAAAACGGCAAAGAAGTGAAATACGAAGGCTACACGACCGACATCATCGGCGACCTCACGCTGAAGTGGATGGACCAACGTGACAAAACGAAGCCCTTCATGATGATGTGCCAGCACAAGGCCCCACATCGTGAATGGGAGCCACCGCTTCGTCTGCTCGGCTTTGACAACGACCGCGTCTATGAGGAGCCGGAAACGCTGTTCGACAGCTACAGCGGCCGTAGCAAGGCGGTAAGCGATCACGACATGGGCATCGACCGCACGATGACGGATCGCGATGTGAAACTCGTGATTCCCGGCAATTTGAACGAAGAGCAGAAGAAAACGTGGAGTGCCTACTATGACCCGCGCAATGCCAAATACCGCGAAGCAGTTCCTGCGGGCCGTGATCTGGTAAAATGGCGCTACCAACGCTACATGCACGACTACCTGGCCTGTGTGAAAGCCGTGGATGAAAACGTGGGCCGCGTGCTCGAATACCTCGACAAAAACGACCTCGCAAAAAACACCGTGGTCATGCTGAGCAGCGATCAGGGCTTCTTCCTAGGTGAGCACGGCTGGTTCGATAAGCGCTGGATCTTTGAAGAATCGTTACGCACACCATTGCTCGTCCGTTGGCCGGGCGTGATCAAACCAGGCACGAGCACGAGCCGAATCGTCAGCCTCATCGATTTTGCCAGCACCTTCCTCGACATCGCCAAGTGCGAGAACCTACCCGACGTGCATGGCCGCAGCATTGTTCCGCTGATGAAAGACGAAACGCCTGCTGACTGGCGCAAATCACTCTACTACCACTATTACGAGTTCCCGGTGCCTCACCGCGTGCGTCCGCACTACGGCGTCATCACGGACCGTTACAAGCTCATCCACTACTACAAGCCGGATGTCGATGACTGGGAATTGCTCGACCGCGAAAAGGATCCGCTCGAAGTGAAAGACTTCTCCAACGATCCGGCCTACGCGGACAAGGTGAAGGAGTTGAAGGCTGAAATTCTTCGCCTCCAAGCCGAAGTCAAAGAAACCATGCCGCCACCGCGCTTCACGCACGGTAACAAGCCCTTCGACAACGAACCGCAGCCGCCAGAACAACCGAAAGGCAAAGGCGCAGGCAAGAAGAAGGCCGGGGCGAAACAGGAGTAGTCGACGTTCACCGCCACATCGTCTTGCTCACATACCATTCGACGAACTGCGGTCCGTAGAAGACCCATATCACGGCACCCATCGCGAGATAGGGGCCGAAGGGGATTTTCGCACCCCACTCGGCTTTGCCGGTGACGCGGTGGATCACGGCGAAGACCGTGCCGAGCACGGATGCGGCGAGGATCGTGAACAAGACAGCCTGCCAGCCTGTGAAGGCACCGATCATCATCAGGAACAGCACGTCACCAAAACCCATTGCTTCACGTGGAATGACCACCTGCGTCACTCTGGCTTTCAAAATCTTCACGCCTTCGAGTGCAAACTCTTCCAGGCTCGATCCATCGCGCACCTTGAGTTTTTCCATCCATAACTCAGCCGTTACGGCACCGAATGTGCGCTCGTTCACTTGCAACTCATTGCAGGAAACCACCATGCGGTCGGTGGCACGCATGAATAGGTCGGCCCAGCCATAGTTATGTGCACCAAAGACAACTACGGGCGGTTCGTTATCATCCGGCTGTGTTACTTCCCACGACTCATCTTTTTCAAAGACGAATTTTTTTCTGCCAAAGGCCAGCTTACCCAATTCAACCACCAGCCAGAGTCCGCCGAGGCCCAAGGCAGCACTCGCCAGCGAGATGAGCAGTCCGCGGGTGTGGGTGATTTGATCCACCAACGCGGGCACCCACCATGATGCGAGCACTCCTACCACCGCGCCGCCGATGGTGATCGTGTGCGGCAGAATGAAATGGTCGATGTCGATGAACGTCCCCGAAATCAGCAGACTCATGAACACCCACAGACACAGCACCTGCGGCCCCCAGGTGCTGATGTAAGGCCACGGATCGACATTGGAATATTCACCACTGACCTTCAAGAACACGAGGTAGAACATTACCCCCGTGAGTAGTTCGACCATGAAGTAGCGGATGGAAATCTTACCGCTGCAGTTCGCGCATTTGCCGCGCAGCAGCAGCCAGCTCAGCAGCGGGATGTTCTGCCATATGGGGATCTGGTATTTGCATGATGGGCAGAAACTGCGCTTCGGATTGTTCACGGAGATGCCCAGCGGCAGGCGGTAGATGACCACATTGAGAAAAGAGCCGATGCCTGCGCCGATGTAGAAGGCCAGGAAGTGCAGCAGGGTATCGAGGATTTGAAAACGGGTCATGGAAAAGGGCAGTGTTTGCAAACTTGGCCCGCCGTGCGTGAGTACGGAAGCAAAAACTCCGCATGATCTCAGATTCCTGGCGCAACCTGCGCACTGCCTCCCTTCTTGCCATCCTCGCTCTGGCCGCCTGTGCCACGAAGGAGGAACGCCGTAGCGCCCTGGTGCCCAGCCATTCCATCGAACTCGCGAAGCGCTTCGATTTCGTCGATGTCCGCACTGAGATTCCCGGCATCGCCATCGACCTGCGTTATGCCACAGCCTACAATGTCGCCCGTCATGCCATTTATCCCGCACGCATGCCCTGCTTGCTGCGCCGGGAGACAGCACAGAAGCTAAAGATGGCGCAGGCGCTGCTCCATGCGCAAGGCTACGGCCTGCGCATCTGGGATGCGTATCGTCCGCCGGAGGCACAGGAGATGCTGCATCAGCATGGCGGCAGCACGGGCATGTTCCTCTCGCCGAAAGCTGGCTGGAGCCGTCATTGCGGCGGCATCGCGGTTGACCTCACCCTCGTCGATGCCAAGGGCCAGGAGCAACGCATGCCCACCTACTTTGACCAGGACTTCGAACACGCCAGCCACCACTATCGTGGCAGTGATCCCGTCGTGAAACAGAACCTCGCCATTCTCAAAGAAGCCATGAAGCAGGCCGGGTTCACGCAGTTGGAGTCCGAATGGTGGCACTTCGACGATGAGGACTATATCCACGACCCCCAGCCCATCGTCTATGGCCGAGAACTCGCCATCCCCGTGCTGTGAGCATCCGTAACGACGCCACCTTCACCGTCATCGACGAGACCGACGGCTATATCGTCGTCAACAAACCTGCACCGCTGCAAATTCATCCCGGTGATCCGAATGGCCCGCCCACGCTCTGGCATCGACTCTGCGATTTGCTTTCGTATGAAATCGCCAACGGTGGCCAGGTCTCCATCATCAACCGCCTTGACCGCGAGACCAGCGGCGTTGTGCTCGTCGCGAAGAATCACGAACTCGCCCGCCTCTTCGGGATGGCAATGCAGGACCGAAAGATTCACAAAACCTACGTCGCGCTCGTTCACGGCTGGCCGGAGTGGGAAGAGCACACACTCGATGCGCCGATCTTGAATGCCCGCGACGTGCAACCCTTCGACATCTGGGTCAAACAAATCGTCCATCCGCAAGGTGCCGAGTGCCGAACGGCATTCCGCACACTCCAGCGCTTCGAACGCAAAGGCGAGAAATTTGCCATGATCGAGGCTAAACCTGAGACAGGCCGCATGCATCAGATCCGCGTGCATCTGCATCATCTCGGATTGCCCATCGTCGGCGACAAACTCTATGGTCGCGATGATCGTTGCTACCTGGAGTTCATCGAAACTGGCTGGACGCCAGCGCTGGAGAAAAAACTCATCCTACCTCGGCAAGCGCTGCACTCCTCACGACTTGAACTCAATCTTGAAGGCTTCCCGAGCTGCTGGGAGGCGCCCGTTCCTCCCGAATTCGCGCTTTGAGTACGATGGACATTCCTGTTCGTCGTTGAACGCTCCGCAACACCTGACGGACAAGAGTGTCCATCGCACTTCAAGCCCACCGGCGCACCCGGCTGTCGAGTTGAAACACCTGCCCGCTCACGTTCTCCAAGCTGTGCAGGAATGCGATGAAGCGTGCAGCGTCCTGCGGCGTGTTCAGCCGGCCCAGCGCATGCGTCTTCATCAACTCCTCACACCACTCGTTATTTTCCAGCAGATACCGCGTCATCTTCGTCTCCAAGAAGCCCGGCAGCACGCAGTTCACCCGCACGTTGCGTGCGCCATACTCCTTGGCGATGCTTTGCGTCAGTCCGATCAAGCCAGCCTTCGCCGCCGCGTAATTGGCCTGGCCTGCGGGGCCGCTCAGCGCTGAATAGGAGCCAATGTTCACGATGTGACCGTGCCGCTGCTTCGCCATCAGCTTCACCGCTGCCTGTGAAACGAGAAACGCCCCCTTCAGATTCACATCGACGACCTGATCGAAATCTTCATCGCTCATCTTCACGACCGAAACGTCACGACACACACCGGCATTGTTCACCAGTAGGTCGATCTGCTTCATTGTGGCGAAAAACGTCTTCACCGAGTCCGCATTCGTGACGTCGAGCACATCACGACCCGGTGCCAGAACTTCAAAACCCGCCTGCTTGAGTTCATTCGAAATCGATTTCGCCAAATCACCGTCACCGCCGGTGATGACGGCGGTGAGCGGTGGACAGGTGGCGTCATCCATGAGGAATCAATCGAGCGTGAAAGCAGGCAGCTTCACGATCTTACCGCCAGCCATCGCGGACTGATGAGCACAGAGGCCGACGCAGGTCCAGTTGGCGGATTGGGCGGCGTTCGGGAAGGGCTGGCGCTTTTCCGCCAAAGCATAGGCGAACTCGTTGGCAAGATGCGGATGGCTGCCACCGTGACCACTGCCTTGCGTGAAGCTGAGGTGGGTCTTTTTGCCGAGATCATAGACGCCTTTGGTGGTGAAGCGCTGGATCGGCTTCGGCAGACGTTTGGCGAAGTCGGGGGCCTTGATGGTCTTGGGGATCTTGTGCTCGGGCAGTTTGGCACGGTGCATGACGAGCGGTTCGTGCTCGATGAGCGGCCATTCGATGGAGGCTTTGTCGCCATAGACGTCGATGCTCTCGCGATACTGACGGGCGGTGTCGAACAGGCTGCGGATGATGCGAGCGCTGACATCGGTGCCTTTGAATTTGATGTGCGCGGTTTCGACAGCAAACGGCGAGCCGTAGCACTTTTGCAATTCCTTGCGCACAGTGCCGGAGCCGAAGCAGCTCACGTATTCGGCGGGCTTGCCGATCATGCCGGCCACGGGGCCGACGCAGTGTGTGGCATACCACATCGGCGGCAGGCCGGGCCAGTAGTTCGGCCAGCCGTCCATGTCCTGTTGATGTGAGGCCTGCACAAACTGCAGTTTGCCGAGCTTGCCCTGATCGAGCTGCTCCTTCATGAACAGATACTCGCGGGCATAGACGACGGTCTCCATCATCATGTATTTGAGGCCGGTCTTTTTCACGAGATCGCAGATCTTTTTGCAGTCTTCGATGCTCGTGGCCATCGGCACGGTGCAGGCGACGTGTTTGCCCGCTTTGAGCGCCTCGATGCTCATCCAGCCGTGGTCAGGAATGGGCGAGTTGATGTGAACTGCGTCGATGTTCGGGTCCTTGAGCATCGCTTTGAAATCGGTGTAGCGCACGGCGATGTCGAAGGCGTCGCCGATGGCGTTGAGCTTCTTTGGGTCACGCTGGCAGATGGCGTAGCAGGTCGTGAGCGGGTGGCGCTGCCAGATGGGGATGAATTCCGCCCCGAAACCGAGGCCGACGACGGCGATGTTGATTTTTTTGTCTAACATGATGGTTGGAAGTTGCAGTGACTTTATAGGCGTGGGCGACGGCGCATGGGAAGGACAAAGTTTGGGGAGAATCGGACGGTGGGGCCTGTTGCGCAGGCGTTTGCAGTTGTTGACGGTGGCTGAAGGCTTGCTGGGCAAGCGTTGACAGTGGTTGGAAAAACGACCCGCTGTACGGACTTGGAAAAACAACTGTAAACCACCGTCAACAACGGTAAACAACCGTCAACTCCCCCTATGCTGACCGCCGACTTTGATTACCACCTGCCGCCTGAATTGATCGCCAGTGAACCGCTGGCGGAGCGTTCGGCGTCGCGAATGATGGTGGTGCATCGTGATTCGGGGAAGATCGAGCACCGGATGTTTCGCGAGATCGGCGAGTTTGTATCGCGGGAGGCTGGCGACATGCTCGTTTTAAATGACACGCGGGTCGTTCCGGCCCGCTACTACACGGATCAGGGGCACGAGGTGCTGCGGGTGGAGCCACTCACGCCCACGCGCTGGCGCTGCATGGTGAAGCCGGGGAAAAAGTTCCGCCTTGGCGATGCCGTGCCGATTGGCGAGGCCACGGGCCGTGTGATCGAGATTTTGGAGGAGGACGGCAACCGCATCATCGAGTTCGACCGCGTCGTGGATGAGTCGAAACACGGGCATCTGGCCCTGCCGCACTACATGGGCCGCGAGGATCAGCCTGCGGACCGCAAACGCTATCAAACTGTGTTTGCCCGCAGCGAAGGCTCCATCGCTGCGCCGACAGCGGGGCTACATTTCACGCCCGAGGTGCTCAATCCCCTGCCCCATACGTTTGTGACGCTGCATGTCGGTGTCGGCACGTTTCAGCCAGTGAAGGTGGCAAATATCGCCGATCACAAGATGCACAGCGAGGTTTATGAAGTCTCTGAAGCGACTGCCCAGGCGATTCAATCAGCCAAACGCGTCATTACCGTCGGCACCACCGCCATGCGCACGCTCGAAAGCGTCGCGCGTGATCATGGCCGCGTCATCGCCACGCGCGGCAGCACGGACATCTTCATTCATCCCGGCTTCGAGTTTCGCGTCGCTGGCGGCCTGCTGACGAACTTCCATCTGCCGAAATCAACGCTGATCATGCTGGTGAGCGCCTTTGCGGGCAAGGAACTGACGATGCAGGCTTACGCGGAAGCGATTCGTGAGCGCTATCGGTTCTTCAGCTATGGAGACTGCATGCTGCTTGTGTAGCAGCCTAACGTTTCGGATCAGGCGACGGCGGAGGCTGGCGCGATGGCTGCGCGGGCGCAGCTGGCGGATCAACCAGTGTGACCGCCGTAGCCTTTCACTGCAGCGCCTAGGCGGCTTCATTACGGAACCACGCGCCATGAAACCACAAGAGATTCGATGTCACCAATCTTCCATTGCATCTTATAGACGCCTGTTGTGCGGCAATAGCAGTGCAATAGGTCGCTCATACCACCAGTCCAATTCATCAAACGTCCGGGCGGACCGTCTTTGTGATTTTCGCCCGGGAACTTCGATGCTGAGCCGTCAGGATGAGTGAGAATAACGATGTCCTCACCCAGGTGGAAGTCCTTCGGAAGCGGGAGCGCGCTCTCCTGCGCGATCCAAATGTTGATTCGATGATTGAGCCGGTAGGATTCTTTAGGTTTTGAGAAGCCGATGCGGATACCGTGTCTCCGGTCTCCGAATTGGGTTGGCCCGTCGCCCTGTTGCGGCAGCTTGCCTATCATCGGCGGAACTTTGGGTTCAGCACCAGTGGATCCCAGGGTTAAGATTAACAAACAGAGTGCAAAGAAAGGGATGAATCTCATGGGAGGACGTGCTCAGTCGCCTAACAGTGAGGATGGTTAACAGATCGTGACGTTTGTCAGCACCTTTATCGCCTTCCAAAAACAAACCAGCCGAGCTTGGAGGCTCGGCTGATGAGGTTAGAAATTGAAAACCCGTTCGACGTTACGCCTTCGGCGTATCAGCGGCACTTTCGGGAAGCTTGGGGGCTTTGATGTATTCCGTGGGGAGATCGCCTTTAAGGGCCTTGAGGAAGGTGATGATGGAGGCGGTTTCTTCGTCGGTGAGCTGCTTGCCGAGTTGGTATTCGGCCATTTTCTTGACCATCTCGTCGAGGGTCTTGACGGAACCATCTTGCAGGTAAGGCGCGGTTTCGGTGATGTTGCGGAGGCTTGGGACTTTGAAGAAGAATTTTTCGCCTTCGTTCTTGGTCACGTCAGAACGACCGTTGTCCTTGAGGCCAGGCCAGGGTTTCACGAGACCGAGCTTCTGATACATCATGCCGCCGACGCCGGGGCCGTTGTGGCAGGTGACGCAGCCGGTTTTGGCGAAGGTGGCGAAGCCTTTTTTCTCGTCGGCGCTGAGGGCGTCTTTGTTGCCTTTGAGGAAGGCGTCCCACTTACCGGGGGTGAGGAGCTTGCGTTCGAAGGCACCAACGGCCTTGCCGAAGTTGTCATATGTGATGGGGTCGGCTTCGCCGGGGAAGGCAGCTTTGAAGCCTTCGACGTAGCCGGGCATGCTCTTGAGCACTTTCACCACGAAGTCGGCGCTGGGCATGCCCATTTCGACGGGGTTGAGCACGGGGCCTTTGGCCTGCGCCTCGACGGTGGGCTCACGACCATCCCAGAACTGGGCGATGTGAATGGCGGCGTTGTAAACGGAGGGAGAGCTGCGGCCACCGAGCTTGCCTTCATGACCGGGGGAGAAGGGTAGATTGTCCTGGCCGTATTTGTCGAGCATGTGGCAGGAGTTGCAGGAGAGCTTCTCGCCTTTGGAGATGCGGTTCTCAAAGTAGAGCTGGCGGCCGAGATTGATCTTCGCCTCGGTGAGTTCGTTGTCCGGTGACAAGGCCTGCGCCGGCAGCGGCTGGAACATGGGCAGGAAGGCTTCGGAGAGATCCGCCTGCGCGAAGGCGGAGGCGCTGCTCAAACCGACAACGAGAGCGAGGATACGGGTA
>CANIZT010000113.1 GCA_947471905.1 Verrucomicrobiaceae bacterium
AAGTCGCACTCGCCGAAGTCAAAGGCCCGCAGAGCCTCTGCATCACCTTCGCGCTCGATGAAGGGGCTGCTCACACAGCGACGCCGATTGCGACGTGGGTGAAGACGAAGTGATCTTCACGCCCGCGGATGCGAGGCCTCATACACTTCCTTCATCCGCTGCGTCGAGACATGCGTGTAGATCTGCGTTGTCGAAAGACTAGCATGACCCAGCAGTTCCTGCACGCTGCGCAGATCCGCGCCGTTGTTCAGTAGATGCGTGGCGAAGCTGTGGCGCAGCTTGTGTGGCGTGAGGTGCACTGGCAGGCCTGAAGCACGCCAGTACTTCGTGATCACGTCATCCACGGCCTGTCCGGTGATGCGGGTGCCCAGCTTGCTGCGAAACAACGCCCCATCATGCACACCGGCCTTCACACGGTAGTGCTGCACCGCTTCCAACGCCTTGCTGCCCACGGGACAGAGCCGCTCCTTCTTGCCCTTGCCAAAAACGCGCACTGTCTCGGTGTAAGTGTCGATGTCTGCCACGTTCAACGCCACCAGTTCGCTCAAGCGCATGCCCGTGCTGTAAAACAGTTCCAAAATCGCCGCATCACGTGCAGGTGCCCACACCGCGTCACGCTTGGATTTTTCAAGTGTCAGCGGCAGCGTGAGCATCGTCTCCACCTGGCTTACCGTGAGAACCACCGGCAGTTTTTTCTCACGCTTTGGCAGTTGCACTTCCAGCAGTGGATTTGCCTTCCAGGCACGCCGCCGTGTTAGCCATTTGAAAAAACTGCGCAGCGCCGCGAATTGCAGCCGGATCGTCGCACGACCGCGTTCCCGTTTCATCAGGTCGAATAAATAGGCTCGAAAATCATCCGCAGTGAGTTCGCTCCAGCCTTTGAACGGCGTGCGCCATTCGCGGCACTGCCGCAGCGCTAGCTCGTAGTTCGCCAGCGTGCGTTCCGACGAACGGCGCTCCACCTCCATGAACTCCAGGAATTCGTCAGCGAGCTTATCAGCCATGGTGTTCAACCTCCCGTGGGTTTTGCCCGGCACACGCTGCAAATTTCATCGCCCGAGTCCAGCACGCGGAACTCCAGATGCGAATCATCCAACTCCGTCTTTTTGCAGACCGAGCACTGATGGAAAAACGTGCCCTGTGGCAGTTGCGCGGACTCAAAGCGGGTGCGGCGTGATAATACACGCGCTTGTTTGGCACGTTCGCTCACAAAGCCAGGCCCGAACGCGATGAGGTAATTAAGGTGCCCCACCAGCACGGGCAGCAGCATCGAAGGGTCACGCATCACCATGAAAGCCATCATGCCTGCGGCAAGAAAGGCCACCCACTTCATTTTGATCGGCAGGATCATGTACAAATAGATTTCCTCGTTCGGAAACAGCGTGGCGAAGGCAAACAGGAGCGATTGATAAAGAAACATACCCGGTGCCGGCCAGCCAAAGATGAGCGCGCCGAGCGTGACCACAAACATCCAGCCGAAAATATACAGATTCACCCGGAATGCTCCCCAGGCCGCGTCCAGAGCGCGGCCGATCCACATCATGAACAGTGTGCCGATCAGCGCCCAGATGAGCGAGAAGTTTCCGGGGATGAACACATGCGTGATCAACCTCCAGACCTCGCCATGCATCACGCGTGTTGGATTCAGATCCAGAAAGAACAAATACGCCGCCGCACCTTCCGGTGACATGAACATCACCATGATCAGCACCAGTAACTGAAACATGGCAATGACCTGCACGAGGCCGGGGATGGCGAAACGACCGAACTTGGATTCTAAACCTGGGATGAGGGACATGTAGGGTCTTCCGTATTCAGTTTTCAGGCGTGAGTAAAGAGAAGAACACCAACAACACACGCGGCAGCCACCCAGTCGCGCATGCCAAGGCGATCCGCATCGCCCGTAAAGCGCAGCAGCTTGAACAAAGCACCCGTCGGGCAGCCGTAGCGGCAGTAGGCCAGTGGGGTGACCAACGACCAGACCAACCCCACCACCGCGAGCACGATGCTCGCCCAACCCGCGACACGAAATAGATACGCATCGAAGGGCTCCAGTGAGTTCAAATCGACCCGCAAGCCAAACCCCACGCTGAACAGCACGAAGGCGAGCAGAACAAACGGCAGCTTCGAAAAAATCGCCTCCATGCGTTTTGACAGCGACCATTGAAACGACAACCGTTTCGCCACCAACTGCTGCAACGCACCATGTGCGCAGATGTGATGACAATAGAGCTGCTTGCTGGTGAAAATCGGCCCCAACAACGCCACCACCGCCAGCAGCACGAGTCCTTGCGCATTCCGCCACGGCGTTCCATGCGCCGCCCAACCAGCCAGCAGTCCTTGTGAGAGCATTTCTCCTGCGATGAAGCCGCCGTAGATCACGAGCAGCGCATGATGCAGATGCCGGCACCACACACGACCGCGCAACGACGTGAACGCCATTACAAACGCCGCCAAAATGATGACCACATGTCCCGTGTCCTGCCAGCGCCAGCGAATCAGCGACCACCAGCCCCATTTGGCTTCCTTCTCCTTCAGCAGTGCCAGCGCCCGCACTCGCAGACCTTCCGCCACGCCATAACTCGTCTGCGTCGCTCCCGAAACACCTTCGACGCCCGCTGCATTGAAGTCGATGTTCGCAATCTTCTCAGTCGTCATGCCATCAAACGTCTTCAAAAACGCCGCATCACCCGTCACGTAGCCGACATAGGCTTCATTGTCGTAGCTCCGCCTCAATGCGATGCCGCGTAGCGTCGAACCGGTCGCATCCATCAGCATGAACGTGTCGCTCGGCCCCTTGTATCCCACCGTGCCATCTGAACTCGGTGCTGTGCGCACCGCCAACGCAATGACAGCGCCTTTTGCATCCAGAACTTCCTGCGAGCCCGAATGCGTCTTTGATTCACGCAGTTTCGCGGCCTGCGGCTCCAGCTTTTTCACTTCATCGAGAGTGATCGCATCAGGAAAGCGCAGTGAAGTTGTCGCGCTCTTGCCCAGGCGTCGCAGAATGCCTTCCGCAATCGCACTGCTGGTCAGCGTGGCACCTGAAACCGCCTCTACCGGCATGTTTGCCATCTCGGCGGCCTTTTTATTGGTGAACTGCTTAAAGAACGACCGCGTGCCCACCACCTCGGCCACATGATCTGTCGTGTCGCTGCTGTGTAGGATGCGCAGGCCAAGCGCTTTGCCGCGTGTATCCAGCGCGATGAGCGTGTTCGTCGGCCCCGAGTAGCCGATGATGTCATCTGCCTCCGGCGAGGTTTGCATCACATGCCCGAGCGTGATGCCGGATTCGTCCTTCACGATTTGCATGCCGCTCTGCGGTGTCAAAACCGCCGCAGCGGGAAAAAAATCTCGCACTCGTTCCACCGTGAGTTCCATTGCCGTCGGCTGATGCGAACCCCGGATCGCAAACACCGCTGCCGCAAGCAACGCCACGCGCCAGAGGCGCAGAGCGATGGATTTCCAGCGGGGAGTTGATGACATGCGTAGATTGTTAGCAGCAACGTCCCAAAAGTCACATAAGCTCCTGCATGCCTGCCTACATTCATCACATTGCCACCGACACGCCGCCGTATCTTTACAGCAACGAGTTCTCGCGTGAGCGTATGAAGAGCTGGGTCAAGGAGCCACGGGCGAAACGCCTCGTGGACATGATTTACGAACGAACCGGCATCGACACGCGGTATAGCGTGATCGATGATTTCTTAAAGAACGACGGCCTGTTTCACACGCGGCCGGATGGCTCGATCAATTCACCCACCACGGGTCAGCGCAACGCGCTGTATGCCAAAGCAGCTCGGGAACTCGCGGTGAAGCTCGCGAAGAAGACGCTCGTCGAGTGCCCACAATTTTTGGCGGGAGACATCACGCATGTGGTGTTTGCCTCCTGCACTGGCTTTGCCAATCCAGGCCCGGACTATCACGTCGTGCGCGAACTGGGACTCAATGAGAGCGTGGAACGCTACACCGTCGGCTTCATGGGCTGCTACGCGGCTTTTCCAGCGATGCGCATGGCGGCGCAGTTTTGTGAGGCAAATCCAAAGGCCGTAGTGCTCGTGATGTGTCTGGAGCTTTGCTCGCTGCATTTGCAAGTGAGTGACAAGCCCGAAAGCATCGTCGCGAATGCCCTCTTCGCCGATGGTGCGGCGGCGGCGATCATCAGTGCGCGTGAGCCGGCCAAAGATCGGCCCTACTATCGCGTGCATGGCTTTCATTCCGCGCTGGTGCCCTTCAGTGAATCGCACATGGCCTGGGACATCGGTGACAACGGCTTTAATATGGTGCTCTCGGCTTACGTGCCTGATCTCATCGGCAGCAACATTCGCGAGATTCTCGGCGGCATCTTGGCCAAGCGCGACCTGACTCCCGCAGACATCGACGAATGGGCCGTACATCCCGGTGGTCGTGCCATTCTGGAACAGGTGGAGCAGCATTTGGAACTACCCGCTGAAGCCTTGGAAATCTCACGCAATGTGTTGCGTGATTACGGCAACATGAGCAGTCCGACAGTGATGTTTGTGCTCAAAGGCTTGCTAGAGGAAGCTGAAACAGATCGCGCCATGACCTGCGCTATCGCCTTTGGTCCTGGACTAACCGTGGAGACGGCGGTGCTCGAACGCTGTGGTGCCGTAATTACGTGCAATCCATCTGAGGCCAAGGTTGATTCAATTCCAGAACCAGCTAAAACAAGTCATTATGCCCATCAGCGAAGAACGCACTCAGGAAATCACCAAGTCACTCAAACGTTGCAGTGATGCCTCAGTAGCTGCTGCGCTGCGCTTTGAAGAAACGCACAACTTGGATGAATTGCCCGCCATCATCCTCGGTGTGTTGGAGCGTGATGCGGCCAATCCCCCTGCAACAGGCATCGCCGCCGCCTCAGATGATGCGCGACTTATGGAAGACATCGGCATGGACTCCTTCGGCATGATCGAGGTCGTGATGACCGCGGAAGAAGTGCTGGGTATCACCGTTGCCACCGAAGAAATGAGCAGCATCCGCACGCTCGGTGATTTGAAACAATTTTTGTGCACCAAACTCGCGGCGAAGCGCGCATGAACCGCGTCGTCGTCACCGGCCTCGGCTTCGTCTCCAGCATCGGCAATGACCGTGCCGCAGTTCTCGACAGCCTGCGGGAAGGGCGTTCTGGCATCGAATTCCTGCCCGAACTCGCTGCAGTGAATGACCGCGTGAAGCTGGCCGGCATCCCGAAAGGTTTTGAATTCCCAACGCCTGATCCACTCGACTGGACCTTTCCCCCGCAGGTGGAATTCAGCCGCACCCAAATGCGCACGCTGGTGCCGAATGTGGCCTATGCGACGATGGCGTTGGAAGAGGCCATCATTGATGCCAAACTCGATCCTGAGCACGTTTCCGGTCCGGAAACGGGCTTGTACTGCGCCTCGGCTGGTTCTCCCTGGATGACACAGGTGGCGATGAATTCCGTGATCACGCGCGGTCCGGCCCGCACCTCGGCGCCCGTGGTCATCACCGGCATGCCGAACTCGCTGCATCTCAATCTCACGGCTCGCTTTGCCATCAAAGGTGCCTCGCTTGGCTTCAACAGTGCCTGTGCCTCCTCCTCGCATGCTTTGGGCCACGCTTGTGACATGATCCGCCTCGGCAGGCAAAAGATCATGTTCGTCGTCGGTGCGGAGGACTGTCATCTGCACAGCATTCTGCCCTTTGCCTCGCTGCGGGCGCTCAGCGCGCAAAGTGATCCGGCGCTGGCGCCACGCCCTTTTGATGTGAATCGTGACGGCTTCATCACCACCGGTGGTGGTGCCGTGCTCGTGCTTGAAGATGCCGAGCATGCTGCGGCACGCGGTGCCACGGTTTACGCCGAGGTCAAAGGCTGGGGCCAGGCCTCCGATGGTTACGACGTGGTCGCGCCTGACCCGACTGGCAGCGGACTGGCACGCGCGATGACGAACGCGCTGCAAGACGCCAGCCTGGCTGCTGACGACATCGATTACATTAACGCGCATGGCACAGCGACCAATGCGGGCGATCTGGCGGAATTGAACGCACTCAAAACCGTCTTCACCGGCGATAAGAGGCCCAAGGTAAGCAGCACCAAGGCAATCACCGGTCACGGACTCTGCCTCGCAGGCGCTTTGGAAGCCGGCATCTGCTGTCTGGCGTTGCGCGCGGGCTTCATGCCGATCTCCGCGAAGATTCAGGAGCTCGATCCTGCCTGTGAAGGTGTTTCCATTCTCACCAGTCGCTGTGATGAAGCGCCACGCATTGCGATGAGCAACAGCAGCGGCTTCGGCGGATCGAGTGTGGCGCTGATTTTCTCACGAAGTTGAAACTCGATGTTATCATCATTGGTGCCGGACCGGTGGGATTGCTGCTCGCGGTGCTGCTGGGGCAGCGTGGACTGCATGTACTGATATTGGAGCAGCGCACGGAGTTGCCGCAGCAATCGCAGGCCATCGGCATCACCCCGCCATCGCTGGATATTTTAGCAACGCTGGGCCTCGCGGAGAACTTCGTGCAATGCGGCGTCTGTATTCGTGACTGTTATGTGCATGGCCACACTGGACGGCTGGGCCAAGTGTCGTTTAGCAAAATCGAAGGAGCACATCCTTTCATTCTCTCGCTGCCGCAACTGCAGACCATGCGACTGCTGAAGGAAGCGCTAATACAGCAGCCCACAGTCAAATTGATGCATGGCGTTGAATGCATCGCTCTCACATCACAAGCGGATGGCGTCACGGTGCAGACACCTGAGGCCGAATTTCATGCGGCGTTCGTGGTAGCATGCGATGGTTGCCATAGCCATGCGCGCGAGCAGCTTGGTATTCGCACAAAGCGTCGCGATTACGGCTGTCATTTCGTCATGGGAGATTTCATCGACCGCACCGCGATGCGTGATGCAGCGCACTTGTTTTTCACCGCGGCAGGCGCGGTGGAAAGTTTTCCGCTGCCAGAAGGAAAGCGGCGTTGGATTGTGCAAACAGACGACGTGGCCGATTTGGTGCCGCAGGTGCGTCAGCGTACCGGAATACTGCTCAATGCGGCGGATCAGCTCAATGCCAGCGCCTTTTCCCCATGGCGGCTTGATTGTGAACGGCTGCATCAAGGCCGCGTGCTTCTATGCGGCGATGCGGCGCATGTGATGAGCCCAATCGGCGGTCAGGGCATGAATACAGGCTTTGCCGATGCCGAATTCGCGGCAGCGATGCTACATGCGATCTTACGTCACGGTGAAAACGTTGATAGCTGGCTGCAAAGCTATGAGCACCGACGTCAAACCGCCGCACGCACCGCTGCAAACCGCGCTGAGTGGGGCATGGGCCTCGGCATCTGGCGTGGGGTGGCACGCAGCCTCCTGCGAGACTTCATCATACGCGGCATCCTTCTTTCAGATCATGTCCCACCCTGGTTTGCGATGCAGAACTTGCCATTCAATCGTTACCAGCCATGAGGCGCATTCTTCAGCCTGAACTGCTCGACACACTGTCGCATAATGATCCTGCGGCGATCCGTGCGCGTGATGAGATGTTGTTGGTGAACGGTATCATGGGGAATCATCGCTGGATCGAGCGCATGATCCGCCGTCATGGCGAAACTGGCTGGCGCATCACGGAACTCGGTGCGGGTGATGGCGCGTTGTCATTGCGGCTGCTGAACATTGGTTTGTGCCCTGCGCAGGCGTTGCATGCGATGGATTTGGCCCCACGGCCAATAAACTGGCCGCAAGAGGCATCATGGACTTGTGGCGATGTGCTGGCGCACGCTCTGCCTGAGTCTGAGATCGTGGTCGCGAACTTGTTTCTGCATCACTTTACCTTCGAACAACTGCAAATGCTGGGTACGCGGCTTTCACCGGCCACGCGACTGATTGTGTCCGCTGAACCGGCCCGGTGGTGGATTCATACGCTCTTGGGGCGGTTGTTTTGTGAGATCGCCGAGTTGAATCATGTGCAGCGCCATGACATGCAATTGAGCATTCGAGCGGGGTTTCGCGGCGGTGAATTGCAGCAGGTACTGGGGCTTGGAGATGAGTGGCGGGTGAGCGTGCAATCGCATCCGCTGGGCGGGTATCGCTTCATGGCAGAGCGCTAAGCGTTCGTGATCGCGGCTCACGACACGCATTGCGTGAGGCGTGACCGCGTTCATACTGCGCCACATGATCCGGCCCCATACGCCGCCCCAAACACCTGCTGACAAGCCCGCGCGCAGCGGTGAAGGCGGTGGCGCGTGGCGTTCTCCCTGGGGCTTGGATCAGGAGTGGCAGGATGCGCCTGCGGCGAAAAAAAAGCGATATGTAGAAGAAGATGAATCGGAACCAGCGCCACGACGCCCTGCGCCTTTAGCGAAGGCAAAGCCCACGGTGCCAGCGCCGCCTGCTGAATTCGTGGAGCAAGTGGCACCGCTGCCGAACGTGGCTCCACCGTCTAGATTGGTGACCGCACCGCGCAGGCCGCGAGCGCCGGTGGAGCGCGAGGTTTCGTGGTCCACATTGGTCATCCTGAGCATGGGGATGCTCGCCTTTGTGTTCATCGTCTGGCAGTATCTGGATGATCCAGCCTTGGGTGCGGATGAGGATTTGCGGTTGAAGCGGCCTGTTGACCAAGCGCTTGCTATTCAGACGCCGGAGAAGCTGCGAAAGTTTCTGGATTCCATCGTGCCCTTCGAGAACACGGCTTTGTATGGCAAGCCGCCTTGGCTGTGGGACACACCTACGTTATCGCGCATTGTGCAGTCGAGCGGCGCGGCGCTCGACAATCTGCGCGATCTGCTGGAAGACGCCGACTGGCATCCAACGCATGCCGCCTGGCACGCGATAGACCTGTGCAACGACCCGCGCTGGCATCATGCGCTACGCTTGAAGCAGGCGGAGGCGGCATATCTCTCACGGCGCATGCAGGAGGAGGAGGCGTTCACCGCGGCGATCGATCTTGCTGAACTCGGCTGGCGCTTGGAGCAGATCTGGGCCTGGCCTTCGTGCTATGAGCGCTCGCTCGAAGCACAAGCTTTTGCTGCGCAGACATTGGCAGATTTGCTTCGCCAGACCAAGCTACCCGAAGCTACCCTGCGCCAATACCAACGGCAGTTCAACGTCTGCCAACCCAGCGTCGAGATGCTGGAGCGCGCAATGAATGCGTTCTACGTCTATGAGAAGAAACTGATTCTTGGCCCTAGGAGTGGTGAACTGCTCGACACCATGCCCGGTGGTGTTCAGTTGCAGCGGCCTGGGCGTTTGTTTTTCAAACCGAAAGAGACCCTGCAGCACTTTGCGACTGCGTTCCGACAGTTGAAGGATGATGTGAAGACGCCACTTGCACTGACGTCCGACGTTCGTCTTAAAGACATTCCGGCAGTCGAAGGTTCCTATCAGCCAAATTCCGCCGGACGTGTCTATTTTAATCAACGCTCCAAGCAATACACGCGCCTGCCAGCGTTATTGGGTCAGGCGCGTGCGCGTGGGAATCTGATCATCACCTTGTTCGCCGTGCGCCGGTGCATTGCCGAAAAGAAGACGCTGCCAGGAACTTTGGAGCAGCTCCGCACTTTCAATTTCCTGCTCGATGTGCCGGTCGATCCCTATACCGGCGCGCCGCTTCAATACAGTCTCGCACGCGGCCTGATCTGGTCCGTCGGCAACGATCTCAAGTCGAGTGGTGGCGTTTTCACCGAGCCGCCGATGAATGATGCCACCGAGCCGACCGTGGAGATCGGCATCGCCGTGGCGGGTGTGGCGAAGTGATCACTTCCACCGCATGCAGCGGAAGGGATGATCGTCGATCATGTTCGCTTGCACGCCCGTGAGGCGATCAGCGTGGAAGAACTGGACGCCGACGTAGTGGTAAATAGGCAGGATGACGGCTTCGTCTGTGACGAGCAGTTTCTCCGCATGTTGAAACAGCGTATTGCGTTGGTTGAGATCGGGTTCGCGAGCTGCCGATGCGATCAGTTCGTCGTATTTTGCGTTGGCCCAGCCGGTGCGGTTGTTGCCGCTGCTGGAGAGAAACATTTCCAAAAACGTGCCGGGGTCATTGTAGTCGCCCACCCAACTGCTGCGGCAGAGATGGTAGTTTTTCTCCTTCATCGAGGAGAGGTAAATTTTCCACTCCTGCTTCACGAGATCGACGCTGACGCCGAGATGTTCTTGCCACATGGCTTGCAACTCGACGGCGATGTTGCGCTCGACCGGCTTTGGGAAATAGAGGTATTCGACTCGGGGAAAACCTTTGCCGCCGGGATAACCGGCGGCGGCGAGAAGCTCGCGTGCACGCTTCGGATCGAACTCAGGACCGGGCGGCGGTTGGTAGTTTTGTCCGGCACCGGGTGGCGTGAGACTGAAGGCGTTGCGTTCGCCAAGCTGCGTGATTTTTTCAGTGATACGTTTGCGATCAATCGCCAGCGAGAAGGCTAGGCGGATCTTTGGATCAGTGAATGGAGCGCGGGTGATGTTGAAGCGCGTGAAGTAGCTGCCGAGGAAAGGGCCCGTGTGGAAATACGGCTGCTGTTTGAGCTTTGCGGTGAGTGATGTGGGCACCATGCCCTTGTCCATGATGAGATCGGCCTGGCCAGTGAGGAAGTAATTGATCGCGGTGTTAGGTTCGGAGATCGGCAGGATTTCGATGCTCTTCATCGGCACGTTCGCGGCGTCCCAGTAGCGTTCGTTGCGACGAAGCACGATGCGGTCGTCCAGCAGCCAGTCTTCGAGCGTGTAGGAGCCGTTGCCGATCAACGAGCCCGGTTTGATCCACGCGGTGCCGTGTTTCTCGATGATGCGCTCCGGCACGGGATTAAACACGGTGAAGGCGCAGAGGTCGATGAAGTAGGGTGTGGGATTTTCGAGTTCGACACGCAGCGTGCGGTCATCGAGCGCGGTCACACCGACCTGTGCGAAGTCCTTCAGCTTCCCTTCGTGAAAAATGCGGGCGTTTTTGATGACGTACATCTGACCGGCGTAATCAGCCCCGAACTCGGGGCTCAGCACACGCTTCCACGAATAGAGGAAATCCTGCGTCGTGACCGGCACGCCATCGCTCCACACGGCGTTCGGACGCAGGTGAAAGGTGTAAGTTTTGCGATCCGGCGTCATTTCCCAGCGCTCCGCCATTCCCGGCTGCGGCTTCCCGGCTTCATCAATGCGGCAAAGCCCTTCAAACAGAGCCGACGCGATGCGCATACCGACTTGATCGGTCACAATCGCCGGATCGATGCTCTCCGGCTCGGCACCATTGATGAACACGAGATCCGCACGTGGTCGTGACTTCCCGCAGGAAGAGAGGACAAGAAGTAGAGCGGCAGCGAAGACGAAACGAGTCACGCGAAAAGCTAGCACACGGATTGCACGGTGCCGCAGCACAATCCTTTCATCATGCTGCAATGATTTGCTCTCGCGCAGCGTTCCAAAAGCCCAACTTTTCCCCCACCATGCGTTCCCTCTGCCTCCTCCTCGCCAGCCTCTCGCTGACCGCTCACGCCGAATTGAAACTCCCGGCCATCATTGGCGACAACATGGTGCTGCAGCAGAAGCAGGCGAATCCGATCTGGGGCTGGGATGCGCCGGGCACGGAGGTGACGGTAACGTTTGCAGGCCAGACGAAGTCCGCCAAGGCCGATGCGAAGGGCAAATGGACGGTGAAGCTCGATGCGGTATCAGCGAATGCGCAACCAGCGACGATCACGATCAAGGGCAGCAGCTCGCGTGAGCTGAAAAACGTGCTCGTGGGCGAGGTGTGGGTCTGTTCCGGCCAGTCGAACATGGGTTTTACCCTCGGTGGCACGTGGGATGCGGATTTAGACATCGCGCAGGCCAAGTTTCCGCTGATCCGCCTCATCTCGGTGCCGCAGGTCGGCACGCAGGAGATTCAGGACGACTTCAAAGGCCAGTGGGAGGAATGCAGTCCGACGAATGCGGGACAGTTCACCGCCGTGGGCTATCACTTCGGCCGCGTGCTGCATGAAATGCTCGGCGTGCCGGTCGGTCTCATCGACAACGCCTGGGGCGGCAGCGCCTGCGAGGCCTGGGTGAAGCGTGACGTGCTGGAAAATGATCCACGCTTTGCCTCCATCATCGCGAAGTGGAAGAAGGATGAGGCGGCCTTCACCCAGGAGGCCTTCGACAAGCAGGTGGCCGATCACAAGGTTAAGGTCGATGCCTGGGCACAGGCGCGTAAAGAAGCGCTCAAGGCTGGCAAGCTGTTTACGGGCACAGCGCCGCGTGCGCCGCAGAATCCAATGTCGGGACAGCATCGTCCGGGCAATCTCTATGCAGGTGTGTTGCATCCCACGATCGGCTACGGCATCAAGGGCGCGATCTGGTATCAGGGCGA
>CANIZT010000114.1 GCA_947471905.1 Verrucomicrobiaceae bacterium
GTGTTCCATCGGGGCGCAGTGTTTTGGGGTCATACCCACGGTTCACACCCGGTGTGGGATGCGATGGATAGAGCGTCTGGTCCGCCGCGAGCTTGGCATTGATGCTGGTGGCGTTTCGCAGCAGCGGATTCCTTGTAAAGGCCTCCGTGGGCAGCAGATCGGCACGCAGCATGTCGGAGTTGTAGTTGAAGTAGAGCCTGCCGTGATCGTCCTGACACAGACCCCACTGTCCGCGGCCAAGTCCGGTGTCTTTTTGCCACACGCCGCTGCGCAGCTTGAATCGCGTGCTGTAACCCGCGCTCCAGATCGCATTATCCATGGCCCACACCGGCGTGTTGGCCATGTGCTCCGGTTGTCCACCGAGCGTTCCATAGTCATTCGTTACGACTTCCTTCACATCGGCAACGCCATCACCATTCGTGTCTTTGCAGAAGAACAAATTAGGCGGCACCGCGATCAAAGCACCGCCATTCACGGCCATCACAGCTCGTGGCATGACGACCTTGTCGAGAAACGCCGTCGCCTTGTCCATGCGACCGTCGCCGTCGGTGTCTTCCAGCAGCGAAACACGTCCCGTTGGCTCTTTTTCACCGCCGCCTTCCAGATCGTGCATGTAGCCACGCATCTCGCAGACATAGAGCCGACCTTGATCATCAAAGCTCATCGCCACCGGCGATTCGATCATCGGCTCGCTCGCGACCAACTCAATGCGAAAGCCTTTTTCGACCGCAAAAGCCTTCATCGCCTCTTCAGGTGAAAGCGGTACTGGCGGCGGCAGTTTAAACTTCAGCTCGACCTTCTCCGGCCCGGCGTTTTTGGAATGTACAGCGCCCGCCTGCGGCGGGAATGACGAAACCAGAATGAGGAAGGACGAAGAAAGGACGAATGTTGAAGCTTTCGAGCGAAAGAGCATGAGGAGTTGATTTGGGGTTCGGAATTCGGGTTTCGTCATTCCTCCGCTAGGAGGTCACTTCTTCGCTTTGGGCTTCGGCTGCTCCGAGGAATTGATCGTCAGTGGCGGCACGGGATCGCTTTTGCCAGCGAAGGTATTCCACGCGCTTTGGAAGACAGCGGCGTCACGCACGTCACCTTCGGCGACGAGCCATTGGTAGCGGAGTTTGAAGGGAGCTTCGGCAGTGGCTTTGCCTTTCGGGAACATGCCAAAGCGGCCGTAATCGCGGTAAGCGGAGGTGGCGGTATCCTTTGGGTTGTCGGGGTGATTGAGGATCACGACGGTGAAGGTTTTCCCTTCAACAGTGAAGACCTCGGCGGCCCAAGGCAGGTCTTTGGCTTTGTGGGCATCGATCTTTTCGCCGGGGAAGATGTACGTCGTGCTTTGCGTGTCCACGAGTTCACTGGGGCGGAACTGGGCGCCAGCGTGCTCGGGATCGCCGCTGATGTCAGCTTCGCCACTGACAGTTTTGAGGGCGCTATTCATCTCGATGCCGAGATAAAACGGTTTCACTGGCGTGGTGAAGCTGAAGCGGCGCTCTTCGGTGAGGAAGGGCGCGGTGGTGTCGCCCTGCCAGTCGATGTTTGCGGTGAAAGCGTTTTCGCCCGGCGCGACCTTCGTCACGACCTGATCGCCGCCCTTCATGTGCCAGCGGTCATACGATTTGCCGTTGTAGCCGATCTTGCTGAAGCCGAGGAAGATGCCGCGATGATGCGTAAAGCTGAAGCCTGCACCTTTCGTAAGCCGCGTGGAGCCATCGGCGCTGAAAACGTGCAGATAGGGCTTGTAGGTCTCGTGATGCTTCTCCGGCGTGCTGAGATCATTCGCCATCATGAGCTTGGCGACGACTTTGCCGCCGTTGGCGACTGCGACGTGATCTTTTTCGGCGACGGTGATGTCGAAGGCTTGCGCGTGAAGCGCTAGGGCGAGGAATAGGATAGTGTTTTTCATGAGAGAATCTTTTTGATGACTTTGGCTCCTTCGACGCCGGTGAGCTTGGCATCAAGTCCTTGGAACTTGAAGCTGAAGGCGTCGTGCTGGATGCCGAGTTGATGCAGCATGGTGGCGTGGAGGTCGTGGACGGTGGTGATGTTTTCCTGCGCGGCGTAGCCGAGGTCATCGGTGGCTCCGTAGGTGATGCCGCGCTGAATGCCGGCTCCGGCGAGCCACATGGACATGGCCTTGTTGTGATGATCGCGGCCGATGGGGCCTTTGTTGCCCTGCGCCATCGGGGTACGGCCGAATTCGCCGCTGAAAACGATGAGCGTGTCGTCAAACATGCCGCGCTGCTTGAGATCGGTGATGAGGGCCATGCAGGCGCGATCCACTTCCTTGGCGCGCAGTGGCAATTCCTCGCGCAGGAGGCTGTGGTGGTCCCAATCGCGATGGTAGAGCTGGATAAAGCGCGTGCCGCGTTCGGCGAGTCGGCGGGCGAGCAGGCAGTTGGATGCGAAAGAGCCATCGCCGGGCGTGCAGCCGTAGAGTTCGAGCGTTTTGGGGCCTTCGGCGCTCACGTCCATCAAATCGGGCACGCTGGCCTGCATCTGAAAGGCCATTTCATATTGAGCGATGCGTGTGGCGATCTCGGGATCATCGCAAAGCGAGGCGTGTTGTTTGTTGAGCGCGTTGATGGCGGTCACGTCCGCGCCTTGTCGCTCGCGCGTGACGCCATTGGGACTCGTGAGATACAAAACGGGATCGCCCTGCGAGCGGAGCTGCACACCTTGGAACTTTGATGGCAAGAAGCCGCTGCTCCACTGTCGCGCAGAGATGGGCTGAGGGTTGCGGCCTTTGCCGGTGGAATTGAGCACGACGAAACCCGGCAGATCCTCCGCGTCGCTGCCGAGTCCATAGGTTACCCATGAGCCCATGCTGGGCCGCCCGGCGATCTGGGTGCCGGTGTTCATGAACATGTGCGCCGGATCATGATTGATCGCGTCCGTGGTCATCGAGCGCACGAGGCAGATGTCGTCCGCCACGCTGCCGATGTGCGGCAACAACTCCGAAAGCTCCATCTGGCACTTCCCATACTTCTGGAAGCGAAACATCGGCCCTTTGCACACCAGTTTCTGCCCTTGGAGCTGCGCCAACTGCTGTCCCTTCGTAAACGACTCCGGCATCGGCTTCCCATCCATCTCCGCGAGCTTCGGCTTGTAATCAAATAGCTCCAACTGCGACGGCCCACCCGCCATCGTGAGCCAGATGACGCGCTTGGCTTTCTGCGGCAAGGGTAACGTGCCTAGCACACCAGGGGAGGCTGCATTCAGAAGATTCGGACGCAGTAGCGAGGCCAATGCGATGCTACCGAGTCCGTGCGAAGCACGACCGAGAAAGGCGCGACGGGTTTGAGCGGAGATCGCGATCATGATTATGAGCGCGTGATCGTTTCGTGCAAATTCAGCAGCACGCGTGCGACGTGCGTCCAGGCAGCGACCTCGCTCTTGTTCAGATTGGCCGCGACAGGTGCGGCGCCTGTTTTGAGAAGCGCTTCGGCTGCGGCAGTGTCCTTTTGGTAATCAGCGAGTTGCTCGTTCAGCAGCGTGGAAAGTGTCTTCGCTTCTTCCGCGCTCGGCGTACGCTGCAAAGCTTGCAGGCAAGCCCACTCAATGCGTTTGGCAGCATCACCTTGGCATTCGCTCACGATGCGGACGGCGAAAGTGCGGGCGGCTTCGACATACGTTGGATCGTTGAGAAGGACGAGGGCCTGCTGCGGGATATTGGAGCGGTTGCGCTCGGCGGTGCATTCTTCGCGGCTGGGGGCGTCGAAGGCGACCAACGACGGATGCAGGAAGCTGCGCTGCCACCAGGTGTACATGCCGCGGCGATACAGGCTTTCGCCACTGTCGTTCTGCCACTCGCGCACGGGGAAGTTGAGGTTCTCCCAGTATTTGGCGGGCTGGTAGGGCTTCACGCTGGGGCCGCCGATTTTTGGCACGAGCAAGCCGGAGATGGCGAGGGCGTTGTCGCGCACGATTTCGGCATCGAGGCGGAAAGCGCTCTGGCGGGCGCACTCGCGGTTGTAGGGATCGGCGGCGGTGAGTTCTTTGGTGGAAGTGCTGACTTGTTTATAAGTGTCGCTGCTCACGATGACGCGCACCATGTGCTGGAAGTCCCAGCCGCTGTCCATGAACTCGCAGGCGAGCCAGTCGAGCAGCGCAGGATTCACCGGTGGCTCGCCTTGCGCGCCGAGATCATCGAGCACCTTGCTCAAACCGGTGCCGAAGAGCTGCTTCCACAGGCGATTCATCACGGTCCGGGCGGTGAGCGGATTGTCTTTGGAGACAAGCCACTGCGCGAGGTCGAGGCGTGTGAGATCGCGACCTTCGATCTTTGGCTTCGGCAAGTAACTCGGCAGTGAGGCCTTCACGACTTCGCCGCTCTCGTTCATCCAATCACCACGCGGCAGGATGCGGACGGTGCGTTTGGCGGTATCGCTGATGGAGACTATGCACTTGGGTGCGGCGGCCTCGAAATCGGCCTTTTCTTTTTCGGTGGTGGAGAGCTGGGTGCGGAGGGCGGCGAGTTCGGGCGCGATCTGCTTATAGGCATCGGCGAGTTTTTGTTTTTGCGGCGCTGAGCGTTTGTCGGCGGGTGCTTTGAGGATGTCGGCGATCTCTTTGGCAGGCAACGCGATGGCCGGGGAGCGGATGGGCGCGGCTGCGGTGGTGGAGTTGAGCCGCAGGTTGGCGATCTCGTGATTGCCATCATGCGCAAAGCTCAGCGTGAGTGTGACCAGGGCCTCCGCGTCGGCATGTGGCTGGGCGAGTTCGAGGTAGAGCGACTGATCCGCGCCGGTGGCACCGAGCACGGCCCAGCCGTTGAGCTTTTGATCTGCGATGCCGTCGATGGTATTCTTTGCGGGGAAGTTTGGCTGCTCAAATGTGGCGCTGGCGTGGGCGATGGGGAGTTTCTCCTGCTTGTTTTTGCGTCCGATGGTCAAAGCGACTTCGCTGAGGGCGAAGTTGCCGTTTGATGCGAGTCCGATGCCAGGCGATTTCTCCTTCAGAGCATCGAGACGGATGCCGGTGGTGCCGTTCGGCAACTTGGCGGTGATGGTGTAGGTGTCTGTGCCGTCGCTTTGCTTTCGTTCCTCGCGTTTCTTGTCGATCGTGCCGCGCACGATGCCGTCTTTGTCGGCTTTGAGTGTGATATTCTTTTTTGCTGCGACCGCGGTGATTGGCTTCAAAGACTGCCACAGGCTGTTGGCGGTGGTGGCTTCGAGAGCCTTCGCTTCCCACACAGCTTGCGCTGTCGCGAGTTCGGGGCGCGGCTTGGCAAAGTCGGCCTGCAAGGCGGCGAGGCGCTTGGCGATGTCTGCCTGTTTCTTCTCGCCGTCGGCATCGAGAACCATCATGCCTGTCTCGCGGCGGCCGATGAGCGGTTCTTTGATGTCGGCAAAGAAGGCGCCGAGTTGGTAAAAGTCGCGTTGATTGAAGGGATCGAACTTGTGGTCATGACATTGCGCACAGCCGGTCGTCTGGCCCATCCAGGCATTGCCGACAGCGCGCACGCGGTCGGTGAGCATGCGCTGCTCGTAGTCTTTGGCCTGTGCGCCACCTTCCTCGGTGCTGAGGATCAGTCGATTGAACGCTGAGCCCACTTTGGTCTCCTGATTCGAATCCGGCATGAGGTCGCCAGCGATCTGCTCGATGGTGAATCGGTCGAAGCGCTTGTTGTCGTTGAAGGACTTGATGACGTAGTCGCGATAAGGCCAGACGTTGTGTGGGTTGTCGCTGTGGTAGCCGATGGTGTCCGCGAAGCGCACCACATCCAGCCAGCCAATGGCCATGCGCTCGCCGTAGTGGGGATTTTTGAGGAGTTGGGTCACGAGTTCGTCGTAGCGTTTCTCGGACCATTCAGACACGTCGGAAGGTTTGGGTGGCAGCCCGAGCAAATCAAAGGAGAGCCTTCGAATGAGCGTGCGTTTGTCCGCCTGCGGCGACGGCTTGAGGCCGATCTCCGCGAGACGCTTCTGCACCAGAAAGTCCACGCCATTCTTGCCCGCTGGGATCACCGCTTTGACCGGCTTTTCATACGCCCAGTGCTGCTGATAGGCCGCGCCTTGATCGATCCACTTCTTGAGGATGTCCTTCTGCCTCTGCGTGAGTTTCTTGTGAGAATCCGGCGGCGGCATGAGGTCGTCTTCGTCATTGGAAAGGATACGTGAGACGAGTTCGCTGTCCTTCCCCTTCCCCGGCACGAATGCTTCCTTGGCGAGAGCCTCTTCACGATTATCCAACCTGAGTTTTCCCTCGCGGTGCTTTGGATCGTTACCGTGGCAGTAAAAGCAGTTGTCGCTCAAAATCGGCCGCACATCGCGATTGAACTCGATTTTGGCCGGAACGGGCGGTGTGGCGGCGAAAACAGTGATGGGGGCCAGAGTGGCGAAAAGAAGGGCTTTGGACATAAATTTGAATTTACACGGATACGTGTTTGAGAAATGGGATATTCCGACATCCAACATGGCAAAAATCAGACTGATCATGCCTGCGACGAGATCAAGTCCGCCACCGGGTGCAGGATGAGGTCGCCGGAGACATTCTTCGGCAGTGCTATGAGCATGACGAAGGTCGTGCCCGTAGCCGGATCGGCCCACGCAAGCGTGCCCGTGGAACCGCTGTGACCGAAGGTGCGGGGCGAGCAGCCTTTGCCGAGGCTGGCGGGACCGACCATGAAGCCGATGCCGCGGTGCGCTTCGAGTGTGGGCGTGTGATCCTGGATCATGAGGCGTGCCGTTTCCTCGCGCAGCACTTTGCCGTCGGGTTGCAGAAAGCTGCGCAAGAAGGTGGACATGTCGGCCGCCGTGCTGTGCGCACCGCCCCACGGAGCACCGAGGTTGCGCCAGTAATCGCTGTTCCAGTCCCATTCGCGTGCCCTGGGATCGCCACCGCCCGCCTCGGGCGCGGCGTGCTCGGTTTGCATCGGCACCATCTCGGACTTTTTGAATTGGCCGAGGCCAAGCACGGTGCGCGACATGCCAAGCGGCGTGAAAACATGCTGCTGGAGAAAATCCGGCAGCGGTGTCTTCGTCACACGCTCGACGATCTCCGCAGCGAGCAGGATGCCCATGCTTTGGTAGTGGTACTTTGTGCCTGGAGCGAAGAGCAACGGCGTGCGCACCGCGCCTTTCACAAACTTCGACAGCGGCGCGTGCTGGGCGCGGAGTTCGTTGTTGTTCTCCAACTGATCCGGCAGTCCCGAGGTGTGCGTGAGCAGTTGTTCGATGGTGATGTCCTTGCGTGCGCCTTCGTTGAACTCAGGAAGGTATTTCACAGCGCGATCCGAGAGCTTCACCTCGCCGCGATCGACCATAATCATCACAGGAACGGCAGCGGCGAGTGGCTTGGTGATGGAGCCGAGCAGGAACATCGAATCTGGATGCGCTTTGCCGAAGACGTGTTGCGTGACCTGATCACCACGGCGCACATGCAGCACGGCGTTGTGAAGCGTTCCGTTGTCGATTTGCGTCTGGATGATCTGAAGGGCGGATTGCATGGCGGAAGAGCTGGCGGATCGAGCGCGGATGGGCAGGCCCAATCCGGCGAGTGTGAGACCAAGGGTGTCGCGGCGGTTCATGAGGTTCAACGGTTGAGTTCACTCAGCACGGCGAGTGTCATCGCTTTGACGCCGAAGGTGATCGAAGGCGCGGGTTCGGGCCGATAGAACGGCGAATGCAGGCTCGGCAGCACTTCGCCAGACTTGTTCGCTTTCTCGATCTTCTCGGGTGCGACGGTGCCAAGCCAGGCGAGGAAGACGGGGATCTTCTCCGCTGTCATCGTGTAGCGGGAAAAGTCCTCGCCGGCCATGGAGGTCTTGCGTTCGATGATGCTGGTCTTGCCAAAGGCCTCCGACCACACGTTGCTCACACGGGCGGTGAGTTCGGGATTGTTGTAGAGCGATGGCGTGCCTGGACCGGTCAGTTTGATTTCAGGAAGCAAGTTGTCGGGCAGTCCGGCGGCGATGCCGAGGCCGCGGCAGATGCGTTTGATCGCCTCCAGCACCTTTTCGCGTGTCTCCGCACTCGTGGTGCGCACGGTGAGGCCGAGTTCGACCTTGTCAGGGATGATGTTGTGCTTGGTGCCGCCATTGAATTTGCCCACGGTGATCACGACGGGTTCCACGGGGTGCAATTCGCGGCTGTCGATGGTTTGCAAGGCCAGCACGATCTGTGAGGCGAGCACAATCGGGTCCTTCGTCGTGTTTGGCATCGCACCGTGGCCGCCGACTCCATGCACGAGAATGTCCACCGTGTCTGTGCTCGCTGTCGCAGGACCGCTCGTCACTCCAAAGGTGCCGACAGCGAGTCCCGCATCGCAATGCAGCGCCAGACAGACATCCGGCTTCGGGAAGCGCTTGAACAAGCCGTCCTCGATCATCGCCAGCGCGCCCATCCCACGCTCCTCGGCAGGTTGTGCGATGAAGACGAGTGTGCCTTTCCACTTCTCCTTCGACGCCGCGAGCGCCCGCGCCGCGCCAACCCAGCAGGTCATGTGCATGTCATGGCCGCAGGCGTGCATGACGGAGACATCATTGCCTGCATCGTCCTTGGTGGTTGTTTTGCTGACGTAAGGCACCGATCCGATCTCGCGCACCGGTAGGCCATCCAAATCCGTGCGCACGAGCACCGTTTTGCCCGGTCCATTTTTCAAAACGGCCACCACGCCGAAGCCACCGACCTTTTCCGTCACCTCGAATCCAAGAGCCCGAATCTCCTGCGCCATGCGCGCACTCGTCTTCTCCTCGTGAAACGACAGCTCGGGGTTCGCATGGAGATGCTCGTAAAGCTGGATCAAGGACGGATGCTGGCTTTCCATGAAAGCATCGAATGGTTCCGCCGCTTGCAAACAGGCGGCAGTGAAAAGCGCTGGAACAATTAACCTCATGCAGACGAAACGCCGCATCGCGCCCGGTTCACTCCATCACCGCGAACTCTGGCGAGAGTAACAACGCCTGGCACAACTCCTCCCAGGCGGTGAGTGGCTTGGCGGGCGCGTTGGGATTGGCGAAATCGACGCGGGCGTCCCAGCGCTGATTCATGCCGGGCATCGCGGGCATGTCGGCGGTGGGCATGCTGATGCTGGGACTCCATTGGTAGGGGCCGGCGTCCTTGTCTGTCTGGCTGCTGACGATGAAGTCGAGGGTGTCGCCCTTTTTTACCGGCACTTTGGTGAGGTCGGTGCAAAGCGATTGCGCCTTGGCCTTCCATTCGCCGAGTTCGCCGCTGCGGCTGCTGATGATTCTTGCGATGACGCCTTCGGTCTTGGCATCGGTGTGCGTGAGTTCGGCGGTGATGTTGATCTCGCCATCGAGCGGCGCGATCCAGCGGCGGATGCTGCTCATGGAGGTGGTGAGGCCGGAATCGCCGCCCATGGCATCAACTTTGACTTCACTGGGCTTGCCGTCGGTGGTTTTGAGTGTGCCTTTGAATGCCTTGCCATCGAAGGCCGTGAGGTTGGCGAACTTCGTGGTCTGCTTCGCGGCGGCATCAAAGGTGCCGTAGCCGTATTGCCAGTCCTGCGACTCGGGATGCACGAGATCGTTCTTCGGATACGCGTCGAGGTAGTCGTGAGCGCGTTGCATTTCCTTGTCCGTGGGCTGACGCTGGAACACGCGGCGGTAGAGTTCTTCGAGGCGGCTGTTGTCGTCCGGCAGGTCTTTGGTGAGCGATGCGGCGAGTTGTTTGGCGCTGTCAGTGAGCAGCGGGCTGTTCATCAAAATGAGCGCACGCGGTGTGAGCGCGGTGCGGCTGCGTTTCGGTGCGCTGAAGTTCGGATCGGGGAAATCAAAGCTGCGGTAGATCGAGGGCAGTGTTTTGCGATCGACGAAGGCATACACGGTGCGGCGCGTGGTGTCGGCGATCTTCTCGGCCTTGCCTCCTGCATCGGTCTTCAAGCGACCGGTGACAGCGAGCAGCGTGTCGCGGAAGGGCTCGAGATCGAGCGGGCGCAGCGGGAAATCGGCACGCTGATAGGCGGCGGTGAGCATGAGGTGCTTGTGCAGCTTCTTGAAGCTCCATCCATTGTCCATGAACCATGCGGCGAGGTGATCGAGCAGCGTTTGGTTCGTCGGTTTGTCGCCACGGAAGCCGAAATCGCTCGGTGTGCCGACGATGGCATCGCCAAAGTGCCAGCCCCACACGCGGTTCACGATGACACGCGCAGTGAGAGGGTTGCTTTTGTTCGCAATAGCCTGCGCGAGCTGAAGGCGTCCGCTTTTGTCCTTCGGGAAGGGTTCCGGCGAGATGTGCTTCAGCGCGGTGAGGAATTGACGTGGTGCATCCGGGCCGCGTGTTTGTGGATTGCCACGGATGAAGACCTTGCCGTCATACATCTTGTCGGCATCGACAAAGGTCATGGCACGCGCAGGTGCGCCGGGATGGTTCTGCAGTTCGGTCAGAGCCTTGGTGACGTTGCGGCGGAGGCCTTCGGCGACATCGCGCGTCGAGTAGAGCTGGCTCGAAAGGAAGTCTTTGCCGGTGAAGAAAAACGGCGAGCCGTCCTCGATGAAGATGGCGCGGAGCGTCTGGTCCTCGGCCTCGGGGAGCGCGTTGGCGCGCTGCACGGTGTTGAGGCGTTCGATGGCACGCGGTTCGAGCTCTTTGCTGATCGGTAGATCGAGTTCCTCAGCAGTGGGCACGCAGGCGGTCTTCAGCGGCTCGCGCCATTTTTCCGCCCACAGCGTGTCGATCTGGCTGGCGTAGAGGTTGTTGTAGATGTCGGCGACTTCGCGCAGGTTTTTCGGCGCGGCTTTGGAAAAGACACGCGCGACGGAGACGAGCAGCTTCTTGTCGGCATTCTTGCCGTAGCCTTCGCACATCGCTTTCGCCTTCGCGGAAAAGTCGGCGTCGCTGAGTGCGGACAGTTCCAGCCACGGCGTGAAGACCTCGGCGTGGCCTTTCACCCACTTGTCCCAAAACTTGACCATACGCCCGTGGACGCTGCTGCTCAGGCGACGCGGATCGATGATGTCGGCTTTGACAGTCTTGCCCTCGTAGATCGTTTTGAACTCGGAGTCCTTCGCTGCTTGCAAGTAGTCGCCGATGCGTGAACGCAGCGCGCTCATCGAGCAGTCCGCTTCGAAGGCGATGACGCGGATGTATTCGGTGCGGGCCGCTTTGTTTTTCTCGGCGTATTCGCGCACTTGCGGGCTGTCAGGCTGCGGCAGCGCGGGTTGGACGTCAGGCTCCTTGCTGCTCTTGAGCACGGCGATGAGACCGTAGTAATCCTTTGTCGTGATCGGCTCCAGCTTGTGATCGTGGCAGCGTGCGCAGCCGATGCTGAGGCCCATGAGGCCGCGTCCGATGACATCAAGGGTGTCATCCAAAGTGTCGTCATCCAGGCTGCGATCCTTACGCCGTCCGAGGCCGAGGAAACCCATGCCGGCAAGCGTGCGAGTGTCCTTCGCAGTGTCGAGTTGATCAGCGGCGATTTGTTCGAGAATGAAGCGGTCGTAGGGTTTGTCGTCGTTGAACGCCTTGATGACGTAGTCGCGATAAGTGAAGCCATTCGGGTAGGTGTCATCGCCATTGAAGATGGCCCCCATGTTGTCGGCATAACGCGCGACATCGAGCCAATGACGACCCCAGCGCTCGCCATAGCGCGGGTCGATGAGGAGCTTGTCGATGAGTTTTTCGAATGCCTGCGGTGAATTATCGGCGACAAAGGCATTTACATCCGCATACGTCGGCGCGATGCCGATGAGGTCGAGGTAGGCGCGGCGGATGAGCGTGCGCTTGTCGGCTGGCTGCGTAGCTTTGAGACCGATGAGGGCGTCGAGTGAGGTCGGCTTTGGATCAACCGCGGGCTGGAAGGACCAGTGTTTCTTCGAGTCTTCGAGATGCTGCTCGATCTTGGTGAGTGAGCGTGTCCCACTGCGTGGATCGGGTGCACCAGCTTTGATCCAGGCTTCGAGATCGGCGATCTGGGCGTCGCTGAGTTTCTTCTTCGGCGGCATTTGGAGGTCTTTGTCCTCCCACTTCACTGCTTGGAGAAGAAGGGATTTCGTGGGATCGCCAGGGACGAGGGCGGGTCCAGTGTCGCCGCCTTTGAGCGTGGCGTCTTTGGTATCGAGCAGGAGATTGCCTTTCTGCTTCTTGTCCGCGCTGTGGCACTCGTAGCAGTGTTCGACGAGGATGGGGCGGATCTTGGATTCGAAGAGCGTCAGTTGCTCCGGCGCTGGCACTGCGGAGTGCAGGGCGGCGACCGAA
>CANIZT010000115.1 GCA_947471905.1 Verrucomicrobiaceae bacterium
GCCAAAGTGCGCCGGTCGGCGTATTTTATTCTCTCATGTTCAACTGGATCATTAAAAAAATCATCGGCACCAAGAACCAGCGCACGGTGCGCAAGCTCATGCCCACCGTGGTCGAGATCAACCGGCACGAGGCTTTGCTGCAAAACGAGTCCGAGGAAGTGCTGAGTGAACGCACGCAGAAGTGGCAGGCACAGTTCCGTGCATTTCATACGCCACCGTTCCTCGGTGGAGTGTCGCTGCGCATCGCGGATGAAGCGGCAGTGGAAGCCTGCTTGGAGCAGGTGGAACAGTATTTCGTGGCATTGAAGCAGCATTTCCCGACCTTGGCGTCGGATGAGTTGGCACCGTCTAAGTGGGCCGCTGCGTCGCTGGAAGACAAAAAAGCGCTCATCGACGGCGCACGTGAGGCATGGAACGCGATCCAACCGGATTTTGCCGCCATCGAGCAGAAGATGCTTAACGACATCCTGCCAGAAGCCTATGCCGTGGTGAAAAATGCCGCCCGCCGCATGTGCGGACGCGAGATCATCGTCTGCGACCAGCCGCTGGGCTGGAACATGATTCACTTCGATGTGCAGCTCGTCGGCGGCGTCGCTTTGCATCGTGGGATGATCGCTGAAATGGCGACCGGGGAAGGGAAGACGCTCGTCGGTACGCTGCCGGTGTATTTGAATGCGCTCACAGGCCGTGGTGTGCATGTCATCACGGTGAATGACTACCTCGCACGACGCGACAGCGAGTGGATGGGCAGCCTCTACAAATTCCTGGGCCTCACCGTCGGTTGTATTCAAAACGACCAGCCAAGTCATTTGCGCCGTGAGCAATATCAGGCGGACATCACTTATGGCACCAACAGCGAGTTCGGCTTCGACTACCTTCGCGACAACGGCATGGCCTCTAGCAAGGAGCAGCAGGTGCAGCGCGGTCATTATTTCGCCATAGTCGATGAAGTGGACTCCGTGCTCATCGATGAAGCGCGCACGCCTTTGATCATCAGTGGTCCGGTCATGGCGGCGGAGAGCAATCATCAGTATGAGCGCTACAAGCCGCTGGTGGATCAAATCGTGCGCCGCCAGAACACGCTGTGCAATCGTCTCATCACCGAGGCCAAAGAAGCCGCTGCTGCGGGCGAGCTGGAGCAGGCCGGTCTGAAACTCTTCCAGGTTCACATGGGCCAGCCGAAGAACCGTGCGCTCACCCGTTGCATGGAAGAGCCCGAACTCCGCCGTGCGATGGAAAAGGCCGAACTGAGCCTCTATGCCGACACGCAGAAGGTCGAGTTCTTCAAGCTCAAGGAGGAGCTGTATTACTTCATCGAAGAAAAGAGCCACGACGCCGATCTTACTGAGATGGGCCGCAATTTCCTCAGCCCCGATGAGCCAGACGCCTTCGTGCTGCCAGACATCGCCACCGTTTACTCCGAGATCGACGGCGACACCTCGCTATCAGAAGAGGCACGCAATCGCAAGAAGACCGAGATGCAGGACCGTCTTTCGCATCAAGGCCAGCGCATCCATCAGATCAGTCAGTTGCTGCGTGCCTACTGCCTCTATGAGAAGGACGTCGAGTACGTCGTCGAAGAGAACAAAGTCATCATCGTCGATGCGCAAACAGGCCGCAAGATGGCCGGTCGTCGCTGGAGTGATGGCTTGCATCAGGCTGTGGAAGCCAAGGAAGGCGTGCAGATTGATGCCGAGACGCAGACGCTCGCCACCATCACCATCCAGAACTACTTCCGCCTCTACATGAAGCTCGGCGGCATGACCGGTACGGCGGAAACGGACGCGGCTGAGTTCCACGACATCTACAACCTCGATGTGCTCACCATCCCGACGAATCGTCCGGTGAAGCGCAAGGATCACAACGACAGCATCTACAAGACCCGCCGTGAGAAATTCGCCGCCGTGATCGAGCTGATTCGCGAACTCAACGCCAAAGGCCAGCCGATTCTCGTCGGCACCGCCAGCGTTGAGGCCTCAGAAATGGTCTCGCGCATGCTTAAGCTGCAAAAGATCACGCACAACGTGCTGAATGCGAAGTATCACCGCCAGGAGGCCGAGATCGTCGCTCGCGCTGGTCATCGTGCCGCCGTGACGATCTCCACCAACATGGCCGGTCGTGGCACGGACATTAAACTGGGCGAAGGCGTTTCCGAACTCGGCGGTTTGTTCGTCTTGGCAACGGAACGCCATGAATCCCGTCGTGTGGACCGCCAGCTCCGTGGTCGTAGTGCGCGTCAGGGCGATCCAGGTGAAAGTAAGTTCTTCCTCAGCTTTGAAGATGATCTCATGCGCAACTTCGGTGCTGCCGAGCGCATGACGAAGATGATGGAGCGCTTCGGCATGAAGGAAGGCGAGGAACTGGCCCACCCATGGCTCAATCGCAGCGTCGAAACCGCCCAGAAGCGCGTCGAGCAGCGCAACTACGTCTGGCGCAAGCGTGTCCTCGAATACGATGACGTGATGAACCAACAGCGCGAAGTCGTCTATGAATGGCGTAACGACGTGCTCAACAGCAACGACACCCGCATTCTCATCAACGAAGCCGTGGAGAAGGGCATCACCGAGCGTCTCAGCGTCTTCGTGCCGAAGGAAGACAAAAACGCTGATGAAGCCGACTACGATGGCCTCTTAAACTGGGTGAATACGGCGTTCCCGATCGGCCTGCGTTCGTTCGATGACGCTTTCAAAGCGCTCGATTTCGAAGCCAAGTCCGCTTTCCTCAAAGACAAGATCCTCCACGCTTATGGCGTGAAAGTCGGCAATGCCAACCCGACCGCCTTGCAGGAGATCGAGAAGATGATTCTCCTCAACGCCATCGACCGCCTGTGGCAGGAGCATTTGTATGCGCTCGATGCCTTGAAGGAAGGCGTCAGCCTGCGCACCTACGGTCAGAAAGACCCGCTCATCGAATTCAAGCAGGAAGCCTTCACTATTTTCGCGGAACTGATGAACAACATCAACGGCGAAGTCCTTGGCAATCTGTTCCGCAGCACTCAGCAGCTTGCCGCCTTTGAGCAATTCCTTGCCCAGATGGCTGCTCAGCAGAGCGGTGAGTCCGCGCCGCAGCAGCGTCGCGAAGAATCCGAGGAAGGTGAGGAAGCTGCTCCCAATCCCGGCCGCGATGGTCCGCGCCTGATTATGCCCAGCGCAGCGAACAAGCCCAAGCCTAAAGCCGCCAACGTCGGCCGCAATGACCCGTGTCCCTGCGGTAGTGGCAAGAAGTTCAAGCAGTGCTGTGGGCGCATCGCCTGAGGTGGATTTCAAACTCTGTGTGAGCTCCAAAACTTCGGGGTAGGGGACTGAGTGCCTTCTGCTTCCCCTTTGGGGCCTGCATTGTTGTTTGGTGCTGTGACGGGGCTTTTTCCGGCCGCAGTAGGTGACTGCCGGTGCGGAATCTCGCACCTGTGACCCTTTTGCCACTTGGCAAATCGTCAGGACTCGCCAGCATAGTTGTCCAACATCAAGAAACGAGCATCTCTTGTGCGAGTTTCTTCCTGCCGAAATTCCAACTTAGGAGCTGTGCATGAATGAAGTGTTGACGAAATCTACCGTACTAGTGCTGAACCGGCACTGGCAGGCCATCGACTCGAAAACGCCGATCGAGGCCTTTAGCATGATGGCGGCAGGCAATGCCACCGCACTAGACATCCATCAAGAGGGCGATATGCGACCTGTGACTTGGGAGGATTGGTTGGATCTGGAAGTGCGTGAGTCCGATAACCGAATCGGCACCGTGCACGGTCCGGTGCGTGTGCCTTCAGTGTTGGTGCTTGCCCGATTCGATAAGGTGCCGAAGCGCCGCCCGAAATTTTGTGCGAAAGCGATTTGGGAGCGCGATGGCGGTGTGTGTCAATACACGGGCCGCAAGCTTAAGCCGAACGAAGGCAATATCGATCACATCGTGCCGGTATCGCGTGGCGGAGCCAGCAACTGGGAAAACTGCGTGCTGGCGGATCGAAAGATCAATAGCCGCAAGGGCAACAAACTTCCCGAAGAGGCCGGTTTGAAGCTCCTGCGTCGTCCAGCGGTGCCCCGTGAGATCCCCGTGACGCATCTCATCAAAAACCATCACAAGGTGCGTGATTGGGAGATGTTTCTAGCGGGTGGTAGCGGGGTGTTTGAGGTGTAGTCGGCGCTTGAGCTCGATCACGCCAGCTTTGCGCCAAGGCGTTTAAGCATCGCTTCGAGCATTCGACCGTACTTGATATAGCTGTCGTACTGCTCCTTCGCTTTTTGCTCAGGTGAAAGGTCATTCGCAGCACCCGCACCGTGGAACACGACTGCCACATGCGGCTCGATGCTGATGTAGCCATTGTAGCCGGTTTCGAGGAGATCCTTCATGATGCGCTCGGTCTGGCCTTCGCCTTCACCGGGGAAGGTGTAAATGGCGTCGTTCTTGGCCTTGTCCCAGATGCCGTCTTTGACGTGCACGTGAGCCATGAAGGGCTTCACGGCCTGATACATCTCCCAGGCATCCTGCTTGTGGCCGGGCTTGTCGCGGTCGTCGATGAAGACGGGGTTGCCGGTGTCAAAGACCCACTTCATGCCGGGCACGGCCTCAGCCATGCGCTTCACATACGTGGGGCTCATGCCGCCCCAGTTCATGCAGTTTTCATGCACGACCGTGAGGCCGGCATCGGCAAAGCGCTTGTTCACTTCATTCATGCGCTTGATGCGCTCGGGGGCGAATTGTTCCTCCAGATCTTTGCCAGCTTCGTCTTTACACACGGCGTAGCTCATGACGCGGATGAGTTTGGCTCCCAGACGCTGCATGCGCGGAATGGCACGGCTGATTTCAGCTTCGGTAATGCTGAAATCATCGGTGATTTTCTTGGCCCAATTGCCAATGAGCGAGCCGAAGCCGCTGATCTTCATGTTTTTCTCGGCCAGACGTGCCACAACCTTGTCGAACACTGCGTCGGGAATTTCATGCAGGTTGCCTTTCACGCCGTCGATTTCTAGGCCACGGGATTCAATGCTGTCCCAGCCGAGTTCTTGGTGGGCCTGGATTTGCACATCAAGGGATGCGCCTGCTTCGTCTGCGATGCCGGTGAGTTTGATCATGGTCGGGGAAGGGGATTTGGGTGGAAAGGATTGATGGATGGTTGAGAAGCGGATGCAAGGTTCGGCTTTGACAAAACACACTTCAACAGCGGACGGTACCGAATGTCTGCCGAAACATATCCCACACGACGCCTCGAATTCCTGTTACTGGGCGGAACGTTGCTGTTTTATGTTGTGGTTACGATACTCTGCCATCGTGCTGATTTGATCTGGGACGAGGGACGCTACCTGTGGTTCGGGAAGAACCTGACTCAAGGCTATTACACGACACTCGAGAAGCCGGATCTCATCAATGGGCCGGGCTATCCACTTGTTTTGGCTGGATTACTGATGGCGAAGGTGCCGTTGCTGGGGTTACGCATGTTCAATGCAGTCTTAATGGCGCTGGCGGCGTGGTTCAGCTTTCGCGCAGTGCTGCCGTATGCGGGAAAACGCTGGGCGCTGGGCGTGGCGTTGGTCACCGCATTGCATCCGAGTTTGGTGCGCACAGCGCCGTATCTCATGACGGAGGCTTTGGCTTTATGCTGCATCGCTGGATTTGCCTGGGCATTCACGACAGCGTTGCGATCCGAGAAATGGAACTGGCGCGTGATTCTGGCCGCCGCGTTAGCCTTTGCATGGCTGACGATGACGCGTGTGTTCTTTGGCAACGTATTGATGGCTTTCACGTTTTTTTTGATCGCGTTGCTACCGTTTTGGAAAAGCCAGCGTGACAGGCTGCTACGCTCAATGGTGGTGATGCTGCTGTCGTTTGCCATGTGTCTTCCATGGTTGGCCTACACGAAGTCAAAGACGGGCGACTCTCTCTGCTGGTCCACGAACGGCGGTGAACTGCTTTATTGGGCCACGAGTACGCACGATGGCGAAAACGGTCACTGGTTTTCCGAAGAAGACTCACAAAACAAACCCGAACTCATCGCCAATGGTCATCGCGATTTCTACAAGGCGAACTACTACCTGCCCATGAAGGAGCGTGAAGCGGCGCTGAAGCAGAAAGCCATGGAAAACATCCGCGCCAACCCCAAAGGCGTGCTCAAGAACTGGCTGTGCAACTGGGGGCGCCTCGTTTTCGGCTTTCCTCGTTCCTATCAGGCTGAGGAATTGATCATGCTTGTTGTAGTTGGCGTGAACGGTCTGCTATTGCTCGTCGTGCTGGTGGCCGTGTTTGTCGGTTGGAGAAACTGGCGATCCATCCCTACTGAAATCCTGCTATTAGCCCTGATGATCTTCATTTATTTGGGCGGCACCAGCTTACTGCCTGGATTGCCCCGATACACCGTGGTTGTCTGGCCTTGGCTCGGAATGGGTGCGGCTTTGGTGTGGAGACGTTATCTGTCTGTGCGACTGCAACGTGGTGAAGTTGTCTAGCCTGAAGCCATATCTCGTTCATTAGAGCGGGTTATTCTCAAAAATGATTCAACAAATCATTTATTGAGTGTATAAAAGATAATAACCATATTATACCTTGCCTGCTATAAATGGTGGTATATCATGGTAATTATGAAATTAATCGCCAATTCAGGATTCAAGCCGTCCAAAGTCCTCATCTGCCTAGGAACTCGCCCTGAGCTGATCAAATTTGCACCTATGATTAAGGCGCTGGCAAATCGCGGGGCCGGACTGATCACGGTGAACACCGGACAGCACACAGACTTGCTGGAACCGCTCTTTGATCTCTTTGGCATTCGTCCGCACCACAACTTGGAGGCCATGAAAGCCGGGCAAAGCCTGAACGCTCTAGGCAGCCGCTTGCTGGAGCGTTTGGATCCGGTCATGGAGGCCGAACAGCCCGATCTCGTGCTGGTCCAGGGCGACACGTCGTCCGCAGTCATGGGGTCGATGGCTGCCTTTAACCGCCGTATTCCTGTGGGGCATCTTGAGGCCGGTCTCCGCTCGGGAAATCCTCTCAGCCCATTCCCCGAAGAAATGAACCGCCGTCTCGTCGGTCAGATTGCGGCCTATCACTTCGCAGCGACCGAGCGCAATCGCCGCACACTGTTAGATGAGGGTGTTGCCGCAGATTCCATCCATCTGGTTGGCAATACCGTGGTCGATGCGCTGCGCCAGACGCTGACAACCACTCGTCCAAGCAAAGCAGTGGAACTGATGCAGCAGTGGGCTGCTGGTAAGCGCCTCGTGCTCGTCACCACGCATCGTCGCGAAAATTTTGGCGAGACCATGAGCCAGCATCTGCGTGCGCTGCGTGAGTTCATCGAGAGCCAGCCGGATCTCTGCATGATCTTCCCGGTGCATCCGAATCCGAATGTGCGTGCCGCAGTCGCTGCTGAACTGGAGCATCATCCACGCATCCGTCTGACCGATCCGATGGGCTACCGTGACTTCGTGCATCTGCTTTCCGGTGCCTGGCTCATCGTTTCTGACTCCGGCGGCATTCAGGAAGAAGCCACCGCGCTCGGCAAGCCGATGATCGTGCTGCGCGAGAACACCGAGCGCCCCGAAGCCGTGGAATGCGGCGTTGCACGTCTCGTGGGTGAATCGCCCGAACGTCTGCGTGAAATGCTGCGCACCGCATTGATCGACGAAGTCTGGCACGCCAGCGCCAGTCGCTCCCGCGATGTGTTTGGCGATGGTCAAACCGCTGAGCGCATCTGTGATCTCCTGCTCGGAGCCAAAATGGCCAGTGCCGCTATCGAACTGATGCGTCTCGCCGCCTAAGCACTCACTCACTTTCGCGTCATGAAGCCAGCCGCCAGCATCTCGCTCGATCTCGACAATCTCTGGAGCTACCTGAAAACGCAGGGCGCTCCAGGTTGGGAGAGCTATCCGAGCTATCTGGACCAGGTTGTGCCGCGAATCCTCGACACGCTCGACCGCTGCGGACAGCGCATCACGTTCTTCGTCGTCGGCAAAGATGCCACGATCGAATCCAACCGTGCGGTGCTGCGCTCCATTGCCGATGCAGGTCATGAGATCGCGAATCATTCGTTCATGCACGAGCCTTGGCTGCATCTTTATAATCGCGAGCAGCTTCATATGGATATTGGCGATGCGGAGAACGCCATTGCCGCCGTCACTGGCAAAATGACACGTGGTTTTCGCGGTCCCGGTTTCAGCACTTCGCCACTGGTGCGAGACGTGCTCGCGGAGCGCGGCTACGCCTATGATGCCTCCATTTTTCCGAGCGCGCTCGGTCCGGTGGCACGTCTGTTCTTTTTCCTGAATTCCAAGCTTTCCGCCGAGGAAAAAGAGATGCGCAAAGGCCTGTACGGCAAGTTCAGCGACGCCTTCGGCACCTTGCAGCCCTTCGCCTGGCCGAACGGACTCATCGAGGTGCCTGTGACTACGATGCCGCTGCTGCGTCTGCCGATTCACACGACTTACCTCATGTTCCTGGCGCAACAGTCCGAAGCGCTGGCCAAACTCTACTGGAACACCGCCGTCACCCTCTGTCGCGTGCGTGGCGTCGCACCGTCGTTGCTGCTACATCCCACCGATTTTCTTGATGTACAGGATGTGCCGGAAATGAGCTTCTTCCCCGGCATGAAGGTGCCTGCGGCGAAAAAAATCGCCCTCGTTGAGCACACGATCCGCAGCCTTCAACAGCACTGGCAGCCCGGCACGTTGAGCGAACACGCCGCAGCCTTTACCACTGCGAGCACCATGCCCGCACGCCTTTCCGCCCAGACCGCCTAACTCAAAACACACCCGCATATAGCTATGAAGACACCGACCCAAGTCAACGAAGTCGCCATCGTCCTGCCCGCCTACAACGAGGAGAAGGACTTGCCCACGCTGCTCGAAAACATCCGCACCGCGGTTGGCGCTATGCCGTTCAAATACACCGTTGTTGTCGTCGATGATGGTTCCAAGGATCGCACCGCAGAAATCGCCCGTGAATTTGCCAAGACAATGCCGCTCAAGCTCGTGCAGCACGAGGTGAACAAAGGTCTCGGCGAAGGCATCCAGACCGGTTTGCGCGAAGGCTGGCTCATCGGCGAAGCCGTTATCGTCATGGATGCCGACAACACACACAATCCCAAGTACATCCTCGACATGGTGAAGGTCATCGAAGCCGGTGATGCTGATGTCGTCATTGCTTCACGCTTCCAGGCCACCAGCGTTGTGCAGGGCGTGCCGTTCTTCCGTCAGGTGCTCAGTTGGGGCTGTTTTGCGATGATGAAGACGCTGCTGCCGTATCGCAACGTGCGCGACTACTCCACCGGCTTCCGTGCGTATCGCAGTCTCACGCTTGGTCGTCTCATCAAGACCTCCGGCCCAAAATTCATCGAGGAATCCAGCTTTGCCTGCATGCTCGAACTTCTTCTCAGCCTGCGCTGGCTTGGCGCACGCGCCGTGGAGATTCCTTACACACTGCGTTACGATCTCAAAGTCGGTGTCAGCAAGATGCGCATCATGCGCACCATCCGCCGCTACTTCAATGTCATCGGCAAATACTGGGCCAAGGACGTGCTGCCACATGCCGAGGAGCCATCGCTCCACGAACTGCGCTCCCAAGTTCGCAGCCGCGCCTGATCCAAAACTGAACTACGAACCCGCCATGTCCTCCACTCCCCAATCAGTCGCCGTGCTCGGCGGCGGCATCTCCGGCCTCACCTGTGCGTTACGTCTCGCGCAGGAGGGGCGGCGGGTCACCTTGATCGAGGGTTCGGCACATCTCGGCGGGCTTGGCACGTTCTTTGAGCATGACGGCAGGACGTTTGAAAAGTTCTATCACTGCATGCTGCCCAGCGACGGACCCCTCTTGCGCGTGTTGGAGGCACTTGGTATTCGAGATGAGGTGTACTGGAAGCCCACCACCTTCGCCTATGCACATCAGGGCCGGTTTTTCCCGCTCAACACCGCACTCGACCTGCTGAAGTTTGCGCCACTGCGTTTCATCGACCGCATTCGTGTTGGCATCACCGGCTTGTATGGCCGCCTCGTTTCGGACAAAGGACTCGACAACGTCACCACCGTGAAATGGCTCACACGCCTCAGCGGTGCACGTGCGTTTGCCAAATTCTGGCAGCCCATGCTCGAAGCCAAGTTTGGCGACCGTTACCATGACGTTCCCGCGCTCTGGTTCTGGACACGCTTCAATCGCGAGAAGGGTGAATCGAAAGGCGAGTGCAAAGGCTACATCAAAGGCGGCTACAAACACATCACCGACACCTTTGCGAGTGTGCTGCGTGCGCTTGGTTCCGAAATCCGCCTCAACACCACCGTGCAGAGCATCGATCTCGATGCAGATGGCCGCACCACGGTCAAAACCGCCGCAGGCAGCGAAACGTTTGATCAAATCGTCGTCACATTGCCCACGCCGCAGGTCGAACAACTGATCGGTCCTGTCCTGCGTCGGGAAATGCCTGCACTCGACAAGACCACCGACTACCAGGGCGTCATCAACTGTCTCCTCTTCCTAAAAAAGCCTCTAACCACGCACTACTGGGTCGCCACACCGGGGAACGATCATCCTTTCGACGGCGTCGTCGAAACCTCCACGCTCACCGATACCGCCGACCGTGGGCAGCGCCATGTCATCTATCTCACCAAATACCTGCACCGGGGCGATGAACGCTTCGCCGCCAGCGATGACTGCATTCGCGCCTACTGGATTCCCGCGCTGAAGCAGCTCTTCCCGCAGCTTCAGGACGACGACATTGAGACCAGCCACATCTTTCGTGCGCCATTCGTCGAACCGATCTACAAGCGTGGTCAGATGCAGCTCCGTCCGCCGGAGGAGTTGATCAAAGGCAAAGTCTATCTCGCCAACACCGCGCAGGTCTATCCCGTCGTCACCTCCTGGAACGGCAGTGTCATTCAGGCAGAGCGCACTCTTGCCACCATGGGAATCGGCCCGTCCGCTCGTCCGTCTGGCGAATCCACCACCATCAGCTCACGCACTGCCGCGTTGAAACTCGCCAGACCGCGTGCTTCCGCCACACCGCTGCGTCCTGTGGTGGCAAAAGTCTGACGTCAGATGAGCAGTGCGGACGCGTTGCGCCATTGAATAGCTCCCGTCTGCGCTTCGTCGAGAGCGGATTCCTGCATCTTCAAACGTGCGGAATCCCAGTAAAACACCGGCGCGAACGAACCAAATACGAGCCGTTCCAGCGGCCAACTTTTCAGCAGGTTCTCCACTCCACCCACACCTTCGATCATCGCAAAGTCGAGCCACACATTGGGGCAGTCCTGCAAATGCTTGAGCACCATGGCAGCATTCGCATTGAGGACCATCACTCGGGCATCCTTAATCTCACGCATGATGGTCGGCAGAGGGTGTAGATCGACAGGTGCCACACGTACTTGCGGGTGTTGTGTGCGTTCATCCTCCATCTGAGCCACGATTTGAATAAGCACGTGATGGTTCACCGCCAAGGCGAGCAATTCGCGAAACGCAGGAGCTTCGAGCGTGTAGCCGTGATAGTTCGGATGAAGGCGTAATACGCGCATTCCGTGAACTTCGGCGCAGCGCTTCACATCATCCTGCCAGTCCGGCAGAGCGAGATTTACCGTGCCGCAGGGACGCAGGGTGGCATTGGTTTTGCAGCGTTGTGCGAGCTGGCGGTTCACCTCGGCCACATCGCGGCGGAGGAGCCCTTCAAAAGCACCAGCCCAGGCTTCGGTGACGGGTTGTTTCAAGAATGACTGCTCGTCTTCAAGCTGCCGAAAGGGGTGTTGTCCTACATAAACATGGCAATCGGTCAGTCGTGCGGACTCCGCTGCATGGAACGTTGATACTGCCAGCAAGGCGCTGGATTGAACCAAGAATTTCCGACGATTCATGATACCATCATGCGTGATGTGCCGCCAACTGGAAAGCATTTCCTCACGCCTTGCGTCATGGCTGCCGCGTGATAGCCTTGCGCTGAAAATGAATTGGTACATCAACAACGCTGGAACCGCCGAAGGGCCGATGGATGAGAACGCCATGGCCGAACTGGCCCGTAGCAAGAAACTGGTTTCAGACTCGCTCGTCTGGCACGCGGGCCTTGAAGCTTGGCAGACGGTAGCAGCGCTTGCTCCTGCGTGGTGGTCTGCAACTTTGCCCACACCTACGGGAAGACCTGCAGCTGCCGTCGAAAAGAAGCCTGCGAAGGTCAAGGA
>CANIZT010000116.1 GCA_947471905.1 Verrucomicrobiaceae bacterium
CCGAAGCGCAGATGATCACGCATCTTTTTGCCGCCTACGATTTCGTCGGCGTTATAATGCTTGAAGGAAAGCGGATTGCGGCTCTTGGGTCCTTCGAATTGGATTTTCTGAATGTCGGGGAAGGCTTCGTTCATGGTAGGGGTGGCAAAAGAGGCGGAACACAACGAAGTGCAACTGGTTCGTCAGGTCCGATTGGACACAATTTGGGCTGAATTGGACGCGGAGCACGGCCTCACAGCGCCTTCTTGTTCGTCTCCTCCGCCAGCCAAACGGAAATCAGCGTGATTACTGCCATGCCAATGAGATACACTGCCACCGACCACGGTTTGCCGTGGCTTTGATCCAGCAAGGCGGTGGCGATAAGCGGCGCAAGCCCGCCTGCCAGCGGTGAGGCAAGCTGATAGCCGAGCGAGGCTCCGCTGTAGCGGACTCGCGTGCCGAAGAGTTCCGAAAAGAAAGCGGCCTGCGGGCCATACATCGCAGCGTGTCCGATGAGGCCGATGACCACTGCCAGCACAACGAGCACCGTCTGACGAGTTTCGATCATCCAGAAGAAAGGAAAGGCGAACAGCATCAGGAAGAACGCACCGCCTAGATAAACCGGCCGCCGACCCACGCGATCCGATAGCGCTCCGAAGCATGGGATCACAATCAACTGCACCGCCGAGCCGATGAGCACGGCATTGAGCAGGGTGGACTTGGGCATTCCAAGCTGCTGCGAGCCGTAGCTGAGCACGAGTACGGTGAAGATGTAGAAGAACGCGTTCTCGGCAAAGCGTGCGCCCATCGCGAGGAGCACGTTGCGCGGATGATCACGTAACACGGCCATGATCGGCACCTTCGGACCTGCGTCTTCCGTTTTAGCCTGCGTGAAGACCGGACTCTCGATGATCTTCAAGCGAATGAACATGCCAACACCCAAGAGCAGCACGCCGAGGAGAAACGGCACACGCCACCCCCAGGACAGGAAAGCTTTCTCATCCATCGACGAAGCGAGCATGAAGACCGCATTCGCGAGCAGCAGTCCCACCGGCACGCCGGCCTGCACCCAGCTCGCATAAAAGCCGCGTCGTTCTTTATTGGCATGCTCCACGGCCATGAGCACCGCGCCACCCCACTCGCCGCCAACACCGAAGCCTTGGATGAACCTCAAGAGGACAAGTAAAATGGGGGCCCAGACGCCGATCTGTGAATACGTTGGCAGGAGGCCGATCAAAACCGTCGCCACGCCCATAAGCATGAGCGTTGTCACCAGCATCGACTTACGGCCAATCTTATCGCCAAAATGCCCAAAAACGATGCCGCCGAGCGGTCGCGCAAAAAATCCGACCGCATAAGTCGCGAAGGCGATCATTGTGCCGGTCAGTGGCTCGTAGTTCGGAAAGAATAGCTTGTTAAAAACGAGCGCAGAGGCCGTGCCGTAGAGAAAAAAATCGTACCACTCAATGGTGGTGCCGATGAAGCTCGCAATGACAACGCGGCGGGTGCTGTTGGCGGTGGACATGCGCGGCTACTTCGTTTCAGCAGCTTTTTTCGGCTTTGCCGCGAAGATCTTACGATCCCAGTTCTTCGCGATCTGCTCCGGCGTTGCTTCCGAGGTCACGCCGTTTGCTGGCACGTCGAGTTTGGCGCTCCAGAGAATGCCATTGAGCAACAGACGACGTTGATTCGCCTCAGCCCAGTTTGCATGCAGGTCACAACCGGTGAAGCCGAAGCTGCGGCCACCATCGAGTCGTTCGTAGTTCCATGCGACGGTTTCAGCGCGACCGCTGTGCGCTTTAGCGTCCTCGTTCTTGCGGCTACTGTCGGGCATAGGGCATTGCAGCAGATGCGTCACGCCTTTGTCGGCAAAATGGAGGTTGTAGAGCCAGCCGTCTTTGAGCAGCGGGAAGGGCTTCACACCGTTGAGGATTGGATGAGTCGGGATGGTCGCGAAATCGACATCCCAGTGGCCGCGGCAGCCGATGTCACTTTGAAACGCGGCACCAAACATCGCTTTGAAATCAGCGGCACGCTCTGGCTTGCAATCGACGCCTTGATGCAGAAGAACGAAGCCAGTGCCTGCCTTCGCGAGTGACTCCATTTTGGCCCAGCGGGAGGCTTCGAGGAAGGAATGCTTGTCACCGCCATCCATGTAAAGCAGCACGCAACGTGCGCCATCGAACACGGCCTCGTTTTTCGGCCAGCCTTCCGCCACCATCACGGGAGCGACACCGGGCACAACTTTGAGCCAGTCCATGAGCAGCGCACAACCGGCGAAGTACTCGTGCTGTCCCGGCTTATTACTCGGCATACCGGCGATGAGCACGATCTTCGCGGCCTTGGCATCGGCGGGCGCTTGCTCCATCGGCACCTGCTGCTGCTCGGAGGTAAATTCGGCATGAAGAGATGTAGCGAGGAAAAAAGCAAGAATGTAGCGGGTCATGCTGGTCAGGCTGAAGGGTTGGAGAGCGCAGCACAAGACGAAATGACAGGGCAAGCTCTTGCAGCGCCCCCAAAACGCACCTGTGGTGTCTGAAAGCACTGCCATGAAGACAACCATCCTCCTTGCCCTAGTCTCCCTCCTCGGCGCAGCGACCCTGCGCAGCCAGTCGTCCGACGCGCCCGTCGATTTCGACAAAGCCCGGCAGCTTTTCGAGAAACAGCAGGGTGGCGGCACCCTCACCGCCGACGAAACCGCCTACATCGAAAAAGCGCGAGCCGCGCATGATGCGCAGATGAAAAAGCAGGACGGTGGCGGCGATCTGCCGCCGCAAGGGCAGGAGGGCATCGATTGGGAAAAAGCGCAAAAACTCCATCAGCGCGAAAACGCAGGAGAAAAGCTCACCGAAGATGAAAAAGGTTACCTTGTTAAAGCACGGGCGGCTTTTGCGAAGCGCAATGGCGGCGGCGGCTCAACACCTCAGCCTAGCAGTCCAGGCGCACCCTCAACCGATGGCATCGATTGGCAGAAGGCGCAGGACTTGTTCCGCAGCGAACAAAACGGGGAGAAGCTTAGCGAAGCCGATCAGAAATACCTCGATCACGCCAAGGAAGTCCGCAGTCGCGGTGGCAATCGTGGCGGTGGTGGAGGTGGCGGCACCGCTGGCCAGCGCAAGGCTCCTGCATCGCTTAAGCCTCTCTCCGACATGACCGCCGATGAAGTGTATGAAGGCGAAGACGGCGGCCTCTATGGCATAGGCAGCAATGAGCCGCCCGAAGCACTCAAGAAATCCGCCGCCGAGGCACTCGCGAAGGTCAAGCCGCTCGATGCTGGGGGCAAACCGGCGGACAGCGGCAAGATCGTGCTCATTTCCATCAGCATGTCGAACGCCACACAGGAGTTCTCCTTCTTCAAAGGCATCGCCGATGCCGACAAACGCAAATCCGACAAGCTCACTATCGTCGATTGCGCGCAAGGCGGCCAGACCATGGCGGCGTGGGCTCCGCCGGAGGGTCGCAACTGGGATGAGGCCATGAACCGCCTGCAGCGGGCCGAAGTCACGCCGCAGCAAGTTCAAGTCGCGTGGATCAAACTGGCCAACGCCACTCCTAATGGCTCAAAGACCGATCATCTCACCAAGCTCGAAGCCGACACCACCACCGTGCTACAAAACGCGAAGAAGCGTTTCCCGAACCTGCGCATCGCCTACCTCGGCAGCCGCATCTGGGCCGGCAACGCCAGCACCGGCCTCAATCCCGAACCGTATGCGTATGAAGGTGCCTTCGCCGTGCGCCATCTCATTCAGAAGCAGATCGGCGGCGATGAAGCTCTCGCCTCCAGCAAATCACCGCTGCTCGTCTGGGGCCCCTATCTCTGGGCCGAAGGCGAAAAAGGCCGCAAGCTCGACGACCTCAAGTATGTCAAAGACGACTTCGCCGGCGATGGCACGCATCCCAGCAACAGCGGACGCGAAAAGGTGGCGAAGCAGTTGCTGGAGTTCTTCGCGACGAGTCCGCTGGCGAAGGGGTGGTTTGTCGGGAAGTGAGCGCTTGCCCAGCATCAGTGTTCAATAGGACGCGCTTGGGTGTCCTATTCGACAATACTGTTGCCCGTAACTCGTATTCGAGCCAAGAACCGCACCCATGAACCTGCTACCCAGTTGGTTCTCGACAAATTTGTCGGCCATCCAATAGTTGGGCCTCATGAATACGCAAGCCATGGACTTCGCCTCTCTGAGAGCTGAACTTCAACAAGGTCTCGCCTTGTCGAAGCAGGGTTCCTATGAGCGTCGCATGCCGGCCAAGGCGGCGCTGCCGAAAATTCGCACTGCACTAAAGGGCTTGCGCGTCCTTGCACAGCAACAGTCAACCGCTGAAGTTTGGCGCACGCTTGCACTTGCGGAAGAAGTTCTGTTGCATTATCCGGCCGCAGTTGAGGCGCTACAGAAAGCCATCTCACTGTCACAACATCACGACCGCAAGGATCTCAAGCGTTTGGCACAGATGAAGGGGTATGCTGCCAAGTGGAACGCGCTTGGATTAATGCCCAGCTCGCTTGATGCACTGGGTCGCCATTTGGAGTGCCAGTTGGTTGAGGAGCATTGCGATCACACGCACCGCCATACAGAAGCGTGGCTGATAGCCAACTCCATAAAGTCCCCCGCCAATGCAATCAAGGGGCTAAAATCTGTTGGGGGTTACTGTGATTGCGAGGTTCTGTCCAACGCAGTCTAACCGCAAAATCATCAATACTCTGTAGTGAATTGGCACTGATGCTTCCAGTTTGGGCGTAACGGATTTCAATTTGACCTAATTACATTTGATTGCTCTCTCACCACGCCAGCCAGTGAGTTCAAACGATAGGCGTGAGAAACCATCACTGCTGACGTTCTCGCAGCATGAAACACCTGCTGGCCGCGCTTCTTGTCAGTTCCACCCTTCATGCCGCCATTCCGGCGTTTCCGGGTGCGGAAGGTGCCGGAGCGCAGGCCACGGGCGGACGCGGGGGATCGGTCTTCATCGTCACGAACTTGAACAAGAACGGTCCTGGCTCGCTGGCCGAGGCGGTCAGTGAATCGAACCGCATCATCGTCTTCGCGGTGTCGGGCATCATTGATCTCGACGGCGGTAAACTGGAAATCGAGAAGCCAAACCTCACCATCGCCGGTCAAAGTGCGCCCGGAGAAGGCATCTGCCTGAAGCATGGCACGCTGCGCATCGCCGCCGGCAATGTGATCGTGCGCCACCTGCGGGTGCGGCGCGGTTTCATCGAGGAAAGCAACGCCGGTGATGCCGTGGAGATCAATTACAAGGACCCCGGCTACGTGAAACCGAAGTTCAAGGGCACGGAGAAAGAAAAACCGAATGCACCAAAGCCTCTGGGTGCTGATTTCAAGCCGATCACCGACATAGTGCTCGATCACGTCTCCGCCTCGTGGGCCACGGATGAAAATTTCACGATGTCCGGCCACATCGACCGCGTGCATGCGCAGTATTGCCTCATCGCCGAGGGGCTCGACTATGTAAACCCGAAGCAGACGCCGACCCAGCATGCGTTCGGCTCGTTGCTGGGTGGCGCGGGATCAAATTCATGCGTGGGCATGCATCACAGCATATTTGCCCATCACCGCCGCCGCACGCCGCAATGCAGCGCGGGCGATGGCAGCGGCGATCCGCCCGTGGTCGTCGATTTCCGCAACAACATCGTCTATGACAGTATCGAGGCCTTCTCCCACACCGGCGGCCATCCGATCCGTCTGAACTTCATCGGCAACTGGTACAAAGCCGGCCCCAGCACGCTGTCGGAGATTCGCGGCAACTGGTTCACGTTTCAAAAGAGCGATGAATCACGGCTGCATGCGAGTGGGAATTTCATCTTCGACAACACCGAGGCCAGCGCGGACAACTGGAAGGGCATTCTGTATGAGAAGAAGGTGGAGTTCTCGCCACGGCTCGTCGTGGACAAGCCATTTGAGGTTCCTGTCATCACCACGGCGAGCGCTGCTGATGCATGGAAAATCAATCAGAGGGAAGCCGGAGCCACCTTGCCAGCGCGAGATGCAGTGGACACGCGGGTGATGCATCAAATCGTCACTGGCACGGGCAAAGTCATCGGCAAGGAAACCAATCTGCCTCAAGCGCAACGCTGGCCCGACTATCGCAGCCTGCCACCGCTGCCCGATGCGGACAAAGACGGCCTGCCGGATGTTTGGGAGAAGGATTTCGGCCTGAACCCGAATAACGGCGACGACAGCACCAAGCTCGCGCCTGATGGCTACGCCTTTATCGAGCACTACCTCAACAACACCTCGCCTGTGCGTGGCGACAAGAAACCTGTGATCACTATCTCGGCACACATCGCTCGTGCTTCGACGAGCGACCCAGGACTGCTGCGTTTGCACAGCAGCCAATCATCACCAGTGACCGTGCATTACAGCACGCTGTCTGGCGACGCCCACTTGACTGGCGATGCCGCTCCTGGCGGCGATGTGGATTGGGAATCAATCACCTCACCACTCCAAGCACCCGGTCATCTGAAAGTCCTTCAAGCCAAGACCGCCACCTCCGGCAAAGTGTTCGTCGTGGAGCTGCTTCCAGATCCTGCTTATCACATCGGCTGCCCGTCACGGGCGCTGGTGGTGATTGAGTGAGGTCGTATCAAGCTCTGCCCGTCAGTCGCTTCCACAAACCGCGCTCGGCCGCCTGGGTCTGCACAACGCTTTGCGGCTTGGACGGCGGCGGGTTCGAGGACGGACGGCGTGAATCATTCGGTCGTGCGGAGGGGCCGCGCGAATCGCGACGATCACCACCCTGGCCGCCTTGACCACCACGACCGCCACCTTGGCCACCCTGCCCTTGCGGACGGCGCTGCTGTTGTTGGAACGGGCGTTGATTGCGGCGTTCAGGCCGGTCATCGCTCATGGGCTGCGGGGCGGCGTTGTAGTTGAAGCCTTCGGCTTTCTTACGCACGAGACCGCGGTTGATGAAGCGCTCCAGTTTGCGCACGTCGTCCTGTTCATCCGGGGAGACGAAGCTGATCGCATCGCCGATCGCATGCGCACGGCCCGTGCGACCGATGCGGTGAACGTAATCCTCCACGATGTGCGGAAAGTCGAAGTTCACAACGTGCGAGATGCCGTCCACATCAATGCCGCGCGCGGCGATGTCGGTGGCGACCAAAACACGCACCTTGCCCGTTTTGAAATCATCCAGCGCACGCAGGCGCTGGTTTTGCGAACGGTTGGCGTGCAGCGTGGCGCACTTCACACCGGTTTGTTCGAGCTTTTTGGCGATCTTGTCCGCGCCGTGCTTGGTGCGGCTGAAGACGAGCACCATCTGCAATTTTTCATCCACCAGCAGATGCGAAAGCAGCGGCATTTTGAGGTGCTTATGCACTTCATAGACGAGTTGCGTCACCGTTTCGGCCGGATTGGCACGTTTGCCGATCTGCACGATCTTCGGTGCGCGCTGGAACTCATGCGTGAGGCTCTCGATCTCTTTCGACAGCGTGGCGGAAAACATCAGCGTCTGACGCTTCTTTGGCAGTTGCTGGAGAATGCGGCGGATGTCCGGCAGGAAGCCCATGTCGAGCATGCGGTCGGCTTCATCGAGCACGAGGTATTCGAGCTGGGAAAAGTCCGCGCAGCCCTGTCCCATCAAATCCAGCAAACGGCCCGGGCAAGCGACGACGATGTCGCTGCCGGCACGAAGGGCGTCCTTCTGCGGCTTTTCGCCGACACCGCCGTACACTTTGGCAATCTTCAGCGGCAGGTGCCTCGCATAGGCGAGCACGTTTTCCTCGATCTGCGCCACGAGTTCACGCGTGGGAGCGAGCACAAGCACGCGAGTGCGGCGGCGCTGGCCTTGCGGTACCGGATGCGCCGTCAAGCGTGTGAGGATCGGCAGCGTGAAGGCGGCGGTCTTGCCGGTGCCCGTCTGCGCGATGCCGATCACGTCCCCTCCTTGAATCACCACCGGGATGGCCGCAGCTTGGATCGGTGTGGGTTCCGTGTAACCGGCTTCTTGGATGGCTTGGAGAATGTAGGGATCGAGACCGAGGGCTTTAAAAGACATTCCGCGTCCATACGCGTGCATAAGGCAAGAAGCGAGGCGTTTAAGTGGTCCGGTTGAGGTGCAACCGGGCTACTTGGCGGCATCCGCCGCACGCCACAGATACCACGCGGCCAGCGTGCGGTGTGGCTGCCAGCGCTCGGCCAGCAGGCGAAATTCCTTCGGCTTGGGCATCTCATCGAGCTGCTTGGCAACGCGCCAGCCGTTGCGCACACCGTAGTCGTCGCTGGGAAACACGTCCGGCCTGCCGAGCGTGAAGATCAGCAGCATCTCGACCGTCCAGCGGCCCACGCCGCGCACTTCAACGAGGCGGGCGATCAATTCCTCATCGTCGAGCTTCAGCGCCGCCGCACGTGTCGGGATCTGGCCGCTCAGTGTTTTGGCAGCGATGTCGCGGATGGCGAGCAGCTTGCCCATGGAGAAGCCACAGCCGCGCAAGGTGCTTTCCTCGGCCGCAAGCACCTGTTCGGGTTTCTGGAAGCGATTCTTTGGAAACAGCGCCTTAAAGCGACGCAGAATCGCCTCAGCGGCATTTGCGTGGAGCTGCTGGTGCGCCACGGCGCTAATGAGCGCCTCGTAGGGCGAGCGTTTTTGCGGCACGAGTTCGCAAGGACCATGCGCCTTGATGAGGCGGCGCATGACGGGGCAGCATTTCGACAAATGGGCTTCGGCTTCAGTATGCATGACTTCATGAGAGCATGAATGGTCTTGTGCGCATTCGACAAAAGCTTGATTGATTCCGCACATCGAATCGAGTTTGCTGTCAAAAATACCACAGGCAAAAATTGGCGCATATCTACATGGCAAAACTCACCTTTGTTCTCGAAGACGGTCAGGAAATCGAGGTTTTGCTCGCGGAACGCATTACTTTGGGGCGAGGAGAGGATAATGATGTGGTGGTCGATGATCACCGTGTTTCGAAGCACCATGCCGAACTGGTGCGCAATGCAGATGGCAGCGTTCAAGTGTTCGACACGAACTCCACTGCCGGCACTTTCGTCAATGGCGAGCGTGTGCGCAGCCATACCATCCGCCATGGCGACCGGCTTGCCTTTGGGCCGCTGACCGCAGTTCTCGACCTCAATGAAAACGCCACCAGTGGCAATACGACCGTGCCAGAGAACGGTCCGAAAGCAGCGAACGGCAAACCATTCAAGGCGGGCAAGATCGGGACACGCAAAAAGGACCGAATCGCAAAGAAAGACAGCGGGTCAGACAGCAAGACTGCTCTTCCTCCTGACGAAATCTTGGCACGGTTGAATGCGGAACAACAATCAGAAGCCGCCTCTCTAACCGATGAAAGTAAACGAATGAAGGCCGAGGTGGAGGCTGTGCACAAGGACCTGAGCGAATGGCAGGAGCGTGCTGAAAACGAACGCAGCATGCATAACGCGCGTGTGGAGTCCCTCCGTGCCGCGGAGGAGCGTCTAGCCCCCATGCAAGCTGCCGTGAAGGAGACAGAAGCCGCGCATGCAGAGTGGCTCAAGTCCATCCAAGATCTTTCCGCCGAGCATGAAGCGAAAACAGCCACATTTGAACGTCTTGCGGCCAAGCATGACGATAAAGCGGCCGATTTGCAGCGTCTTAGGGATGACGAAGCCGCCGCACGGCATGAACTTCAGAACCTTGCCACGCATCGGGATCAAGAACTTGCTCACCTTCAGCAGATCCGTGCTGAAAGCGCCCATGACGAGGCGGTGCTTGATAAAAAGCGGCGGCAAATCGCAGAACTCGAAGACCGCTATCAGGAAAGCCGCGAACTTGCTGAAGCACGTTAGGACCAGGTGAAGACGGCGGAGAAAAAACTCGAGCAACTCGTCCAACGCCGCACCCAGATCGATGCGCACATCAAGGAACTTTCGGGTGCTGAGGAGCGGTTGGTGCAGGCGCTGGCCCGATGCCATGAGGTAGAAGCACAGCATGGCGCGCTTACGGTCGCCATCGCTGCGCTAGGATATGAGCAGCAGCACTCCGAGGCTGTAGTCAAGGAACTCGAATCCCGCATAAGCGTCTTGCAGGAACATCACCAGCAGGTCACCACCACGGACGCGGCCCGTGCCACACAGCAGCACACGGAGGAATCCTTCGCCGTGTACAAAACGAACTCGCAGCGCGCGAAACGGATCTCGCCACCCGTAGTGCCGAATTAGCCGCCGAAACTCAGCGCCTGGATCAAACGCGGGCGCGCCGAGCCGAAATCGAGCAGCAGTTTCAGGAACTCTCCGCTACAGAGCAAAAGCTGGCGGACGTGAGGGAAAGCATCAAAACCGATGAAGCGCAGATCGTCACACTCAAGACCTCTGTCGAAGGTGACGAAGGTGCTGCCAAAGGTCGCATTGAAGTGCTGCATGCTCGCGAGAAAGATCTGCGCACCGAACTTACCAGTCTCGCCTCAGCTGAACGCACCGAGCGCACACGTTTCGAGGAGGTACGACAGCTTGCCGCCGAGGCGGAAAAAGGACATGCCGCGCAGCAGCAGCAGCTCACCGCCAGTCTTGAGACCACACGCCGTGATCTGGCGGACCTCGTCTCCCGACTCACCCCATTGCGCGAGTGGAAGGAGTCCATGGACCAGCTCTACGCACGGCTCGCCAAACTGCCGCAGGATTCTCCCGAGGCACGCGACCTCTGGCACGAGATCGAAAAAGAAAAAGCCAGCCTTCACAGCCTTATCAGCAACTCACACACCCAGTCACGAGGTATTTCGCTCCGTGAGGCTATCCGCCATACCGGTGGCACGGCATCGGTTCAAGTTTCTACCGAGCTGCGTTCCAGTGCTGGCACCAGCCTGGAATCCACACTGCGTTCCCGGCTCAATCACCTGCGTGAAAGCGTCCAACGCGAGGAATCACGCCTCGATTCCTTGCGCAAGGATCGCACCCGCGAGGACATCCGGCCTCGCTCCGGCGGTCCCGCGGCAGAAGCCATGCTGCGCAAGCAGAGTAGGCAAATGGAGGCCAAGATCCGTCAGGAAGAAGAACGTCTCGCCGCCATGCAGCGCCATCTCGAGGCTACCGGCATGGAAGAAGAAAAACGGCGCGAAAAAATCACCGAAATGGAGCGCAAACTCGCGGAACTCCGCGCTGACATCGTCGAAGCCGAGCGCCAGCGCAGTGAGCTGCGCCAACAGGCCAACCTCGCCCAGACCGAGCTGAAAAACTACGAAGCCGCCGTTGATCGTGTTATGAAGAAAGCTTCTGAAGCTGACGCCGCCGTATTGTCGCAAATGCCCAGTTGATTCCAGCGCAGGTATCGACATTGCTGGCACTGTCCCTGCGACAACACGCACCCCATGGCAAAACTCACCTTCGTTCTCGAAGACGGACAGGAAGTGGTGGTTCCCCTCACGGAACACATCACCATCGGTCGTGCCGAAGACAATGACGTGGTGGTGGATGACGAACGAATCTCCCTACAGCACGCCGAATTGTTGCTGAATGCTGACGGCAGTATCCAAGTCTTCGATTTAAAGTCAGACTCCGGCACCTTTGTTAATGGCGAACGCCAACTGAGTTGCACACTGCTACAAGGCGACCGGCTCGCTTTTGGACCACTCTCCGCCGTTCTGGATCTCGAAGAGCAACTCGACTCCAAGATCGCGGATGCTGCTCCGACAGAAAGCCCCCCGGTAGTCTCGATGCCTGACACAGCCCATGCGGAGGCAACCGCTCATCTGGAAGCAGAAAAGGCACGCTTGAAGGCTGAAGTGGATGCCTTCGAAATGGAGCTGCGCGACTGGCAGCAACGCGCCGAGAAAGAGCGCGCCATGCACAACGCACGGGTGGAATCTCTCCGCGCCGAGGAAGAACAGCTCGCACCATGCAAGATCGCCGTGGAGGAGGCCAAAGCGGCACACCACGATTGGCTAGAGGCCATCGCCACTCTCTCCGCCCAACACGAGGAAAAAACCACTGCCCTCGAGACACTCAACACTCAGCATTACGAGAAATCCACTGAGGTACAGCGCAATACCACTTCCGCCGCTACCCTTCAGGATGAAGTGGACACTCTCAACTCACGACTCAAGCAGGTGCGTGATGAATGTGAGCAGGACGAGGCTTTATTGAACAGCCTACGCCAGCAAGTTATCGAGATGGAAGCCCG
>CANIZT010000117.1 GCA_947471905.1 Verrucomicrobiaceae bacterium
CATTCTTGGCCTCACATTTTACCAATTGCCGGCTTAACGGCAAAGTGGCGCTTCTTTGCGGCGTAAGCCTATTGCACCATGAACCGCCGCCAGTTTCTCCATACCGTCTCGGCCAGCACGTTGGCTTCCTGCACGACCTTCAGCGCACCCGATGCGCTGATCATCGACACGCATCAGCATTTGTGGGATCGGCGCGTGATCAGTCCACCTTGGCTCAACGGAGCGCCCGAGGTGCTGCGGCATGATTACGTGACCGCCGACTACGTGAAGGCCACCGCAGGCCTGAACGTGAAGGCGATCTACATGGAGGTCGATGTGGCTCCGAGTGATCACATCAAGGAAGCTGACGGCATCGTGGCCCAATGCCGTGCCGGCAACACGCCTACCATCGCTGCCACCATCGGTGGAAGGCCTGCATCGGATGATTTCGAAAGCTATGTGAAGCGCTACGCGGGCAATGGCAGCGTCAAAGGCCTGCGCCAAGTGCTGCATGGCGATTCCGCGCCTCCAGGATTCTGCTTGAGCAAGAATTTTGTGCGTGGCGTGCGCACTCTGGGCAAACATGGCCTCAATTTCGAACTCACCATGCGTCCGACGGAACTGCATGATGCCGCGAAGCTCATCCAGCAATGCCCCGACACGCGTTTCGTGCTCGACCACTGCGGCAACGGCGATCCCAAAGCCTTCAATCCCAAGCTCGGCCCCGGTTTGAAGCGAAGCTGCACCGCTGACGAATGGAAGCGCGGCATTGAGGCCGTCGCCGCCTCACGCGCCGATGTGATGTGCAAGATCAGCGGCATCGTCGCCTTCGTCCCGCCGGGGAAGTGGCTGGCCGAAGACCTCGCACCCGTCGTGAATCATTGCCTCGATACCTTCGGCCCCGACCGTGTCTTCTTCGGCGGCGACTGGCCCGTCTGCCTCCTTGGCAGCCCCGTGAGTGGCTGGGTGGATGCATTGAAGCAAATCATCGCCTCACGCCCCGCCAGCGAGCAACGCAAGCTATGGTCGGGGAACGCTAAGCAGTTTTACGGACTGAAGGTGTGAGTCACTGCTTCACCGCTCCAAAAACCTGTAGCTCGTGGATGGACCAGAAGGTGCCTTTGGCTTCGCCGAGTTGAGAGATGCGGATGGATTTGGCTTTCGTGGGCTTGGTGAAGAGGTAGTCGATGACTCCGGCTTCGCCCTCGCCTTGCAGCGTGGGCTTCTCCCATTCGGTGCCATTGATGGAGAGTTCAATCTTGAACTTGCGCGGGTAGTCGTTGTGTGATTTGCCGGTGTCGAGCAGGAGGCCGGTGATGTCAGTGGACTCGGGGAGGTCGATTTGGAACCACATGTCGGGGCTTTGTGCTTTGCCAGTGTCCCAACGGGTGGTTATGTCGCCGTCGATGGATTTGGTGACTTCTTTTTCGTTATGACTGGCGGTGAGCTTCCACGCGGCGCGGTTCGGCAAGGGCTGCGGGTAGAGGGCGCGGAGTTCTTCGATGGTCCATGGGGTCACGCGTTTGCCGAGTTCTTTGCGCAAGGCAGCGACCTCTTTTTTTGCTACGATCTTGCCGCTGTTGCCAAAGGCTTTGCGAATGTAGCTGGCGACATCAGCAATCCATTGATCGTCAAAGCTGGCCATGGTGACCATCTGCGCCTCGTAGGTTTTGCCGTCGATGGGACCTGCGAGACCATTGAGCATCACACGCACGATGGCATCGCCTTGCACGGCGGTGCGTGATCCGGCGAGCGGCGGCGCAAGTGTGGCACCTTCGCGACCGGCGATGGGCATGCCCGCGCCGTCGAAGCCGTGGCAGGCGAAGCAAAGCGAGCGGAAGATCTCCTGACCGCGCTCAAGCTGCTTCTTTTCGTCCTTCGTGAAGCTGCCGCTGATCTTCGGTGCCTCGACGAGCAACTGCGCACCGATTTCCTTCACGCCGACACTGGCGGAGGTCATGAGCGTCATCTGCGCTTCGTCCTTCCACTTGGGCCAGTTAAGGTGTCTGGCAGTGTAGAGCGTCTGGAGCACGACGGTGGGGTCTTTGTCGGCCTTGAGGGCTTTGATGTCGGCGATCAAAGCAGTGTCGCCTTTTTTGAGCAGCGATTCAGCGACGCGGATGGCACTGGCGCGGACTTGCGCGTGCTCATCCTTCATAGCACTGCGCAAAAGTTCAGGCGTGATGGCATCAAGGCCTTCCAGCGTCCACAGCGCATGCAAGCGAGCGAGGTGGTTGTCATTCTTGAGCAGCGAAACGAGCGCGGGGACGACGGATTTGCCGTTTTTGACAATGAGCATGCGCTGCGCGGTATCACGCCAGAAGCCGTTCGGATGCGTGAGATGCGCGACGAGTTGCGCGGGCGTTTCGCCGATCATTTTCGGCTGCGGGCCGGGTTTGAAGTCCTTGTGCACCAGACGCCACACGCGACCATGACCGGCGACGTGCTGCATGCCGGTGGGCTCGATAGCTCCACGCAGGAAACTGCCGGGCTTCACCCAATTTCCCTCCTGAATGATGCCGCGATACGCATCGACGATGTAGAGGCAACCATCGGGGCCGGTGGTCATGTTCAGCGGGCGGAAATTCGGATCGCTGCTGCGGATGAACTCGCTCATCTGCTCCTCATACGGGTTCGCGACCGTGGTGATGCCGTCTTTGATCTCGACGGTGGCGCGACGGATGAGACGTCCGACGGGCTCAGGCAGGAAGACGTTGCCATAAAGCTCCTTCGGCAGGCGATCACCGCGATACACGGTCTGCCCGGCGCAGCCGGTGAAGTGGTTCAAGCGCTTGTCCTCCGGCGAATGGAAGCGTCCAGGGCCACCCTGGAAATCACCGAGCGCGACGATGGGCCACACGGTGTCGAACTTCTCGCTCTTCTGCTGCTTCACATTGACCGCGGCATACAGGATAGGCGCTTGGTAATTCCACAGGCCTTTTTCGCCGCCCGCATTGCTCCACCACATCTTGCCGTAGTCGTCTTGAGCCAGGCCCCACTGGCCGCCATTCGGCGCGGTGTTTTCTTTGAGTGCTGGCTGCTTCTCGCCAGCCCAGCGCAGGCGGTAGCCGTTGTAGGTGGTGTAAATCCAGTTGTCCAAGCCCCACACGAGGCCGCTGGGCTGATGCTCCATGTTTCCACCCCGCGGCCCACCGACATACCAGGGCGCTTGCTCATCCGCCACGCCGTCGCCATTCGCATCGCGGTGCAGCGTGATATCATTGGTGTCTGTGATGCCGACCAACACGCGATCATCCAGCGGCAGCACCATGCGGGGCAGCAGGATGTTATCCATATAGACGCCATGCTTGTCGAAGACGCCGTCGCCCTTCGTCGATTCATGCAGCGAGATACGGCTCTTCGGCGTCAGCTCGTCCGTGCCGTCAATGTCCTGCATGTAGGTGCGCATTTCGACGACGTACATTTTGCCATCGCCATCGAACGCGATCGCCATCGGCTCCTTGATGAGCGGATCGCTCAAAACCAGCTCCAACGAGTAGCCTTCCGGCAGTTGGATGGTCTTCAGCTCTTCCTCCGGCGTCTTGGCCTGAATGGGGAAGGTGTAAGCCGGCTTCGTTTGAGCCAATGCGGCGGTGTGTGCGAGCAGGAGGAGGGAAAAGAGGCGAAGGGTCATTTTGAGGGGCGAAGTAGTCGTGAAAAAGGGCGAAGGTCTTGCAACGAGATCTCTTCACTCTGGAGGCGCGGCACGAACGAAGGCGAGCCAGTGCCGCAGGCTGTTCGCCGCCGACGTGTCAGGCAGCGCGGTTTCATCGAGCGTGAGCTTCATTTCCCACCCGTGCGGATGTAGGACGGCTGACGCACCCAGGCTGCTCCACCAGGTGAGCATGACATGATTCGACTCCAACACATGCGCCACGAAGTGCCGGATGCCGGTGGCAAACGCATGTTCCCACAAGGCGGCCAGCAGAATGGTGCCAGCACCTTGGCCCTGAAACTCATCCGCCACGGTGAAGGAAACCTCCGCCAGACTCTCATCCTGGCCAGATCTCCAAAAGGAGCCGCCGCCCACGCCGGGAACGTCGTCGTTATCTTGGATGACGATGATCCAGCTCGCGTGCTGGCCTTGATCTTCCGCGCAAAGCCTGTCGATGAAGGTCGGATTGACACCGCGAAAGCGTGTCCAGAACCTGAAGTAAGTGGATTCGGGCGAGAGCCGCTTGAAGGCGTCGATGATACGCTCCCGGTCATCCGGAAGCAGCGGGCGTAAGATCACAGGAAGCCCATCGCGAAGACAGAGTTGATAATGGGACAACAAAGAGGGCATAATCTGGTTTAAACTGAAGAAGGGACCATATGGGCTGCGGATCAAGCGCGGGCACGGCAATCGGATTTGTGAGAAGACACATTCTTGTCTAGCCTGCAAACATGCCTCCTCCACGAAACACCACCAAATCCCAAGTCCTGCGCGGACTGGTGGATCGCGTGGTGTTTCACAATGAAGATAACGGCTTCTGCATCCTCAAGGTCGTGCCGCAGGGCAAAAGTGATGTCGTGAGCTTGATCGGCAAGGCACCGCGAGTGGTGGCGGGTGAGGAATTTGAGGCGCGAGGCGTGTGGGAGCCGAATCGCGACTTTGGGCCGCAGTTTAAGGCGGATGAGCTGAGCCTGAAGCGACCGGATTCACTGGCGGGCATCGAGCGCTACCTCGGCAGCGGTTTGATCGAAGGCATTGGGCCGAAGTATGCGAAGCGGATGGTGGAGAAGTTTGGGCCGAAGGTTTTCGACATCATCGAGAACGAATCCAGGAAGCTCGAAGATGTCGAGGGCGTGGGAAAAAAGCGCCGCATTGAAATTCGCGAGTCGTGGATGAAGCAGAAGTCGATTCACGGCATCATGCTCTTCCTGCATCAGCACGGCATCAGCTCCTCGCGTGCGCTGCGCATCTACAAGACCTATGGCGAAGAGGCGCAGGCGGTGCTGAAGGAGAACCCATATCGTCTCGCGCAGGACATTCGCGGCATCGGCTTCAAAACGGCGGATGACATCGCCTATCAGCTCGGTGTGGCCGAGGACGCACCGGAGCGCATCAAGGCGGGCATTTTGCACGTGCTCGAAACAGCGGCTCAAAGCGGCCACTGTTGCTTCCCGGAGGCCAAAGTGATCGAGAAATCAGCCGAATTGCTCGGTGTGGAGGCTTTGATCGCGCCGCAGATCGAAGCGTTGATCACGAATGATTTGGCGGAGCGACATGGCGAGTTTTTGTATCTGCCTTATCTGCGTGCGGCGGAGCAAAGCATCGCAGCGAGTGTGAAATCACTCGCTGCCGTGCCTGCTGCGTATCCGGTCATCGACGAAGATGCCGCGCTGAGTTGGGTGATGAAGAAGACCAGCAAAGAACTGGCCGAAAGCCAGCAGCGAGCCGTGCGCGAGGCCTTACGGCAGAGATTGCTCATCATCACCGGCGGACCCGGAGTTGGGAAGACGACGATCCTGCGCAGCATCCTGCTCATTCTGCAAAGCAAGCAGGTCAAACTCGTGCTCGCAGCGCCCACCGGCCGAGCGGCGAAGAGATTGACCGAAAGCACCGGCCTGGAGGCCAAAACGCTGCACCGCCTGCTCGAATTCCAAGGCGATGGCCAATGGGGTCGTCATCGCGGCAAGCCGCTCGTGGGTGATTTGTTTGTCATCGACGAGGCATCGATGATTGATGCGCCACTGATGGCCCAACTCCTCTCAGCCTTGCCACAGGGTGCGCATTTGCTCATCGTTGGCGATGCGGATCAACTCCCGTCCGTCGGTCCAGGCATGGTGCTGCATGATTTGATCGCCAGCGGAGCCGTTCCGTGCGTGAAGCTCACGGAAATCTTCCGCCAGGCCGCCAGCAGCCGTATCATCACCAGCGCGCATGCCATCAATCGCGGTCAAGTGCCCGATCTGAAGCTCTCACGCACCAGCGACTTTTTTTTCCTCGAAGCCAGCGAACCGGAGGAAATCAAACACACCCTCGTGCAACTGGCGCATACACGACTGGCGGCCAAATATGGCTTTGATCCCATCGCTGATATCCAAGTGCTCACGCCGATGAATCGCAATCTGCTTGGCACGCAATCGCTCAATCAATCCCTGCAACTCGCGCTCAATCCGCCGAACGAGCTGAAGTTCGAAATCGAGCGCTTCGGCGTGACCTTCCGCGTCGGCGACAAGGTCATCCAGACGCACAACAACTACGACAAGGAAGTCTTCAACGGCGACATCGGTCACATCGTGACGATTGATGCGGACCCAGTTAAAATAAACGTCCGCTACGATGCAGATCGCCTCGTCGAATATGAGCCCGGTGAACTGGACGAACTGCAATTGGCCTACGCGCTGACGATTCATAAAAGCCAAGGCGGCGAGTTCCCCTGTGTCATCATTCCCGTCAGCACGCAGCATTACGTGCTGCTGGAGCGAAGTCTGATCTACACGGCGATCACGCGTGCGAAGAAGCTGTGTGTGCTCGTTGGAGATGAGCGGGCGCTTTCACTGGCTGTGGGCAAACAGGAGAGCCGCAAGCGTTTCACCGGATTGCGTGGAATGCTCTGAACAATTCTTGATCAAAGCGGCGTAGGTTTGAGAGCCTCAATCCAACTCACTTTAAACATGCCCACTTCACGCCGTTCCTTCTTGAAGAATTCCACGCTGGCTTCTGCCGCTGTCGCGTTTCCCGCATTCGTGCGTGGCCAGAATCTGAACAGCAAGCTGCAAGTGGCTTGTGTGGGAGTGAATGGCATGGGCTACAGCGATCTGCACAATGTAGGATCGCATGCGGCGGTGAAGTTCGTGGGCTTTTGTGATGTGGATGCGAATCGGTTCGATAAAGCGGACGCTGAGTTTCCAGGCGTGAAGCATTTCTCCGACTATCGCGAGATGTTCAGCGCGCTGGGTGATGGTGTGGATGCGGTGACAGTGGGCATTCCTGATCACATGCATGCGCCGGTCGCCGTGGCGGCGATGCAGAGGGGCAAGCATGTCTATTGCCAGAAGCCGCTGGCCCACACGGTTTGGGAGGCTCGGCAGATGAAGCTGTGGGCGGAGAAGAAAAATCTCACGACGCAGATGGGCAATCAGATTCACTCGTCCATTGAATACCGCATGGGCACGCGCTTGATCAAGGAAGGCGCGATTGGCAAGATCAAGGAAGTGTATTCGTGGGTCGGTGTGACGGGCAATGAGCGCACGCGCATGTTCCAGCCGCCAGCATCGTCTCCGGTGCCTGCCAATTTGAACTGGGACCTGTGGATAGGTGCGGCACCGATGCGCGAGTATGCGCAGGCGTATCATCCGTTCATCTGGCGCGACTGGCAGGACTTCGGTGGTGGCGGACTGGGCGACTTCGGCTGCCACATCATGGACCCGGTTTTCACCGCGCTCGATTTGACCGCACCGATCAGCGTTCAGGCGAAGAACAGCGGCATTAACAACCAGATCTGGCCCACGCATGAGACGATCAACTATGTTTTCCCCGGCACACAATACACCGCAGGCAAGACGATCAAGCTGACGTGGATGGATGGTGGCCTGAAGCCGAGCTACAAGCTGGCGCAGATGCCTGGCGACATTGATTTGCCGGGCAGCGGTTCGATTTTCATCGGCGAGGGCGGCACGATGGTGCTCGCACATGTTGCGGGGCCACGACTTTACCCGCTCGATAAGTTCACCGGCTTCAAATACCCGAAAGAGGAGGCTCGCAGCCACTGGCACACTTGGGTGGACGCTTGCCTCGCGGAAAAAAAGACTAGCGACGGCTTCCACTACGCCGGGCCGCTGGCCGAAACCGTGCAACTCGGCAATGTGGCCACGCGTCTCGCGATTCCGAAGATTGATCCAGTCACCGGACGCATGGAAGAGGGGAACAAGGTGCTGGAGTGGGATGCGGCGAACCTGCGCTTCCCAAATGCGCCTGAAGCCGACAAGCTGCTCACGAAAACCTATCGCAAAGGCTTCGAAGTCGCGGCGGCGTAATTTTTCGATGCACAATCGAGCGACTGGCGTAGTTATTGCGTCAGACATCGCATGCCTTCGGAAAACAAAAACGAATCAGCGTCTTCTCTCAGCGGCAGTCTCCTGCTCGCTTCACCGGCGATGCGTGATTCCAATTTTGCCCGCTCCGTGGTCTTCATGGCGGCGCACAACGCGAAGGACGGTGCATTCGGTTACATCCTGAACCGCCCGCTGGAGCAGCGCGTGGCCGATTTGCTGCCGGATCAGGATCTTGGCGCACTCGGGGAGGTGCCGGTGTTCATGGGAGGTCCCGTCTCGACGGACAAACTGGCCTTTGCCGCGCTGCATTGGAACAAACGCCGCCGCACGCTGCGCTGTCAGACGCATCTCTCCGTGGCTGATGCGCTGCATGCGTTGAGCCTCGGCCACGATGTGCGTGGCTTCGTCGGTTACTCCGGCTGGAGTGGCGGTCAGCTGGAAAGCGAACTGGAACTGCGCTCCTGGATCACCACAACGGCACGTCCGCTCGTCCTCACAGTGGACAAGCCAACGAGGATGTGGGGTGCGATTCTCGAAGACATGGGGCCTGTCTACAAGGTGATGGCTGGCATGCCCGAAGATGTCAGTTTAAACTGAGCTACTTCGTGAACTCCTTGTTGATCGCATCCAGATACTTCGAGATCGGATCGGTGCGCGGCGGGAGTTCTTTTTGAATGATGGCGGGCAGGTTGAGGTAGTCGTCGAACTTGCCGGAGAGGCGGCTGCTTTCGCTGGCTTCGAACCAGTCGAGGTAATCGCGCACGGCGATGGACTTTTGATACGCGACGAGTGCGAATTCGTGCAGCGTGGCGAGGCGCTGGTCCATGTCCTTGGTCTTGCCTTCCTGGAGATCGAGCACGGCAGAGAGATAAGCGGTGACGACGGGACGGAACAGGACGCTGACGCGCAGCTCCAGCGCGCGAAGTGAGGCGACGTTGTAATTGAGAATGTTGACGCGATCCGGATGCTTGAGGATGTGCTGGTATTCCTCCAGCGGCAGAGACACCGGAACCAGGCCGGATTTGGCAGTGGCTGCACCAGCGGTACCACCGGGAGTGGTTCCGGCAGCGGGTGGGATCAATCCGGCTGGGAGTGGCTTAGCGTTCGGATTGGTGGTGTGAGGTGTGCCCGGAGGAGTGACCGACGGTCTGGAGGCAGGTTTTGAATTGGGATTGCTCTTGTGCGGCTTGCTGTCTTTTTTGGCCTCAGGTTTGGCGGCGGTCTTCTTGGGGGCTTCGGCTTTTTTTGGCTCGGCCTTTTTCTCGTCTTCCGATGAAGGCGTGCGTTTGCGGAAATCAAACAGCGGTGGTGCTTTTGGGCGTTCAGACCCTGCTGTCAGGCGTGGTGACGCTGGGGCAAGCCATTCCCATGCATCAGCAAGCGCGGGTGAAAGCAGGCGGGCGACATCGAGTGATGACGGCGTGATGGAAGTCTGCTCATCTTTGGCAGGCTTCTTCTTGTTCTCTTCCTCGTCTTTGCTGCCACTGCGGAACCAGTTCAGCGGATTGAGAATGGATGGTTTCTTTTCTTCCTTGGTCTCCGGTTTGTCTTTCTCCGCGGCCTTGGGCTTTTCGCTTCTGGCTGCCTTGTCTTTCTCCGGTTCCTTCTTTTCGTCAGAGCTTCCGAAGCCAAAGAGGCGGCCGATGAATCCGGGCTTTGCTTCTTCGTCATCATTGCCAGCCTTTTTCGTGGGAGCTGTTTCAGCAGGCTTGTCTTCGATCTTCGGTTTTTCCTCGTCAGCAGGACCGAGGAACAGCAGACGCCGCCACAGGCTGCGTTTCGGTTTTTCATTTCCGGCGGCCTCATCTGTTTCAGCCTCTTTGCTTTTCGCCGAGTCCTTGGACTTCGGTTTGACAGGTTCGTCGATGGCCGACAGCTCCAAGGGCTTCGGCTCGGAGGAGGCAACAACCAGCGATGCAGGAAGGACGAACGGGCGCATTTTCACGTTCTTCGGCACCTCGTTGGGTTTTGCCTCATAGTGAATGGCGATGGCGTCTTCGATGGCCTTGAGGCTTTCGGCTGCTGTGAAGGGCTCGGCAACGCCGGGCTTGGAAAGCGCGGCAAGTTGGAGCGACCACCATTTGTTCAAGCTCGACGCGGAAGCGGCGAAGTTCGGGAACGCGGCGCTGAGCAGTTCGCGCTCGGAACGTGGATCGCTGGCGAGGGCGTTGAGGAACTTGTTGAAGTGTGACGCACCTACTGGCTGATCGATGAGAGCGAGTACCAGAGCAGAGCATGACGTCTCGTAAATCGTGCGTGAGAGGCCATCCATCTCGACGGGTGAGGCTTCAATGATTTCCTCGATGCCATAAATTTTGCCGCTGCGGAAGATGGTGGCAAACATGGTGCTGGGGCGTGAGTTGGCACGGTAGTCCATCGCATTCAGCACCCCGGTCATGATCCAGTCCGGCAGTAGCAGGCGGCCCTCGGGCGTAGAGATCTTCTGATGATTGCGTAGAATGCGTTCGGCAAGCAGGGCGCGCACCACTTCCTTGCGCAGATCCGTCGCTTTGAGGCCGGGTCGCTCGTTGATCGTCACCTGAAGATGAAATCCGCCGTGCGTGAGTTCAGAGATCGCGGTGGAGATCGGTAGGCCTTTCGACTTGATGGCTTCGTCACCGGTAATGAGCAACACGACGATGGGAAGCACCCACGGTTCCTTGTCATTGAGCACAGTGCGCAATTCTTGGGAAATCTCCTCGCAGCGCGATGACATGGCGCTGCGCGTCTGAAACACCTTCCCATGTACGATGAATTGTTTGCTGGTGCTGGTGGAGCTGGTAATGGGGATTTTATCCGAAGGTGATGCCACGCGCGGTGCTTCGGTTGCCGTTGGCTGTTGGGTCACCGCATCGAGCACCTGCATTTTGCTGGCAGAGTTGCTCGGTATAGGCGCAGGCGCTTGAACGGGTGCAGGAGCGCTGACGCCGGCTGGTATCACAGGCTTTACTGGTGCATTGCCCTGCAACTGGCCCGGTAGGGGCGGGGGCGTGAATGTTTTTGGTGCCTCAATGGCCGCGGCTGCTTCCTTTTGTGCCTGCGAGAGCTTAGGCAAAGGCGGAGCCGGGGTCTGTGCCGCAGCAAACAGGCACGTGGCCACGAAGAGGACTGCGCCTGCTTTAACGAATGAAAGTTGACGTGTCATGCAGGTGGAAAGCGTGGATCGAGCACGAGTTTATCCTTGGCGATGGTGATCTTGGTCATTTGAAACAGTGCGCGGATTTCGGGATCGAGCGCCTCCGCCACAGCACGCAGCGCTGGATACAACGGGCGCATCATGCCGCGCGGCATTTCGAGATGCCCGTAGGCCCCGTTCAGAATCTCGACATGAAAGTTGCCCTCATCACGACTGATGGCGAGATCGACGCTTGCAGTGCGTGTATAGCCTCGCAGCTTCCAAACTAGGAACAAACGCACGCGGTCCGGCTGAAGTTCAACGCGGGCACCATCAAACGCAGTCCAGTTTCCAAACATACTTGCGACTTTACCCGTGAGTGTGGTGGCAAGATGGCGATTCACCTCGGCCTCACTTATTTCCATCACGGCCGCACGTTTGATCGCCGTTTGGCGCAGCAAATCGAGCAGATCATCGGCCTTCGTGGTGCTGATCGGCAAGGCCATCGGCAATTCTGCCGGGCGATGCGCAACCCATGCTGCTCCAGCCAGCGCACTGATGAACAGCAGCCGCAGGATTTGGAGCAGGTGGCGAGTCACGGCGGTTCAGGAGTGCAGATGGAGGCAGAATCAGGCTGCCGTACTCGGCTTCGCCGCCGCAGGTGCAGGACTTGCAGGCGCAGGCGTGCTGGTCGTGGTCGAACTGCTTGTCGATGATGACGATCCCTCCGAATCTTTCTTCGCTGCCGCTTTGTACGAATCACTGCGGTAGTCAGTGATGTAGAAACCTGAGCCTTTGAAGATCAAACCGGCGCCGAGGCCGATCTTGCGCTTGATGGGGCCGGGGCAGCCTTCTTGCGGGCAGTCAGTGAGATGCGCGTCCTTCATGGACTGCTTGGCTTCAAACTGGTGGCCACACTTCTGGCATTCGTAATCGTAGGTGGGCATGGGACTGGAAGATGCGCGTGGGGTTGTGGGTTCGCGCAGGGG
>CANIZT010000118.1 GCA_947471905.1 Verrucomicrobiaceae bacterium
TTCGCCGATGATCAACGCGCGGACACCATCGCCGCGCTGGGCAATCCGGTGATCAAGACGCCGAATCTCGATCGCCTCGCGCATCGCGGCGTCGCTTTCAGCCGGGCCTACATGCAGGGCGGCATGGGCGGAGCCACCTGCGTGCCATCGCGTGCCATGCTGCTCTCGGGACAGAACTTGTTTCACATCGACGAGAAGCTGATGCGCAATGAAACATGGCCCGAAGCCTTCGCGAAGGCCGGCTACACCACTTTTGCCAGCGGCAAATGGCACAACGGCAACACCTCGCTGCCGCGTGTATTTCAGATCGCACGCTCCATGTTCACCGGTGGCATGACAAACCCCATGCAGGCCAAATTGAGCGACGTGGTGGACGGCAAGGTCGGTCCGGTGAAACCTAGCGTCAAACACGCCTGCGAAGTCTTCGCCGATGAAGCCATTCGATTCATCCAAGAGCAAGCTGGTGGCCCTTTCTTCGCCTACGTGCCTTTTGATGGCCCGCATGATCCCCACATTGTTCCAGACGACTTCCCTATTCGTTACACCGCCGATCAGATCCCTCTGCCACCGAATTTCCTGCCGCAGCACCCCTTCAACAATGGCGAGATGTCCATCCGCGACGAGCAGCTCCTGCCCTGGCCCCGCACAGAGGAAAACGTGCGCAGCTTCCTCGCCGAGTACTACCGCTACATCTCCTTTCTCGATGTGCAGATCGGTCGCGTGCTCGCCGCGCTGGAAGCCTCACCTCATGCGAAGAACACGATCATCGTCTTCTCCGCCGACAGCGGCGTTGCCCGCGGCAGCCATGGCCTGATCGGCAAACAAAATGTCTATGAGCACTCCATGCGCGTGCCGCTCATCATCGCTGGTCCAGGCATCGCAGAAAACCAGCGCAGCGAGGCCATGTGCTACCTTTTCGATGTGCTGCCCACCCTCGGCAAACTCTCCGGCGTCACAGGCCCCAAAACCAGCGACGGTATCGACTTCAGCGCCTCGCTCACCGACTCCACAAAGCCCGCCCGCAGCCAGTTGATGTTCGCCTACAGAAACGTGCAACGCGCCTTCACCGACGGCCGCTGGAAGCTCATCCGCTACCCGCAAGTGGACCGCACCCAGCTCTTCGATCTGCAAGCCGACCCCTTTGAAGTCACCAACCTCGCCGACAAGCCAGAGCACGCCACCAAAGTCGCCGAACTCACCGCCGCCCTCGAAAAAGAAATGCAGCAAAGCGGCGACACCGCCGCTCTCAAGGTCGCAAATCCATCCCCCGCCGACTGGACTCCGCCCGCAAAGGCCAAAGGCGAGAAGAAGCGCAAGTAGTAACATCATCAACACTCTCAAAGACTCTCGCAGACCGCATGAAACCAATCTTCGCCTTTCTACTCCTCACGACAGCCGCTTTCAGTCAAACACGCGACATTCTCGACTACACCGGCCAGAACAACGCGCCGGCGGGCACGAAGCGGCTGGTGTTCATCGCGGCGAAGGGCACGCATGGGGGGGGCGGGCAGCATGAGTTCTTTGCGGGGGCCTCCTATCTGGCGCGGCGCATCAATGAGACCTATCCGCAAGCCTTTGCGGTGGTTTATCCGGAGAATAATTGGCCGAAGGACCTCACGAAGGCCGATGCGATCATCGTGCTGCTGAATCACGGCGGTCGGGCGGCGGATGATGCGAGCATCAAGGCGGCTTGCGATCGCGGTGCGGGCTTTGCGGCTATCCATTATGGCGTGGAGGCCAGGATCGGGTCGCAGGGGAAAAACTACCTCGACTGGATGGGCGGCTTCTTTGAGACGTTTTACTCGGTGAACCCGACTTGGGACGCGAGCGTGCAGCCGGGCAAGCATCCGGTAGCGAATGGGGTGAAGGCCTTTTCCGCGAAGGATGAATGGTATTACCACATGCGCTTCGTGCCGGAGATGAAGGGCGTGACGCCGGTGCTCAGCGCCATCGCTCCGCTGAACACGGTGAAGTTCAAAGAGGGCGACAAGCCGAGTGCGCACGGTGGCAACCCGGACGCATTCGCGGATGTGAAGGCGGGCAAGCCGCAGCATCTTGCGTGGACGTTTGATCGGCTGAAAGGTGGGCGCGGCTTTGGCTTCACGGGCTTCCACTTCTTCGCGAACATGACGAACGACAGCTTCCGTACGACGATGCTGAATGGCGTGGCGTGGGTGGCCGGATTGGAGATTCCGGCGGGTGGTATCGCCTCGAAAACACCGACGCAGGCCGAACTCGATGCGCTCATGGCCGAAGCGCATGGTCCGAAGGTCGCGAAGTCCGTCGGCACGGCGAAACCGGTCTTTGAAACGCCGGCGCTGACCTCCACGAGCAAGCCGCGCCTTGTTTCCATCGACGTGCCGCTGAAGGACGCGAAGGAGCTGTATCTCGTCGTTTCGGATGAAGGCTCAAAGAGCTGCGATTGGTCGAACTGGATCGAGCCACGGCTCATCATGGCCGATGGCAAAGCGGTCGAGCTCACCACGCTGAAATGGAAGGGCGACGACAGCGGTTTTAGCCGTACACGCATCGGCACGAATCACAGCGGCAAGCCCATGCTCGTGGACAAGCAGACCTACACGAACGGCATCGGCACGCATGCGCCCTCGGTCATCGCGTATGAATTGCCAGCAGGCGTGGTGCGATTCACCGCGAAGGTTGCGATCGATGATGGCGGCATGATTCGCGCTGGAAAGCCGAGCGATGCGCAGGTGAAGTTCCAAGTTTACACCGCGCTGCCCGCCACGCCGGAGGCGAAGGCCGCGGCGAATCCACCGAACTTCAGCGAGGGGCCGTCGCAAGTGCCCGCTGAGCTTTTCACCGTGCCGGAGGGCCTCGAAGTGACGCTGTGGGCCACTTCGCCGATGCTTTTCAATCCGACGAACATCGACTTCGACGCGCAGGGTCGGCTGTATGTCGCAGAAGGCGTGAATTATCGCGGCAAAGGCGGTCGTCGCAAAGAAGGCGACCGCATTGTCGTGCTCGAAGACACGGATCACGATGGCAAAGCGGACAAGAGCAGCGTTTTCGTGCAGGAGCCTGGGCTCGCGTCGCCGCTCGGTGTCGCGGTGATCGATGGCAAGGTCGTCGTGTCGCAGCCGCCGGACCTGCTCGTGTATTCGGATGCCGATGGCGATTTGAAGCCGGAGAAGCGCGAGGTGCTGCTCACGGGCTTCAATGGCCGCCAGCACGATCACAGCCTGCACAGCGCCACCGCCGGACCGGACGGGCAGTGGTATTTCAATCAAGGCAACACCGGTGCTGAGTTCACCGACCGCAGCGGCAAGACCTTCCGCATGGGCAGCCCGTATCAGCTTCAAAACATCGCCGGCATGAAGAGCGATGACGGCCATGTGTGGATCGGCGGCTTCAGCGTGCGCATGAATCCCGATGGCACGAATGTGAACATCATCGGGCACAACTACCGCAACAGCTACGAGCAGGCCCTCACCAGCTACGGCGATCTTTTCCAAAGCGACAACGACGACCCGCCTGCCTGCCGCGTGACGCATGTGCTGGAGGGCGGCAATGCCGGATTCGCCAGCGCCGATGGTCAGCGCAGTTGGGGTGCGGACAAACGCCCCGGTCAGGACACACCAACCGCCGAGTGGCGTCAGGAAGACCCCGGCACGATGCCCGCGGGCGATGTCTATGGCGGCGGATCGCCCACCGGCGTGGCCTTTTATGAAAATGGCGCTCTCGGTGAAAAATGGCGCGGCCTGCTGCTCGCGTGCGAGGCAGGCAAGAACGTGATTTTCGGCTACCAGCCGCAACCCGACGGCGCAGGCTTCAAACTCGAGCGCATGGACTTCATGACGTCGAACAAGGAGAAGCAGTGGGCCGGCAGCGACTTCCTCGGCGGCAAGGAAACGAACGAACTGAAGACCAAATTCCGCCCCAGCGATGTGTGCGTGGGCCCCGATGGTGCTTTGTATGTCGCCGACTGGTTTGACGCCCGCGTCGGTGGTCACGGCACGCGTGACGACGGCTTCACCGGAGCCATCTACCGCATCGCGCCGAAGGGATTCAAGAGCGTGGCGCCGAAACTCGATTTGAACACCGTCGAAGGCCAGATCGCCGCGCTGAAAAGCCCCGCCGTGAACGTGCGCAACAGCGGCTTCAACCGCTTGAAGGCCGCTGGAGCCAAAGTGTTGCCTGCCGTGGCCGCATTGCTCAACGACAACGATTCATTCATCGCCGCACGCGCCGCGTGGCTGCTCGCTCAACTCGGCGATGAAGGCATCGCGAAGGTGAAACCGTGGCTGGAGTCCAAAGATGCTACGCAGCGCCTCGTTGCGTATCGTGCGCTGCGTCGTGCGAATCATGATGTGCTCGCCATGGCTGCAAAGATGGCTTTCGATGCCGATGCAGCCGTGCGTCGCGAAGTGGCGCTCACCTTGCGCGATGTGCCTGCGGAGCAAAGCGTGGCGATTTTGGTCAAGATCGCGCAGCAGTTCGACGGCAAGGACCGCAGCTATCTCGACGCGCTCGGTCTCGGCAGCGAGGGTAAGGAATCGCAGGTGTTAGCCGCGTTTACCGGCTTTGCCAACCGTTCACCAAGTGAATGGCCTGACATGGTGGCCTGGCTCGCCTGGCGTCTGCATCCGCCGGAGGCTGTGGAGGGCTTCAAAGCCCGCGTGCTCGATGACAAGCTCAGCAAAGACCAGCGCCAGCTCATGCTCACCGCGCTCGCCTTCACGCAAAGCCCCGAGGCTGCCGGTGTGATGATCGAACTGGCGCAGAAAAAGGATTTCCCGCTTCAAGACATGGCGAAGTGGTGGCTCATGAACCGCAAGAACAACGATTGGAAAGCCTACGGCATCGAGCAGAGCCTCAAAGCACTCGGCATCTACGATCCCGACAAGGTGAAACTCACCGCCAGCCCGCTGCCGCCGCTACCATCCAATGCGAAGGCCTTCGACCTCAAAGCCATCGCCAAGCTGCAAGGCGATCCCAAACGCGGTGCCACCGCCATTGCCACTTGCTACACCTGCCACCGCATCGGCACGCAGGGCATCGACTTCGGCCCCGACCTCACCACCTTCGGCAAACAACAAACCGCCGACGTGCTCATCCAGTCGATCGCCGAGCCGAGCAAGGGCATCTCCCATGGCTTTGAAGGCACAGAAATCACCACCACCGATGGTCTTGTCATCACCGGCATGGTCCTCACCAATGGCGACCCCGTTTTGATCAAATGCATGGGCGGCATCGTTCAAACCGTGCCGAAGAAGCGCATCGCGAAAACACAGAAGATCAAAGGACGCAGCCTCATGTTCGAGCCCTCGATGCTCGGCCTCAGCGAGCAGAGCATCGCCGACATCGTGGCGTATTTAAAGAGCCTTTGACCGCAAGAACCGCCCCCCATTTTAGCTCTACCCTATTCCCCAACTGCATGAAGCGCATCCTCCTTGTCCCGTTCGCCCTCGTTTCGTTCGCGTCTGCCAGGCCGCTTGTCTTCGAAGGAACGGAAGGGCCAAGCAAGGGCAGGCTCTTTGACATCGACCCAGAGGGTAACATCGCAGCGGGGTGTGCCGCAGCATGATTGAGCGTCCAATGTGCGTTCTATTTGCCCCTCAAACCTGAGGCTCACATCTCTTAATCATGAAGTTCATTTACATCGTCTGCTTTTTGATGTCGCCGCGTGCGGCATCTGCGGCTGACTTGCTGCGCTACAATCGCGACATCCGCCCGATCCTGTCGGATAACTGTTTTGCATGCCATGGGCCCGACAAGAGCAATCGCAAAGCCGAATTGCGGCTCGATTTGCGTGACGCGGCGATCAAACCAGCCAAATCGGGCGATACAGCCATCGTGCCGGGCAAGGTTGAAGAGAGTGCGCTTGTGGCCCGCATTTTGAGCAATGATGAAGATGAACTCATGCCGCCGACAAAGTCGCACAAGAAGATCAGTGAGGCTCAGAAGGTGATATTGAAGCGCTGGGTGGCTGAGGGGGCGGTGTATGAGAAACATTGGGCGTTTGAGCCGCCACAACGCGCTACTTTGCCAGCGGTAAAGACGGCGGGATGGGTGAAGAATCCGATTGATGCGTTTGTTCTCGCCGGATTGGAAGAAGTGGGCCTACAGCCAGCGGCGGAGGCTGACCGACGGACTTTGGCACGGCGCTTGTCGCTGGATATGACCGGGCTGCCACCGAAGCCCGAAGAAGTGGAGGCCTTTGTGAATGACAAGTCTCCGGATGCTTATGAAAAGCTGGTGAAGCGGCTGATGGACTCGCAGCAGTGGGGGGAGCACCGTGGACGCTACTGGCTGGATGCGGCACGCTATGGCGACACGCACGGGATTCATCATGATGCCTATCGCGAGATGTGGCCGTATCGCGATTGGGTGATCAGTGCCTTCAATAAGAACATGCGCTTTGATGCCTTCACGGTGGAGCAAATCGCGGGCGATCTGCTGCCAAACCCGACGCGTGAGCAATTGATCGCCACGGGCTTTCACCGCTGCAACATCACTACCGCGGAGGGCGGCACCATCGCTGACGAAAATCTGGCGATGTATGCCAATGACCGCGTGACGACGACTTCCTGGGTCTGGCTGGGCCTCACGGCGAACTGCGCCGCCTGTCACGACCACAAGTTCGACCCGATTACGCAAAAGGATTTCTATTCGATGGCCGCTTACTTCCGAAACACCACGCAGGGTGCCATGGATGGCAATGTGAAGGACACAAAGCCGATTCTCTACCTGCCGGAGTCAAAGGACGAGAAGCGCTTCGCTGAATTGCCAAAGCTCCTCGCCAATGCCAACGCCGCACTGACCCAACGCCGCCGTGATGCCGCCAAGGATGCTGAAGCGTGGGCTGGCATCGTCACGCCGGAGAAGTTCGGCATCAGCGCAGAAGCGCTGGTGGACAAGATCGATGCCGCGAAGCCTTTCTCGGTGGCCGCACGCGTGAAGACGAGCAAAGACGGAGTCATCGCTGGCCAACTGTTCGTGCAGGGCAAAAAGTTTGGACTGCAAGCAGGCAAGCTGATCGCCATCTCGAAGCGCGATGTCATCACACCCGGCAAAGAGCAGCACCTCATGGCCAGCTTTGACGGAAAAAATGGCATCGTGCTCTACCTCGACGGCAAAGAGGCCGAAGCCGACCGCAAGGGCAAGATGACGGCCAAAGAGCAACTCGAAGGCGCGACCGATTTAAAGATGTATGCTCGCACACTCAGCAAGGCCGACGCACTCTCGTTGAATGATGAGGCTCGCTTGCGCAAAACGGTCGCCATCGCACTCGATAAGCGAAATCCAAAGCAGAAGACCGAATTGACCGACTTCTACTTCCGCAGCGTGGATGCGCCATCCATGGAACTCGCAGTGCAGATCGATTCACTAACTGCGGAAGACACGGCGATCCGAGCGAGATCAACGCTGACACACATTCAGGAAGAAAAACAGGGTGAGGCGATGGCCAACATCCTGATGCGCGGCGCTTATGACAAAGTGGGCGAAAAAGTCACCCCAACTGGCTTCAGTGCGCTGCACGAGATGCCGAAGGATGCGCCGAAGAATCGCCTCGGCCTCGCGCAGTGGCTTGTGTCGCCGCAGAACCCGCTATCCGCGCGTGTGACGGTGAATCGCTTCTGGCAGGAGCTTTTCGGCACAGGACTCGTGCGCACGGCGGAGGACTTTGGCTCGCAGGGCGAGCTTCCGTCAAACCCTGAACTGCTCGACTGGCTGGCGGTGGAGTTTCGTGAGTCCGGCTGGGATGTGAAGAAACTCTTCACGCTGATGGTCACTTCCTCGACGTATCGACAGGCCAGCAAGATCACACCCGAAAAACTCGCGCGTGATCCACAAGACCGACTGCTTTCACGCGGACCACGCTTCCGCATGGATGCGGAGATGATCCGCGATTATGCGCTGGCAGCGGGTGGCACGCTGTTGCCAAAAATGGGCGGCCCAGGCACCAAGCCGTATCAACCGAGCAACATCTGGGAAGTTGTCGGCCTTCACGGCTCACGCTACACACAGGACAAAGGCGATAACCTCTATCGCCGCACGATTTACAACTTCTGGAAGCGTCAGGCTCCATCGCCAAACATGGAGGTCTTCAATGCCCCCACTCGCGAAGTTTGCACCGTGCGCCGTGAACGCACCAACACACCGCTTCAGGCTCTCGTGACGCTGAATGATCCACAATTTGTCGAAGCGGCACGTCGTCTGGCGGAAGCCGTGATGAAGCAAAAGAAGGACGCGCCCGCCATCATCACCGAACTCGCCTCACGCGTGCTCTTGCGTCCGCTGAGCGATGCCGAAACGAAAGTCGTGAATGCGACGCTCGCTGACCTCGAGACCGAATTCACCGAGCATCCCGAGCGAGCCACCGCTTTCCTCAACATCGGTGAGACCAAGGCCGATGCCAGCCTTCCTGCTCCCAAACTCGCCGCCTACGGCATGATCGCCAGCCAATTGCTCAACCTGGACGAAGCGCTGAACAAATAATACGCCATGACCTGCAACTCTCATCTCTTTGATCATCTGCCGCACGAGACACGTCTGGAACTCACGCGCCGCCAACTCTTTGGCCATGGTGGCAGCGTCGTCGGTGCCGCAGCACTCAGTTCGCTCATGGGCGAGAGTTTCGCGAGCTCGGGCAAGCCTGCGCTGCCGCATTGGCCGGCGAAGGCGAAGAACATCATCTACCTGCACATGGTTGGCGGCCCTTCGCAGATCGATCTCTACGATCATAAGCCGAAGATGGTCGAGATGTATGATAAGGATCTGCCAGACAGCATCCGCAATGGTCAGCGTCTCACTGGCATGACCAGCGGACAGGCGCGCTTTCCTGTAGCTCCATCAAAATGGAAGTTCAGTCAGGCTGGCAAGTGCGGCCTATGGATGAATCAGGAGTTGCTGCCTTATACCGCGAAGTCCGTCGATGACATGGCCTTCATCCGCTCGATGAATACAGAGGCGATCAATCACGAACCCGCCATCACCGCCATGCAGACCGGCTCACAGGTCGCCGGACGTGCCTGCATCGGCTCATGGCTCAGCTATGGCCTCGGATCCGTGAATCAGAATCTTCCCGCTTTCGTTGTGCTCATTGCCGAGCCCTCACAAGGCGGTGCCATTCAGGCCATCTCCGGCAAGCTGTGGTCCAGCGGTTTTCTTCCGGGAGAACATGCCGGCGTGAGCTTCCGCAGTGCAGGTGATCCCATTCTCTACATCAACAATCCCGACGGCGTCACGCCGCAGATGCGCCGCAAGCAACTCGATGGCATCAATCAGCTCAATCAGATGGCGTATCAAAGTCTGGGCGATCCAGACACCAACGTGCGCATCCAGCAATACGAGATGGCCTTCCGCATGCAGGCCAGCGTGCCCGATTTGACCGATATCAGCAAGGAACCTGACCACACCTTCAAGCTCTATGGCGAGACCGCACGCAAGCCCGGTAGCTTTGCCAACAGCGCGCTCATGGCCCGCCGACTCACCGAGCGCGGTGTGCGCTTTGTACAGATTTATCTCAACGGTTGGGATCAGCACGGCAATGTCGGTGGCAAGTTGCCAACGCAATGTCTCGACATCGATCAAGCCACTCACGGCTTGATCGAGGATCTCAAGCAGCGCGGCCTCTTTGAAGACACGCTCATCATCTGGGGCGGTGAGTTTGGCCGCACGATCTACTCTCAAGGCGGACTCTCGAAAGAGAACTATGGCCGTGATCACCATCCGCGATGCTTCACCATGTGGATGGCGGGTGGCGGCGTCAAAGGTGGCACTATCTACGGTGAAACGGACGATTTCAGCTACAACATCGTCAAAGACCCCGTTCACGTGCGCGACTTCCACGCCACCATCATGCACCTTCTTGGAATCGATCACGAACGCTTCACTTTCCGAGCACAAGGTCTCGACTTTAAGCTGACTGGCGTCGATCCCGCCAAAGTCGTGAAAGCCGTCCTCGCCTGAAGTACTCCTCATCCATTTCCAATACCCAACCCTCATGAAACACATCCTACTCATTCTATTCACCCTCGTTTCGCTCGCCAGCGCTGCACCGCTTGTCTTTGAAGGCACGGATGGGCCCGGCAAAGGCAAACACATCGTCTTTTTGGCCGGGGATCATGAGTATCGCTCCGAAGAAACGCTGCCTGCTATCGCACGTATTTTGGCGAAGCATCATGGCTTCAAATGCACGGTGCTTTTTGACATCGACCCGGAGGGCAACATCGCTGCGGGTGAGCCGCAGAACATTCCTGGCATGGAGGCGCTCGATTCCGCGGATCTCGCCGTCGTCTTTCTGCGCTTTCAGGGCCTGCCGCCTGAGCAGATGAAGCACCTCGATGCTTATCTCAATCGCGGTGGACCCGTGATCGGTCTGCGCACGGCCACACATGCTTTCAAAGGCACGCCAGAGCCTTATGCCAAGTATGACTACAATTCCAAAGTCGCGGGTTACGAGTCCGGCTTCGGCCATCAGGTGCTCGGGCAGACGTGGGTGGGCCATTACGGCAAAAATCACTCACAGAGCACGCGTATCGCCATCGTGCCGGACAAGGCAACGCATCCGATCCTTCGCGGCGTGAAGGACATTTGGGTGCAGGCAGGTGGTTACGTCGGCAATCCAACAGATGGTGAGATTTTGACGATGGCACAGCCGCTTGATGGCATGACACAGGATTCACCTGCATCAAAGACACAGCCGCCGCAGCCGAGCGAGTGGACACGCACTTATAAAAGCGCTTCGGGCAAGGCAGGCCGCGTTTTCACCTCCCTTTACGGTACATCAGAGGACATCACGAACGAAGGCTATCGTCGCATGATGGTGAACAGTTGTTTTTGGGCCGTGGGTATGGAGGACGCGATCAAAGCGGACTTAAACATCGCCTTCGTCGGTGCCGCTAAACCGAATACCTTCGGCGGTGGCGCGTATGCTCGAGGCATCAAGCCGGAGATTTACGCAGGCTTTGAAAGCCCAATCCCGGCGAACAACAACACGCAGGGACCCGCGAAGTCGAAGAAGGAAGAGAAGACGGAGAAAAAGGCCGAGAAGCAGGCTGCTAAAACCGAAGTCTCTGCCAAGCCAACCGTCGCGACCGGCAAACCGGCTCGTTTTGTCCGCATCGAGATTCCCGGTGACAAGAAGTGCCTGCAGATCGCCGAGATCGAGATCATGAGCGGCGGGAAGAATATCGCGAAGGGCGGTAAGGCCACGCAATCGACGACGCGGAATGGTGGCGACGCGAGCAAGGCGCTGGATGGAAATAAAAGCCCGATCTGGGGCAGTGGCATGACCCACACGCAGGAAAATCAGCCGAATCCGTGGTGGGAGGTCGATCTGGGCTCGGCGCAGGAAGTGGACACGATTTCGCTTTGGAGCCGTCAGAGCTTCTCGGATCGTCTCGGCGGCTTTACCCTGAGTTTGCTCGATGAATCGCGCAAAGCGGTGTTCGAGGTCAAAAATGTCGCGGGGCCGGAAGCGATGACCATCGACGTGAAAAACGGCGGCAAGCTCGCCTACCTCTCCTTTGATGGAAAGCCCGGCAAGCCCGCCGACAAACGTGGTAACGGAGGATCTGCGCCCTCCGGCCCACCAGAGCCACCGCTCGCCGATGTGCCTGCGGACTACAAGGACACACTGCCGTTTGCTTTCACCAAAGGCGACACCGTGGCGATCCTCGGCAATGGTTTGCCAGAGCGCATGCAGCACGATGGCTGGATGGAGACAGTTCTTCAAAGCGCGCTACCTGAGCAGAACGTGCGCTTCCGCAACATGAGCACCAGCGGCGACCGTCCGAACTCATATCCGCGCAGTCCAGGGCAGATCTCGATGGTGACTTACTTGCAGCATGTGAAGGCGGATGTCGTGTTCGGCTTCTTTGGTTATAACGAGTCGTATGACAACAAGCCGGAAGAATACAAAGCGCAGCTCATTGAGTTCGTGAAGAAGACGCGCGGCACGAAGCCGAA
>CANIZT010000119.1 GCA_947471905.1 Verrucomicrobiaceae bacterium
CACGAGTTCCCACTTGCCCTTGGCAACCTTCCCAGGCTCGCCGGGTGCGGCATCGAACTTATTTTCGTAAATGACTTTGCCTGGAACGGCGAGGAGTGGTTTGTCTTCGGCGCGGATGCTAAAAGCGGTCAATGCGAGGCCAAAGGTGAGGGTGAGGAGGCGGGTGTGTTTCATGGGACGGTGAGAACGAAAGGCGCGCATCCATGTTGCGGGAAATTTCGCAGCCTGTTAAAACCAGCGCATGCGCACGACCTTTGTCTGTCTCATTCTCTTCCTTCGCATGCAAGCCGCTGAACCCACACCCGCCGAAGATTGGCTGGCTCACGCCAAGATCGCTCCGCCGCTGCAGGTGCCGGAGACATTAGACGCATGGCAAAAGCGGCGTGGTGAAATTCGGGCGCAGTTAACCGAGCTCCTCGGTGACATGCCCTCACGGCCACCAGTGTCCGCATTTCAAGTGATCAGCAAAGAGGACAAAGGCACCTACACGCACGAGACGATCCAATTTGATAATGGCGCAGGCGAGATCGTGAAGGGGTATGTGTTTGTGCCGAAGTCTGCGAATGCGCAGCGCAAGGCTCCAGCGATTCTCTACTGCCACTGGCACGGCGGGCAGTATGACATCGGTAAACAGGAGTTGTTGCAGACGAATGCGACGCCGGTAGCGCCAGGTCCAGCACTGGCTGAAGCGGGTTATGTCGTGCTAGGCATCGACGCGCCTTGTTTTGGTGAGCGCAATGGCAACGGGCCGGATGGACCGCTGCAAAAAGGCGGTAACGGCGAGATGACGGCGGCGAAGTTCAATCTCTGGGCTGGGCGCACGCTGTGGGGCATGATCATTCGCGATGATCTGACGGCACTGGATTATCTGTGCTCGCGTCCAGAAGTGGATGCACAGCGCATCGGCGTAACCGGCATCAGCATGGGTTCGACACGCAGTTGGTGGGTCATGGCGATGGATGAACGACCGCGTGCCGCCGTGTGCGTCGGCTGCATGACGCGCTATGAAGAACTGATCCGGGCCGGCATGCTCAAAGCACACGGCATTTACTACTTCGTTCCCGGCATGCTCAAAAACTTCGATAGCGAGGCCGTGATCGCGCTTGGAGCACCACGTGCGATGCTGTTCATGACCGGCGATCAAGATGGCGGCTCACCGATTGATGGCGTGCGGCACATTGGTGAGATCGTGAGCAAGGTGTACGCGCTGCATGGTGGTGATGCCCCACAGCGCTTCGAGAATGCGATTTATCAAGGTGTCGGACACGTGTATTTGCCCGAGATGTGGGAGAAGACGCTGAAGTGGATGGATCGGTGGCTCAAGCAGCCGTGAAGCATGCTTACCAGGAGCTCAACTCCTCATGCAGCTTCTCCATTTCTTTGGAGAACGCCGCACGCTCAGGCATGTCTGGGGCACCATAGGGCACGATCTCGATCACGTTTTTGCGTAGAGCCGTGATGCCGTTTTTGCTTTTCTCGGTGAGAATGGTTGTCCATGCGCGATCGGCGAAGCGGGCCGCGAGAATGCAATCCTGCGGCGTGGTGTGACCGCCGCGCTGAAGATGGCCGAGCACGGAAGGCCGGACTTCGAGATCAGGGAACGGGGCACCAGAACGCTGGAAGTATTCTTGGAAGGCATCCATGAGCACATAGGCGCGGTTGCGCTTCTGCGGCGGGTCAAACTGCACGCCCTCCGCAACTAAAACGATGGCATGGCCGCGACCACGAGTCATCGCGCCCTCGATCTTGGCGGCGAGACCTTTCATGGCCTCATCAGTGATGGGGCCGCCCTCAGGCGTGATGATCATTTCTGCGCCAGACGCTAAACCGGCCATGCGCGCGAGATCACCGCTCTCACGCCCCATGGTTTCCAGCACCATGACGCGACGGTGACTGCGAGCCGTGTCAATGAAGTGGTCCACGGCCCAAACAAGTGTTTTGACGGCAGTATCAACACCCAGAGCCATGTCGGTGAATTGCAGATCATTGTCGATGGTCGCCGGGACACCGATAATTTGCAGATCACTTTCTTCCGCCAAAAGCTTCGCGCCGGTCAGAGAGCCATCGCCGCCAACCACGATGAGCGCCCGCACATTCAGGTTCTTCAACAAACGAATGACCTTCTCCCGCACTTCTGGAGTGTGAAACTCCAGACAGCGTGCCGAGCCAAGGATTGTGCCCCCCTTGCCCATGATGCCGCTCACGCTGGCGTGGTCCATTCGAATGATATCTAGCTGTTCATTGATGAGACCTGCTCGACCAGGATGTGATGCAATGGTGCTTTTGAGGCGGACCAGCGCTTCTGCATCGCCATTCACCGCACGGGCTGTGCGCACAAGGCCACGGTAGCCGTCACGAATGCCTAGCACGACGATTTTTTCGCGGTTCAGGCCGAGGCGAACGATGGCACGCAGGAAGGCATTCATGCCGGGCGAGTCGCCTCCGCTAAAGAGTACGGCGACAGATTGATCAGGATACGAATTGGGCATAAAAAAGAGGTTGGGTGTTCTGCCTTAGCGAGCGTGTCACGCGTGGCAAGTGGCGGCTGAAGCGCCCGGGATTCTCGACCTTGATAGCATGCCTGAGCGTGATAAGAGCACGAGTGTCCCCCGCCTTCGCTACCACGCTGTTTCCGCTCATTGCCGCCCTTTTATACGCATTCGGGGCGCTCGTGCTGAAACGCTCCAGCGATCTCGGCGTCGGCCTTTGGCGCACGACCTTTGTCGCCAACATCATCGTCGCCGCCTTGTTCTCGCTGCTCTGGCTGCTTGGTGGGCCACCGGTGGAAAGAGAATTGCTCTGGCAGCCCGGCGTAATTGCCCTGTGCCTGTTTGTCGGTCAACTCTCGCAGTTTCTCGCCTTGGAGAAGGGCGATGTCTCCGTTGCGGTGCCGGTGTTTGGTTTGAAGGTGATCCTCGTCGCCTTCTTCACACCGCTGCTCATTGGCGAGGCCGTGGGCATGAAACTGTGGATCGCCGCCTTCCTCAGCGTGCTCGGCATCACCTTTCTCAATCGCAAAGACGCCGACCAACCGCCGCGTCATCTGCTCATCACGTTCATCGCCGGCGGCACCGGTGCGGTGGCGTTCGCGATCTTTGATGTGCTCGTACAGAAATGGGGCCCAAGCTGGGGCCCGGGCCGTTTGCTGCCCTGCATCTTCTGGATCAATGCGCTCTTGTCGTTCGGCCTCATCTTCCGTTTCTCCGCGCCACTGAGTGCCATTCCGCGTCGTGCCTGGTCGTGGCTTGGCGGCGGTTCCGTCCTGCTCGGCGTGCAAAGCATCACCTTCGTCAGCACGATCGCTGTCTTCGGCAAAGCCACTTCCACCAACATCGTCTATGCCTCCCGCGGCCTGCTCAGCGTCGGCCTCGTGTGGATGGTCGGCCACTGGTTCGTGAATGCCGAGCAGCATCTCGGCCCCAAAGTCATGCGCTGGCGGCTGGCCGGTGCGCTGCTGATGATGAGCGCGATCGTGCTGGTGGTGGTGTGAGGCCGTGGTTGTTTCCTCAGCAGCTTTGTGATAGCCTCGGCCCATGAGTGACCGCCAGCTTTTCTCCCGCATCACATCTTCGCCGGACATCTGCCACGGCAAGCCGTGCATTCGTGGTCTGCGCTATCCGGTGGAGTTCATGCTGGAACTCCTGAGCAGTGGCATGACGAACGCGGAGATTCTGGCCGATTACGAAGATTTGGAAGCCGATGATCTGCGGGCGGCCATCGCATGGGCGGCGAAGGTGACGCGCACCAAACGGATTGAGCCTGCCCTGGCATGAAATTCATCGTGGATGCGCAATTGCCTCGAAGGCTGGCGCATGAGCTGACAGCGCTGGGTGCGGACGCTCTGCACACACTTGATCTCCCGGCACGCAATCTTACCACCGACAGTGAAATTCGGAGCATTGCTGCCGCCGACCAGCGCGTGGTTGTCACCAAGGATAGTGATTTCGTGGACAGCTTTCTCATGCATGGGGAGCCAGCCAAGCTGTTGTTCATTACCACGGGAAAAATCCCGAATGACCAGCTTGTGCATCTGTTCCGGTCGAACTGGCAGGGCATTCAGCAAATGCTGAATCAAGGTGACTATGTGGAGCTGAGCCGCACTTCCCTGGTGCTGCACATGTGATGTTTGGCAAGCCGCCGCGGCTCGTGTGCGTTTGATGCAGCATGAAAACGCAGTATCTCCTCTTGGTTTGGGCGCTTGGCACGACCTTCGCCACCGAGGTCGAACCCCAGCCCTTCCTCGCCGCCACGCAGCGGCTCATTGACGCGACGAACTACCTCGGCTCGCCATTCAGTGCCGATGAGATCGCGACGCTGAAAGCCTGCATTCAGGCAAATGATGCGGTCAGCGCCACGAAGGCGCAAGCAGTGCTCGATGCGCATGCGCTGTTTCAGGTCACGATCACGCCCGAGCAACGTGTGAAGGTGGCGGCGGGTGCGGCGAAACCGATACTCGATGAATCGGGCTGGCGTCAGTATCTCGTGCGTGTCGATAACGAAGCCGGCGTAACCGCGAAACTCGTGGGGAGCAGTCCGCAGGCGAAGGAAGCGTATGTGAAAGGCTCGCCACCCGTGGCACCGAACGCACAGCCGCGTGATCCCGGCCAGCCAGCGCTTTCCGCACGCTGGCTCGACATGCAGATGTTCGAAGCGCCACCCATGCAGGCCGATCTGAGCGGCCTCGGCGTCGAATACCGCATCATCCAGCTCTACAGCCGTGATGCGGGCAAGCGTGACGCCACGTTCAGCTTCGACACCGGTCAGGGCACGCAGGATCTTGGCTTTCGCAACGAAGTGAGCGTACTTTTCGACTGCCAAGCCGCCCGCGAAGTGAAGCTCGCCATCACCGATGAAAACGGCAAGCCCTGCATCGCGGAGCTGCTCATCAAAGACGCCGCAGGACGCATCTATCCCTCGCAGATCAAGCGGCACGCGCCTGATTTCTTCTTCCATCCGCAAATCTATCGCGGCGACGGCGAGGGGCTAAAGCTGCCAGATGGCGTTTACGACATCACCTTCCGCCGCGGACCGGAATCCATCGCTGAATCGCGCAAGGTGACGATCGCGGGCAAAAACACGACGATGGAGTTCCAAGTCAAGCGCTGGGTCGATCCCTCGAAGCTCGGCTGGTGGAGCGGCGATCATCACATCCACGCCGCAGGCTGCGCGCATTACTCCGTGCCGACGCAGGGCGTGCATGCGCCGGATATGGCGCGGCATTGCATGGGCGAAGATTTGAAAATCGGCGCGAACCTCACCTGGGGGCCGTGTTTCGATTATCAGAAGCAGTTCTTCACCGGAGCGGAGGACAAGGAATCGCGTTACCCCTTCCTGCTGCGTTACGATGTCGAGGTCAGCGGCTTCGGCAGTCACAAGAGCGGCCATCTCTGCCTGTTGAAGCTCAAAGAGCAGATGTATCCCGGCGGCGACAGCACCGCGCACTGGCCCACGCTTTGCCTCAACACGCTCAAGTGGGCGAAGAAGCAGGGCGCGCTCACCGGCCCGGCGCACAGCGGCTGGGGACTACAGCCGCTCGCCGAAAACGATCCCGCTCGCGGTCAGCAGTACAAGCTCGGTGTGCCAAGCGCCACCGATGAGCTGCCGAACTACATCGTGCCGCCGTTCAATGGCATCGGCGCATGCGAATACATCGTCGATGTCACGCACATGGTCGAAGGACCGGACGGCAAACTCGTGCCTGCCGTTGATTTCCTTTCCATGGTGGACACACCGCACACTTGGGAGCTGAACATCTGGTATCACACGCTCAACGCCGGCTTTCGCACCCGCATCAGCGGCGAGACCGATTTCCCCTGCATCTACGGCGAACGCGTCGGCCTCGGCCGCGCCTATGTGAAGCTCGATGGCAAGCTCACCTACGACTCCTGGTGCGAAGGCATCCGCGCTGGCCGCGCCTACGTCAGTGATGGCAAGAGCCACCTCATCGACTTCAAGGCCAACGACGTCGAACTCGGCGTGAACGGCAGCGAATTGAAGCTCACCAAGCCTGCGACGGTCAAAGTCACCGTCAAAGCCGCCGCGCTTCTCGATCAGCAGCCACGTCCTGAAATCAAAAACGCTCCCGTCGGTCAAAAGCCCTTCTGGGACATCGAACGCGCGCGAATCGGCACCTCACGCGAGGTGCCTGTCGAGCTTCTCGTCAACGGCGAGTCCGTCGCGAAACAAAACATGGCCGCCGACGGCACCACGCGTGACCTGACCTTTGACGTGCGTGTGGAAAAAAGCTGCTGGCTCGCCCTGCGCATCCGCGCCAGCTCGCACACCAATCCGATCTTCGTCATCGTGAACGACAAACCCATCCGCGAAAAACGCAGCCTCGAGTGGTGCCTCAAGAGCGTCGATCAATGCTGGTCACAGAAAGAAGCGCTCATTGATCCGAAGGAGCATGCGGATGCCGTCGCGGCCTATGAACATGCCCGGAAGATGTATCGGGAGCGGCTGGCGGAGTGATGCCTTCCATCTGAAAACAAAAACTCCCGGTCAACACGGGGCCGACCGGGAGATGGAAAGTGCTGAGAACGAATCAGACCAAACGAACTCGGCGACGGCGCAGCAGCAGGCCGCAGAGGCCCAATCCAGCGAGCAGGGCACGGGAGGGTTCGGGAACACTGCCGATGTTCATAGTGATAGTGTTGGAGTTATCTTCTGTCATTGTATAAACATAAGTTCCAGCAGTGACTCCCAAGGAGGAAAACGTTTTCCCAGTATAAGTGATGGTGCCGTTTAACGCATCGTTAGAATTATATGATGCGTCAAGTGCGATGAGATTAGAACCTTTTAAGAACCCAAACTTATCTCCAGTGGAGGAGTCGGCCGACACTCCAAAGCCGCTACCAAATGCGGCGTCCCCAGTGAATGTCGCTGTATAATAATTTCCGTTCGGGGAGTTTGTGCTACCGATGCTTTGAAACTGACCCGCAGACGGCACTATTGCTGAATTTAAATTATTAAAAGGCGAAGGCGAACCCAAGTTGGTGAGATCAATGCTACCCGAATAAGTAAACACCACATCGCTGCCGGTTTCGACCGCCGTGATGGTCACCGCGCTGTAAGAGGGCGTCCAGGCTGCGGCGGAGAGAAAAAGTGCCAGCGCAGCGGCCAGCCCGGTGGTGTGTTTCGTGAGGTTCATATCAACAATTTTTTGCTAAAACAGGATGAGACTAACCAGAATCGGGGGGGGGGATGCAGGAATTTTTTCGCCCAGATCACTATGGATGAGCGCGCAGGGGTCGAATTGGCGTCGCGCATCCGCCTGAAAACGGGCCCGTCCTGCTATTCCTCCTGCACGATCACAAACGTCTTCGCACTCAAGCCACTCGCCTCATCGTGCAGCTCGATCTCGTGGCGACCGGGTTTGAGGATGGCGAAGGTGTGATTGGCCTCGGTCTGGAGTTGGAGCGATTTGCTGCTCCAATGCGGTTGATCCGAGCCCGTGGCTTGCAGCAGCAGGCGATTGCCGTTGTTGCGGATGTCGGGATCGAGGATGACGACGGTGCCGGGGATGGGATTGGTGATGCGCAGCGCCGGTCTAGCATCCGTTTCGGCGAGGGTAATGAGGTCACCGAGCCAGTTGGCGCTCGTCGGAATCCACGCGGCGTATTCGCGGGGCAGGATCACGCGGCCACGGGCGTCGTAATCGCTGGCTTGAGCGACGGGCGGCATTTTCTCGGCGATGAAGAACTCCTCGCGACTCAAGCGTGACGGCGGCGTCAGTGGCGTGAGGCGTTTGCCGGTGCGCGGGTCGATGCGGGCATGCGTGATGGCCGCAGGACGATCAAACCAAGTGGCGGGATGTTTTTCGTGCAGGTGCAGCATCACATCGCGGAAGATCGGGCCGGCGCCGGTGATGCCGCTGACGTCCTGCATCGGTGTGTTGTCGAAATTGCCGACCCAGACGCCGACGGTGAACTCACGCGTGTAGCCGAGCGTCCAGTTGTCGCGGAAGGTGGAACTGGTACCGGTCTTGACAGCGCACTTGAACGGCAGGCGCAGCACGGAGTAACTGCCGAAGGCCATTTCACGCGCCTGATTGTCGCTCAGGATGTCGGCGATGAGCCAGCTTTCATTTTCGCCGAGAAGACGGTGTTCTTCGCTCGTGGGAGCATCAGCACGCATCGTCCACGGTTTGAAACGACCGAGACGGGCGAGGCAGGCGTAAGCGTTGGCGAGTTCGATCAAACGCACGGAGGCATTGCCGATGGTGAGGCCGAGGCCGTAGTGCGCAGCGTCTTCGTTCAACGTGCTCAAACCAAGTTCACGCAGCTTTGGCAGCAGCGTTTCGGCTCCCCCGATGGAGTCGAGCACACGCACGGCGGAGATATTGAGCGAATTGCCCAGCGCGTTTCGATACGTCATCGGCCCGAAGCTGCGCAGGGAGAAATTTTCTGGCCGATAGGTGCCGGATGACGTGGCGAACTCGATGGGCAGGTCGGCGACGATGCTCGCGGGCGTCGCGCCGCGTTCAAAAGCGAGCAGGTAGGTGAACGGCTTCATCGCCGAGCCGGGTGAATGCGGTGCCCAGGCTCCGTTGATCTGGCCGCCTTCATTCGCAAAGAAATCACGCGAACCTGCGAGCGCGAGCACGGCTCCGGTGACGTTTTCGATGACCACGACGGCCCCATGCGAGACATGGCGGCCTTTGAGCGACTCCAAGCGCTGCGCGATGATCGTTTCGACCTGTTGCTGAAGCGTGGCATCAAGCGTGGTGCGCATCGTCGTGGCCTCCGAGGCACCGCGCAGCATTTCAATCGCATGCGGCGCCTCGAAACCGCCGCTGAAGCGTTGCAACACGATGTTTTGGCTCAAGGCGACGCGCAGCGACTCGTCATCGAGCCAGCCAAGTGTGTGCATCTGATCGAGAATGCGGCGCTGACGCGGCAAAACGCCTTCCAGATTGCGAAACGGGTTCAAACGGCCCGGCGACTGCGGCAGCGCGGCGAGCAGCGCGCATTCGGCGGGTGTGAGATCGCCGAGCGGCTTGTGGAAATAGCCAGACGCAGCGGTGGCGGCTCCGGTCATGAGATTGCCGAAGGAAATGCGGTTCGCATAGGCGGCGAGCACGTCTTCGCGGCTCCAACTCATCGCGAGGCGTCGTGCCTGCTGCGCTTCGACGAATTTCACTTTGAGCGTGCGCTTCTCAGAGCGCGGCGTGGTGTTTTTGATGAGCTGCTGATGAATCGTCGAGGCACCGGAGACGATACGCTTCGCCTGCACATTGTCCCACGCAGCGCGTGCGATGGCGAGGGGATCAACACCGCTGTGGGAGAAGAAGCGTTTATCTTCCGCAGCGAGAATCGCGTGGACGAGGATCGTCGGAAGTTCGGCGTATTTCACCGGCGGAGCGGAGCGTGTGCCGTCTTCGTTCAACAGATGCCGCAGCGGTGTGCCATCGCGGGCGAGGTAGAGCGTGGAGCTGGGCGGTGCCTGCTGAAGTAAATCTGGCAACGGCACTAGCCACGGAACGCCCCACCAACCGACGGCCGCGAGAAGCAGCAGGGTGATGAAGATGATTTTCCAGCGGCGGCGCATGGGGAAAGGAACGCGAGGCTGGAATGAAATCCAGCGCGGTGTTCTTGACCGTGGGCCTCAGCAGCGGAGCATGCACGGCTCAAATGAATCCACCGCCAACCATCGCCTGCCTCGGTCCTGAGGGCAGTTTTTCGCATCTGATCACGCAGATGCGCTGCCCCGGCGTGGCGGTGAGCCTGCGGGACAATGTGGGCGATGTGTTCGACTTCCTGGCCTCAAATCCCGAAGCGCTGGGCATCGTACCGATCGAAAATTCATCCGGCGGCTTCATCATCGACACCGTGGACCGGCTGGTGGATGCGCGGTGTGAGCTGCGCGTTGTCGAAGAACTCACGCTGGACGTGAAACTGGCGTTGCTGGGTCGCAGGGGCGAAAAAATCACGTCGATTCACTCGCATGCGATGCCGTTTTATCATGGTGACGAGTGGTTGAAGGCGAATTGCCCAGACGTGAAACGTGTCGTTGAGGCCAGCACGGCGAAGGCGGCGGAGAAAGCCGCTGTCACGCACGGCGCGGCGGCGATTGGGCCACGGCAGAACGCGGAGCGGCATGGCTTGCAGATTTTGCATTTCCCCATTGCGGGCGAGGTGCCGAATATCACGCAGTTTTATCTCATCGGGCATGCAGCGAACACGCCATCGCTCAAACACAACCGCACGGCGCTTGTGGTGGAGCTGCCGGATCGCTCCGGCAGCCTGTGCCGCTTTCTGACACCGCTGAGCGAGAGCGACATCAACATGAAGCGCCTCGAATCGCGCCCGATTCGTGGCCAGCCGAACAAGTATCGCTTCTACATCGAGATCGAGGGCTCCGAGGCCGATCTGCGCGTGCAGAAGGCGCTGGAGCAGACGAAAGCGGATGGCGCGACGATTCGCAGCGTGGGGTCGTATTCCGCTGGTCGTCGTTTTGAATCCTGAACTCTATTTATGAAGAACATCATCACCTGTCTGTTTGTCTTGTCGGCCAGTTTGAATGCCGCCGAAACGATCTCGAAACGTGCGAGCGAGATTGATCCACGGGCGAAGGAGCACCCGGAGATCGACTTCGTGTTTATGGACAAGAAGGGGAAGCCGCAGGACATGCAGAATGCGAGTGTCGATGTGAAAGTGAAACCACAGGGCAAGCTGGTGATCTGGCTGATGGGGCACAGTGCGCCGTTGTTTGAACGACTGAACAGCTACGGGCTGCATGCGATCCAGGTGCATTACGCGAACAAGTGGTTCGGCATCATTCCGCCAGCGCGACGCGATGATGGCAAGACTTTGGGCGACATCCGCCTCGAAGCGTCCATCGGTGAGGATCGCAGTGATCTGGTGAGCATCCCGCAGCCGGACAGCATCATGGAGCGCTCATATCAGTTCGTGAAATGGCTCTCGAAGGAGCATCCCGAGGGCAATTGGAAGCAGTTCCTGAGCAAGGATGGTAAAGGTCTGGACTGGGACAAGGTGATCCTCTCCGGTGCCTCCCACGGCGCGACGACCTCGGCACGCTTTGCGAAGCATCAGAAGGTGGACCGCGTGGTGTGCCTCTGCGGGCCGCGGGACAACTTGGAAAGCTGGCAGGCGCTGCCCTCCGCGACGTCGGCGAACCGCATCTTCGGCTTCAGCCATGTGCTGGATGGCGGCTGGACGGGCGATCATTACTGCCGCTCCTGGGAGATGATGGGCTTAAACCAGTTCGGGCCGATTGTGAACGTGGACATGAGTGTTCCGCCGTTTGAAAACACGCGTCGATTGATCACGGATGCGGATGTGAAGGGAGACGACAAACGTGCACATAGCTCGGTAACGCCCGGTGGTGCGGCGGTGAAGGACAAGGATGGCAAATTCATCCACGAGGCGGTGTGGAAGTATCTTTTCAATCAGCCAGTCGATCAAACCGGCTCTCCAACTCCTGCTGATCCCAACTGTGTGAAGGATCAGCGCAAGTAATCCCGTTTCTACCCGCCCAACACAACCACCCAACCTGCCTGCTTATGCTCTTCTCGATTCGCCCTCTCTCTGTCGCTGCCGTTTTCAGTCTCGGCGCTGTTTTGAACGCCGCTGACAATCCTTTCGTGGGCCGCTGGGCACTGACGATCCCTGGCGGTGGCGCAGGCTGGCTTGGCGTGGAGTCCAAAGATGGTGCCCTTAGCTCCAGCGTGCTCTGGGGCGGCGGCAGCGTGGTGCCAACGACGAGCACGAAGGTCGATGGCGACACGTTGATCGTGACGCGCGAGCAGAAGAACAAGGAAGGCAAAGTGGCGACGACTGAAACCATCACCGCAAAAGCCGAAGGCGAAGTTTTGAAGCTCACAACGGCAAAGAAAAATGCGGAAGGCAAGGAAGTCGGCAAGGCTGCTGAATTCACCGGCAAGCGCATCGCTGACGTGCCGA
>CANIZT010000120.1 GCA_947471905.1 Verrucomicrobiaceae bacterium
AAGTAGTGCGGGATCTCGGCATTGAAAACGCTACGACATGATTCAAACGAGGCCTGCGCGAGTTGCGGCCGCGCTTTGCTGCCGAAACCACCGGGCGTGGTGACGCCTTCACATGGCAGGCCGATGTTTTTCAAAATGGTGAGCGCATAGCTCATGTAGTCGGCGATTTCGTCGGTGCTGCGCCCGTTGCACCAGTCCCAGTTCTCCATGAAGCGCGGGCTGATCTCAGGATACGGATGGCCGGTCTTCGTGTCGATGATGCGTGTGTGCGTGACCATCTCGGGATGGATGTCCCAGTTGGGAGTGATGTGCTCGCGCACGAGCTTGATGCTGTCTTGCAGGTTACGCTGGCTCCAGCCGGGGATCTCGCGGTCAAGGCGGCCCACACAGGCGGGGAAGGGGACAATGCTGTACTTGCCCTTCACGCCATTCTCCGTGGCCCAATCGGCAAATTTACTCACGAAGCTATCCGGAATCTCGTCCGGCCAACTCTGCCACGGATAGTGGTCATACTTGCCCGGATTCACCGTGGCGAACTGCGGAATGGCGAACTTGTTCAAGTTCACCAAGCACGTCGAATCATCGATGATGATGCTTACCGGCACCCGACCACGTGGATTGAGCACCTTGACCGCAGCGTCCTGCCTGGGACGGTCTCCCGGCACTTGACCGAGTAAGTGGGAACCGAACGCGAGGGCGGAGGCTTCGATGAAATGGCGGCGAGAGGCTTGGGGTGGCATGACCAGTAAACGTCCGAATCGCCCCCGTTTTCGACCTTGAATCCACCCTTAGCGCCGGTAAAGAACGCGTCCCGCGCTTGGCCGCTACTGGCGCTTCCCCCCCCTCAAAAACCCTCTCATGAACAAATCTATCCTTTCTCAAGCCGCCAATGAAGCCCGTGGTCTCGCCATGGATGCTGTGCACAAATGCTCCTCCGGCCATCTTGGCCTGCCACTCGGTGCGGCGGAAGTCGGCGCGGTGCTTTTTGGTGAAAGCCTTCAGTGTGATCCCGCTGATCCAAAATGGCTGAACCGCGACCGTTTCATCCTTAGCGCGGGTCACGGCTCGATGTTCATCTATTCATGGCTGCACCTCAGTGGCTATGCCGTGAGCATTGATGACGTTTCAAAGTTCCGCGTGCTGCATTCCATCACGCCAGGGCATCCGGAGTTTCATGAAACACCGGGCGTGGAGTCTACCACCGGGCCACTGGGTCAGGGCGTGGGCAATGCCGTCGGTTATGCGCTTTCCGGCAAGATGGCCGCTGCGAAGTACAACACGGCTCAGCACACGATCATCGACAATCACGTTATCACTCTCGCCGGTGACGGCTGTCTTCAGGAAGGTGTGGCGCGTGAGGCCGTCTCCTTTGCGGCGCACAACGCACTCGATAATCTGATCCTGATTTACGATTCCAATGATGTGACGCTCGACGCCATGGCCAAGGTCACGCAGAGCGAAGATGCCGCTGCGATGTTCACCGCGGTGGGTTGGGATGCGGTGACGATCGATGGCCATGATCTCGAGGCCATCGTCAAAGCGATCAGTGACGCCAAGAAGAACGACAACGGCAAGCCCAAGATCATCATCGCCAAGACGATCATCGGCAAAGGCATCCCCGAAGTCGCCGGCACGGCCAAAGGCCACGGCGAAGGCGGTGCCAAGTTCGTCGATGCCGCGAAAAAAGGCCTCGGCATCCCTGAAGGCACGCATTTCTACGTGAGCGATGAAGTGAAGGCTTACTTTGCCGATTTGAAGGCCAAGCGTGCCGCGATCCATGGCGAGTGGAACAAGACCTATCTTGCCTGGAGTGCTGCGAACCCTGAGTTGGCCAAACAACTCGATGCTGCACGCAACGGCAGCCTCAGCGCTGAAGATTTGCTCAAAGTGGTGCCGGAATATCCATCCGAAGGCAAAGCCGCCACGCGCAATAGCGGTGGCGAGATCCTCAACCACATCGCCAAAGCCGTACCGCATCTCATCACCGGCAGCGCAGACCTTTTCGGCTCCACCAAGAACTACCTCACTGGTATGGGCGACTTTAGCGCCACGAATCGCACGGGTCGCAACATCTGGTTCGGCATTCGTGAGCATGCGATGGGTGCAATCTGCAACGGCATCGCTTACGACGGCCTCTTCCTGGCCAGTGGCGCGACCTTCCTCGTCTTCGCCGATTATTGCCGTCCGAGCATCCGCATCGCCGCACTCGCGAAGTTGCCTGTGACCTACATCTTCACGCATGACAGCGTCGGTGTTGGTGAAGACGGCCCAACGCATCAGCCGGTGGAAACCGTCAGTGGTCTGCGTGTCATCCCAAATCTCGACGTCATCCGCCCCGGCGATGCCGAAGAAGCCGCCGCCGCCTTCGCCGCTGCCTTCAGCCGCCAAGATGGCCCCACATTGCTCGCTTTGAGCCGCCAGGACCTTCCTCATCAAGGTGGAGTAACTGCGGCAACTCGCCGTGAGGGCACGCTCAAAGGTGGCTACATCCTCGTGAAGGAAACAGCGGCTCTTGAAGCCATCGTCATCGCCACCGGCTCTGAAGTGCAACACGCCGTCGAAGGCGCGAAGGGCAAGCCCGGCGTGCGCGTCGTCAGCCTACCATGCTTCGAGCGCTTTGATCGCCAGGATGCCGCTTATCGCGAAAGCGTTCTCCCCGCCGCCTGCACCAAGCGCATCGCCATCGAAGCCGGCGTTTCCGGCCTCTGGTGGAAATACGTTGGAACACAGGGCCAGATCATCGCCATTGATCGTTTCGGCATGAGCGCCCCCGGTAACACCGTCTTTAAAGAACTCGGCATCACTGCTGATGCCGTGGCGAAGGCACTCGCTTGATCTGAATTCGATACATCCAACTAGATTAGTAACAGGAGGCTGCTCAACAGCCTCCTGTTTGTTTTGAAGCGTTGAGGACTATTGCGCCTTGCCCTTCTTCTTGCCCTTCTTTTTCTTGCCAGGCTTTTTGCCATCGCCGCCGTCGGTTTTGCCAGCGGCGGGGTTGAGATCGGCGAGGACGGCGGTGAGGCGAGCACGGGCGGCTTTGCTGGCCTCGCTGTCATCGGCAGCGGCTACGGGCTTTTCGACGAAGGGTGCATCGTTCATGTCGAAGAGTTCGCTGGCTTCGTTCATCTTCCAGCCCTGCTCACGCACGAACCAATGAGCGCCGAGTTGTACGTAGGCCCACTCGCGCGGCGTTCCTTTTTCGCCGCGAAGTTGTGGGGCGTGGCTGATGCCGTCGATTTTGACGCCTTCGGGCAATTTGCCGCCGGCGAGTTCGACGAAGGTGGGGAGTTGATCGGCGATGCTGACGATGTCGGTGCTCACTTTGCCCGCAGGCGTCACGCCGGGCCAACTGGCGATGTAGGGCACACGCGAGCCCCCTTCGAGCATGCTGGCTTTTTTGCCGTTGATCATGCGCCCACCGATGGTGTTCGGATAGCTGAGCGCGGTGCCGTTGTCAGCGGAGAAGATGATGAGTGTCTTCTCACGCAACCCGAGTTTTTCCACCTCCGCGACGATGCCACCGACTTGCTTGTCCATGTAGGCGATGTTGTCCTCGTAGAGGTCGCTACCTTCCTTTGTATCCGGTGTGCGCAGGATAGGGCCGTGGACGAGGTGCATGGCGTAGTAGAGAAAGAAGGGCTTCTCTTTGTTCCGCGTGATGAAGTCGATGCTGTAAGCCTGGATGATGTCGGGGTTATAGACTTCTTTGCCCGCATGGATCTGCTCACCGTTCTTCTCATAAGAGTCCTTCCAAAACCAGCCGCCAGCAGTTGGATCGGTGACGTATTCGTCGAAACCCCAGTCACGGGGCGTTTCGCCGACCTGCCGCCATTTACCTGCCTGAGCCGTGGCATAGCCGCTTTGCTTCAAAAGCTTCGCGACTGAAGGTTCGTCGGCTGATTTGGCCCCTGGACCATCATTGCGCCAGGAACCATTGCCGATACCGCCGGTGCGGAAAGCGTAGCGCCCCGTCATGAGCAGACAACGCGACGGTCCGCACAGTGGCGCGGCATAGCAGGTCGTGAAGCGTGTGCCGGAGGCTGCGAGCTTGTCGATGTTCGGCGTCTTGTGCTTGTCCGCACCGTAGCAGCTCACACCGTCGATGCCGAGGTCGTCGGCGTAGATGAGGATGATGTTCGGTTTGGTCGCCTCTGCGGCGAAAGCAGACACAGTGAAGCAAGCAAGCAGCAAGAGAGTGCGGAAAGGTTTCATACGCGCCTGTAACGCAGGTGGGGCATCTGCCTTTCCTGCAAATGCAATGTGTCACTGAATATGGCGGTCGGATTGGGATGGTGTGGGCTTCGTTTGAGATTGGCAAGTTGAGTGGCTTGACACGATGGTGAATTGTCGGTGAGATCAATGTATGAACGACTCCATCGCTCCCGGTGCCCGTGAGTTCCACACGACGCGGTGGAGTCTTGTGCTGGCGGCGCAGCATGCGGGCGCCGCCACACATGCGCACAAGGCCATGTCGGAGTTGTGCCGTGACTACTGGTATCCGCTCTACGCTTTTGTACGACGTCGCGGTCATGCGCCGCATGATGCGCAGGATCTGACGCAGGCGTTTTTTACCGACCTGCTGGAGCGCAATCCCACGGTGGCCGACCCTTCGCGTGGGAAGTTCCGTTCGTATCTGCTGGGTGCTCTGAAGCACTTTCTCGCCAACGCGTGGAATCACGCACGCACACAGAAACGCGGCGGTGGGCAGATGATCGTCGAATGGGATGCTCTCGATCCCGAGGCACGTTATGCGCTGGAGCCTGCGGAACAAGCCGACGCCGACGCTCTCTTCGACAAGCGCTGGGCGATGGAATTGCTCGATCGCGCGATGAAACGTCTGCGGACGGAGTTCGCGGCGAAGAAAGACGAGGCGACCTTCGATGCGCTCAAGTGCACGCTTAGCGGCGCGGAGTCATCTCGTGAGGAAACCGCCAAAAAGCTCGGCATCAGCGAGGGCGCGCTCAAAGTGGCTGTGCATCGGCTGCGGCAGCGCTACCGCGAGGTGTTGCGCGCGGAGATCGCCGAGACGGTTGATTCATCCGTCGATGTGGATGACGAGATGCGGCATTTGGTGACCGTTTTAAGAGCCACATCATGAGTAAATTCAACGCCATCATGATGGGAGCCTCCTGCTGCATGGTGGCGGCATTTCCCTGCGCGGCACTGCTTGCTTTGGTCTGGCAGTTTCCGGTGCCATTTTCTGGTTTCGAGCACGGTTCCGCCGCAGTGCCGCATGCGATGTATGCCGTCTTCTTCTACGGCATCATGGGCGGTTTCCCATTGCTGGGAGTGCTCGGTGGCATCGGTGGTGCCATGGCCCACAGTCTGCGTTAACCAGATGATGGAGCGATCACGCGCATCGCGTTGCTTACGGCTTTCAGCATCGCTTTGCTCGTGACCGGATTGCTCTCAGTGGCGCGCTTTTAGAAAGCAGTGATTGAGTTTCGCGTTTGATGACTCCACGACCATGAACGAGCCGCACCAGTCTTTTTTCTCACGAATACAACCATGGCTCGAACGGTTGGCGGGTGTGATCTTACTGTATGCGGGTGGCCTGATCATCCACACGGGCGAGTTGAAGACCCGTCGTGTCCATTTTCAGGGCAGCATGGCCTACGTCGCCGGGGCCACCACCGTCCTGCTGGCCTTGCTGCTGCTGCGTGGACGGATCTATTCGGCAGGCAACGGTCAAAACCGGACGCGGTTTGATGAAGTTGTGGCCGCATTGGCGTTGCTTGGGTTCGCCATCTGTCTGGTCGTTCACCTTTACGGTTACTTCACCGGTCAACGCTGAACCGTGGCACCTGCCCCAAATGCGGCTCATCTCTGCCTTCCTGATGAAGTGTGGCTTTGCTACGGATGCCACGATAAGGATGACGCCCTCGCAGAAACCATCCGCACCACAGCCTGCCTTTCAGGAACTCATAAAACCAATCCATCGAAACCATGAAACTGTTTCCTGAAACCCGGTGGCTCTCATTGCCTGTACTCGTGCGGAAGATCATCAAAGTGCTGCTCACGCTGCTTGCCTTGTATTGTGCCTTTTTGTTCTTCAGCTTCCGCTTTCACAGCGAAGGCAAGGGTGGCAGCGCTGAGAGGCATGAACACACCACCTTCGCCATCGGCACGCCGGAACCGTGGTTTCACTGGGAAAAGACGACCGAGCAAACCGCCAGCGAAACCAAGAGCGGCAGTTCCATGCACAGCTCGCTCGGATTCAACATGCACACGAGTTCGGGATTCAATCTCTTTACGCGTTCTTTCGGTGCGGGCATCCTGTGCCTGCTCATCGCCAGTTTTCTTGGCCGCATCAGGAGTTGCGAGAAGGCGTCCGCCTCAGATTTGCCGTGAGGACAGCCTCAAGCCGTCCGTCCCTCAAGGAACCACGTCATCACGCGGCCCTTACCTTTGATCTCGATCTCACCGCGTTCGCGGAAGTCGAACTGGCCGCGCAGACGCCGCCAGGTGGTTTCGGTGACTTGAATCGTGTTGACCTCGCCGCTCGATTCCATGCGGCTTGCGGTGTTTACTGTGTCGCCCCAGAGGTCATAGAGGAATTTTTTTCGGCCGATGACCCCCGCCACCACCGGACCGGTGGCAATGCCGATGCGGATGCTCAGCGGCGTGCCATCCGGGCCGCGAATGTCCCGCACTTCATTGAGCATCGCCAGCGCCATGCCCGCCACATCCTCGGCATGGCTTTCGGTGGGATTCGGCAGCCCGCCGGCGAGCATGTAGGCATCGCCAACGGTTTTGATCTTCTCCAGGCCAAACTGATCCACCAGCGCATCGAAGCGCGTGAAGACTTCGTCCATCAGTTGGAGGATCGCGCGGGGTGCCATCTTCTCCGACATCGGTGTAAAGCCCACGAGATCGGCAAACAGCACAGTGACATCGTGAAAGCCGTCCGCGATGGTCTGTGGATCGTCCTTCAACCGGCGGGCGATCTGCTCCGGCAAAATGTTCAGCAACAGGCGATCGGCGCGTTCATGCTCATGCATCGCCTGCAGCTCCGAACGTCGTGCGGTGACACGTAGCACCCGAATGATGATGACAGCGAGGATCAGCGCACCAAACGAGGTGGTGACCTCCAGCGCCAGCCGCACCTCCTGCCGCTGCACCACGATGAGAGGCTGGTTGCGCTCGCGCAGCCACAGCATGGCGGCAAATGCCAACAGGCACACGCCAATGATACCCCACATGCGCCGGCGTTCGTGCTCTGGAAAGATCGCCAGAACCGCCGCAGCAATGACGATGGTAAACAGATGCGAGGGTGCGCTCGCGCCAAAGATCACGCTGGAACTGATCACAAAAAGCAATGCAACGCTTATTAGTGCCATTCGTGCCGTCGTATGGTGCTGGTGCGCATTCAGCAACAGCGGCAGCAGAAACAAGCTTACCACTAGGCCGCGTGCTATGATGATTCCTGACTCCATCGGAGTCGTGTGCCCCCAGTCGGCGATGATCGGCATTTCCAGGCACCAGAACACGACGGCAAATACAAAACTGGCCACAGCCGTCAGATTGCAAAAGCGCACATGCTTCGCCTCCGACGCGCTCATGCCCACGGGCACGCCTGCATCCGCTAGGCGAGCGAGAGTTCGACTCAGACGTTTCATGGCGATGAAAGTGGGCTGGTTTTCGTGAAGAGACCAGACAAAATACAAATTGTGACAGCAATCGTGTTTTTTGGTAACCTGACGACGCTGGTCTTTCAGGAACGCATGGAAACCAATCCATCCACACCATGAACACTCCAAATCAATGTCCTCAATGCGGTGCAGCACTCCCAGCAGACGCGCCTGAATCCCTTTGCCCTGCTTGTTTAATGAGCGGTGCGATGCCGTCGGAATCGGAGGTGACGATGAAACTCACCGGCCCGAATGCGCTCGCCAAAGGCGCGGCGTTGCCTTCGATGTTTCCCTTCGACTTTGGCGGCTATCGCGTGTTGTCGTTGCTCGGTCGCGGTGGCATGGGTGCGGTGTATGAGGCGGAGCAACGCGAGACGGGACGGCGTGTCGCGCTGAAGGTGCTCGGCCATGACCTTGATTCCGAAGATATGCGGAAACGCTTCCTGCGCGAGGGGCGGCTCGCGGCGGCAGTGACGCATCCCAACAGCATTTATATCTTCGGCACAGAGGAGATTGAAGGCGCGCCAGTCATCGTGATGGAGATCGCGGGCGGGGGCACGTTGAAAGACGAGTTGAAGAAGCGTGGCCCGTTGCCGGTGAAGGAAGCAGTGGATGCAATGCTGCAAATCATCGCGGGGCTAGAAGCCGCGCACGCGGGCGGTGTGCTGCATCGCGATGTGAAACCGGCGAACTGTTTCCTCGCGCCCGATGGCACGGCGAAGGTGGGTGACTTCGGTTTGTCGGTGTCCACGCTCGCGCGCACCGACACGCAGCTCACGGCCAGCGGCATGATGCTCGGCACGCCTTCATTCGCACCGCCGGAACAACTGCGCGGCGATGAACTCGATCTGCGTGCCGACATCTACTCGGTGGGCGCGACGCTCTACACGCTGCTCACCGGTCGGGCCCCTTTCGATGGCGAGAACGCCGTCCAGGTCGTCGCCGCCGTGTTGGACAAAGCGCCGAAGCCCGTCTCGGAGTTTCGCAAAGACGTGGCGTCGGGTCTTGCCGAAGTGATCGCGCGCTGCATGTCGAAGAAGCGCGAGGCGCGTTTAGCAGATTACGCTGCGCTGCGCGAGGCCCTTCTGCCATTCAGCTCGCAGGTGCCGGAGCCTGCGCCGTTGGGCTTGCGATTTGCGGCGGGATTGGTCGATGACTTCATCGCTTCGCTGCCGGAGCTCGTGCTCGGTGTCCTAGTGGTGTCGGCGGTTTCGGAGGACCTTTTTCTTTCGGAGCGAACGTGGGCGTCGTTCCTGCCGTGGTTTAGCGGGTGGATTTGCTACCGTGCTTACTTCATTATCACCGAGGGAGTGTGGGGTGCGGGGATCGGTAAGGCGCTGTGCGGGCTGCGTGTCATCCGACCGAACGGCGACGGGCCTGGCATTTGGCGCACGTTGGTACGGACGCTCGTGTATGATTTCGCGTCGCTCGGCGTGCTGCTGCCGCTCGCGCTGACGAGCGGGGCTGAGTACGAGGAGTTGCTCAAAATGGATGCCTACCTCAGCACATGGTGGTTCTGGCTGCCGATCATCGGGTTCTTCGGTCTCTTCGTCACGATGCGACGCAGCAATGGCTTTGCCGCCGTGCAGGATCTCATCAGTGGCACGCGCGTGGTGCGCCGCGTGAAAGCGGATGTGCGACCACGCGTGGAGACGAATGAAACCAAAGACGAAGTGCCTGCCAATGGCAAACACATTGGCCCCTACGTCGTAATCAAGCCGTTGAGTGACACATGCTTGCTCGCTCACGATCCTGCCTTGCGCCGTGATGTGTGGATTGACCGCGACGCCAATGAGATCAGCGAAGCGCGGCGCGACATCGCGCGGCCCGGTCGGCTGCGCTGGCTGGGCGGCACGGTGGAATGGAATGCGTTTGAAGCGCCGGGCGGTCAGGCATTGAGCGCCTTTGAAAAGCAATCACAACCGTGGGCGACGGTGCGCTGCTGGCTGGCGGACATCGCAGCGGAACTCATCGCGGCGGAGAAGGACGGCACGCTGCCGGCGAGTCTGAGCATCGAACAAGTGTGGATCACACGCGGTGGCCGCGCGGTGCTGTTGGATGACAAGGAGCGGCGCTTTGCCAATGCCGCTCCCTGCGAGCAAACACAATCCCTGCTCGATGCAATGAGCAAACACGCGCTCGACCCCAAGACGGTGCCGCTTCATGCGCAGGATGTTTTGAAAAAGTTCACGACGGCATCGTTCGACCGCATGAGCTTCATCGCGGGCAATCTGCAATCGCTGCTCGTGAAGCCCGCGACAGTCACGATGCGCCGTCGCGCGGCATCGCTGCTGGTGCTGCCGGCGGCGATAGCTGTGATGGGGGCCGGTGGTCGGTGGATGGGTGAATACCAGGAGGCAGATGCGGATGCGCAATGGCAGCAACGATTCCCAGACCAGCCGCCGCTATCCGCCGTGATGCGATTGCGGACAGCGTCGGATCACAACTCAGGCATGATCTTTGCGTGGCGGACAGACTTCGCGATGACTCAAGCTATCGACATTCATCTCGCAGCGCACTATTTGCCACCAGGCACGTTGGAGAATCCATCCAAAGCATTGAACTCCACGCCACCCCTCGCCGACAAAAGCCTACCGCTAAGCGAGTACGATCACGAGATTCTCGCCAGTGCATTCCATGAGATTGTGTCCGCACACATGCCACCGAACGCAGCCCTGGCGCCGGAGCAGATCGCCTCCGCCGATGCGCGTGTGCGCGAGGAACTGCCCAAGTTCATCAAGGACGAGCTTCGGCACTGGCGGCTGAGCCTTTGGAGCGCCGCGCGCAACCTCGCGGCAGCCACCGCCATCGTGCAGTTTATCTCTATCCTCATCTTCGGCATCACCATCGGCCAGCGCATCTTCGGCTTCGCGGTCGTGAACAAGCAAGGCGAGCGCGCCGGTCGTCTGCGGATGCTGGGCCGCTGGTTCGTCATATGGACGCCGTTCTTTTTGGTGATCACGAAACTAGACATCTTTGCGAACGGCCAAAAGGCCATGAGCACGGACTTGATCATCAAGTGCTCGCTGTGGGGCATCCTATGGCTCGTCTGTGTCATCGTCGCTATCACGCGGCCAGAGCGTGGATTTCACGACGAGCAGGCGGGAACATGGATCGTACCGAGGTAATTGCCTTGCATGAAAAAGCCGCGCAGGCCTCTGCGCGGCTTCGTGATAGGTTTGGCTCTCGCTGCGAATTACTTCGCGGCTTTCTTGAGCGCCTCAGCCTTATTGGTGAGTTCCCAGGTGATGTCAGGATCACCGATCTTGCCAAAGTGACCATAGTTTGTGGTCTTCGAGTAGATCGGGCGGAGGAGATTGAGCTGCTTGACGATGTCGGCTGGCTTGAAGGAGAAGACCTTCAACACGGCGTCGAGGATTTTGCCGTCGTCGATGGTGCCGGTGCCGAAGGTGTCGATGTGGACGCTCACAGGCAGTGGGTGACCGATGGCGTAGGCGAACTGCACTTCGCATTTCGAGGCGAGGCCTGAGGCGACGACGTTTTTGGCGACCCAGCGGCCCATGTAGGCGGCGCTGCGGTCCACTTTGGACGGGTCTTTGCCGGAGAAGGCACCACCACCGTGACGGCCCATGCCGCCGTAGCTGTCGACGATGATTTTACGACCGGTGAGGCCGCTATCGCCCTGAGGACCGCCAACGACGAACTTGCCGGTTGGGTTGATGAGATATTCGGTGTCTTTGGTGAGCATGTTCTTCGGCAGAACCTTCTTGATGACCTGCTCGATGCAGAACTTCTCGATCTCAGCGTGGCTCACATCCGCAGCGTGCTGGGTGGAGATGACGACGTTCACGATGCGTGTTGGCTTGCCATCAACGTATTCGACGGAGACTTGGCTCTTCGCGTCAGGGCGCAGCCACTTGGCGAGCTTACCAGCCTTGCGGATGCGGGTCAGTTCACGGCCAAGGCGGTGAGCGAACATGATCGGCGCGGGCATGAGCTCAGGCGTTTCATCGCAAGCATAACCAAACATGATGCCTTGGTCCCCAGCGCCTTGTTCACCGTGCTTTTTGCCTTCGGCTTCCGCAGCGTCCACACCTTGAGCGATGTCGGGGCTCTGGATGGTGAGGTAGTTGTTGATGAAGATCTGGTCGGCGTGGAAGACGTCGTCCACGTTGGTGTAGCCGATGCCACGGACGGCATTGCGGATGACTTGGCCGACGTTGATGACCTCATCAATAGGCTTGGTGGTTCCATT
>CANIZT010000121.1 GCA_947471905.1 Verrucomicrobiaceae bacterium
AGATTTATGATCAGCTTCCGCTGGAGACACGCGAACATTTACACGGCCTGGAACTTCAGGCTGAACTGCTCACAGCCAACGGACAATACGAGCGCGCCACGGAAGTGCGTCGTGAGGCATTGATGAGCAACTCCTTTGACGCGAACAGCCTGCGACAACTCGCTGCCATTGACTTCTCCAGCAGCGCCCCCTCACGCCGCAACGCCATGCGTGAACGCCTCTGGCAGATCGCACGCTCCGAGAATCCCTTATTTGTCACCGCTGTGGAGTTGCTGGCAAGAACCAAGGAACTCACCGTGCCGCAGGCCAATGAACTGCTCAAGATCGTCGAAGCCTCGCCGGACATGAGCCCCCAACGTGAAGCCGTCAGTTTCGTCGTACTTTCCGCTCTGATTCGCCTCAGTCCGCAGCTACGCGGCGATACCATCGATCACGAAATTACGCGTTGGAAAAATCGACCTCTGGCACAAACAATGCCGCTGATTACCTGGCTGGATGAGGAACACGAAAACACGCGAATCCTACGGATGGTTTCAGCTCAGGCAGCAGCACGCTATACCGATTTTCTGCCTCATTATATCAATGCCCTACGCGGCGAAGAAAAATGGCAGGAACTCAACACCCTCCTGACCAAGGGCAGCATTGATTCTGCCTATCCAGCACAGAAAATTCGTCTGTGGCAGGTCGAAGCTCAGATCCACCTGCATGCAGATCCAACCAGCGCACGCCAGACTCTGGCGCGTATTTTTGAAGAAGCAGGACGCGGCGATGACCTCGCCATAACGCTTCAAACCGGAAACCTTGCCGAGCAGCTTAACCAGTACGACCTAGCGCAGAACTGTTACCAAGCCATAGCAAACAAACACGCACACACGCAGCCAACCATGCTCGCCAAAGTTTATCAGATGGCCGAATACCAGCATGACGGCCCCGAGATGCTGAACGCATGCACTCAACTCCTAGCTCTGCAGCCTGAAAACACTGTTCGTCTGACTCAAAAATTATATCTCCAGTTGCTCCTAGGCATCGACCTTGAGATGGCCCAGAAGGATCTGCTTAGCCTCTCCAAATCCGACAATGATCATCTACATCTGCTGCAAGCGCTCGCTGCCTTCCGTCAGGGACAGCTTGAGTTGGTTCGCACCATACTGCCCGGCGTTTCCAAACCGGCATCTCTCCCCGCAGGCGAACGCGCCGTTTATGCTGCGCTCTTGAAACTTACCGGTAGCGATGCGGGCACCGTCTTTCGACTCGTCGAACGCATTCCTTCGCCCCTGCTATTGCCGGAAGAAAAAACTTTTCTGCAACGGGCACTCTGAATCCAGCTTCAGCCCAGCGCCACGATCACCTCGATCTCGATCAGCGCGCCTAGCGGCAATCCGGCCACCGCCACAGTTGAACGCGCTGGTTTGTGGCCTTCAAACGCCGCCTCATAGATCGGATTCACCTTCGAGAAGTCGGTCATCGAAGTAAGAAACACCGTCGCCTTCACCACATCGCTCATCTTCCGGCCTTGCGACGTCAGCAAAGCGCGAATGTTGTTCAACACCTGCACGGCCTGATGCTCCACATCGATCGCTACGATCTTACCTGCGGCGGGATCGATCGGAATCTGGCCCGAGCAAAAGAGAAAACCGCCTTGCTTCACCGCTTGAGAGTAAGGACCGACGGCAGCTGGCACGTTGGGTGCGTTGTTGATGAGTTCCATGCGTCTTTCATAGCGCATGGAGCTGATCAATCAACACGCCATCAAGGTTGCCCAGCCTTCAGACCACGAGCCTTGTCAATGAGCTGCAAAAACTCCCCGCGGTAGCCCAGCTTGTCAGTGCCTTTACCGTCGATGCCGAGTTTGCGCACGGTCTCCCAGCTCAAAGTGCCCTTGTAGCTGGAATCACGCAGCAGCAGGCCGAACCCGGCCACGGCGGCGCTGAATTTGAATTCCTCGCTGCTCGCGGTGAGTGTTTTGCCTTCGTCCTTCACCGGCACTTCGATCAAACGGCTCGTCATACCCTCGGGTTCCTTGTAGCGCAGCTTCACGGTCATCACCTCGCCGTTCTTCGCGGCATCGGCTAGTTTCACCGGCGCTGCGGCAGCGGCTTGATACTTCAAACCGTCCACCAGCGGCCGTGGCTCGGCTCCGGGCGGCAGATTGGCAGGCACAACCTCATACAAGGCCACCACGCTGTGCCCCGCGCCGATCTCGCCGGCGTCCTTGGCATCATTATTAAAATCTTCTTTCTTCAGCAGGCGGTTTTCATAACCGATGAGGCGATAGCTTCGCACGGCGGCAGGATTGAACTCGACTTGAATCTTCACGTCCTTCGCGATGGTGATGAGCGTGCCGCTCATTTGCTCCACGAGCACTTTGCGTGCTTCGCTGAGGCTGTCGATGTAGGCGTAGTTGCCATTGCCTTTATCGGCTAGTGTTTCCATCGTGCGATCCTTCAAGTTGCCGCGGCCAAAGCCCAGCACACTGAGGAAAACGCCGCTCTTGGCCTTCTCCGTGAGGAGTTTCTCCAGTTCCTTCGGCGAACTGACACCGACATTGAAATCGCCATCGGTGCAAAGGATCACACGATTGACACCGCCTTTGATGAAACAGCTCACCGCCTGCTCGTAGGCCAGTTGGATGCCCGCGCTGCCATGCGTGCTGCCGCCGGCCTTGAGTCGGTCAATGGCGGCGATGATCTCGCCTTTTTTCTCGCCGCTCGTGGGTGGCAAAACAAGGCCGCTGCTGCCTGCATAGGCCACCATCGTCACGCGGTCCCCTTCCCCGAGCTGTTCCGTGAGCATGCGCAGCAACTGCTGCACCAGCGGCAGCTTCAGCGGCTCATCCATCGACCCGGAAACATCCACGAGGAACACCAGATTGCTCGCCTTGCGGTCCTTGTCCATCTCACGGCCTTTGATCGCGATGCGCGTCAGCCGATGCTCCGGCTGCCACGGGCACGGCGCCATCTCCACGCGCACGCCGAACGGCTCCTTCGCCTCCGCGCTCGGGCCTTCCTCCGACGTGGGGAAATAATTCACCAGCTCTTCAATCCGCACTGCATCCGGCGGCGGCGCCATGTTCTGGTTCAGGAAGCGCCGCACGTTCGCATACGACGCCGTATCCACATCAATCGACAACGTCGAAAGCGGCTCCCGCGCCACGTCCTTGAGTTCGTACTCGATGATGCGCGTGTAGGTTTCGTTAGAGACCGGGTCGGACACGGTCTTCGCCCTCGCATCTTTCACCGAAGCCCAACCGCCAGCGATGTCCTTCTGCTCTCTGACAGCCCCAGGCGTCTCTGCCACGGTAGCTTCAAAATAACGGAAGTCCGACTGTGGATTCGCCACGACGAGTCCGACAGCAGGTGTGCTTGCTGCTGTGCCATTGATTGTACTAGGAACTGCCGTCCCGCTAACAGCGCCAGTGACGCTCAAGGCCCCGGATCCAAGCGCGATACCAGCCGTTCGCGTCGAACCACTCAAATCCAACGTTACGCCAGCAACCGCCGAAGGCATGGTGTCGGTGTTGGGTGCGATGACTCGTCCCCCATTGGCCGTTGTGTCGCCCGTATAGGTATTAGCCCCGCTCAAGGTGACCGTACTTCCGCTGTTTAACACCTGAGTGCCACCGCTGATTTTTGTCACACCGCCGTAGGTGGTGGGTGCTGGCGTATTGCTCGAGATCCCTCTTTGCAGTGGATCCGCAGGTGCTGTCGATGGCATTGTTGCACCAGCACGAATAGTGAGTCCGTAAGCCTGTTGATCCTCGATCTTCTTGAGTTTCGCGACATCACCCGCGCTCATTGTTCCCAGCTTTTCGTTCAACGCTAGTGACCTTGGAGCCTCAGCAGGCTGGGGTTCCGCCGCAGGTGCTGGAATGGGAGTGACGAGACGATCAAGTGCCATCGCTTCCTTCCTCGTTTCATTTTTTCCCGGCTTCGCAGGCTGCAGTGTCTGGCTGCGCCAGGCTGTCTCGCCCACGAGATCACCGCGAACCGCAGGAAGGACTTTGTATTTCACATCATCTCCCAGCGCGACCTGCAGTGGCTTTTGCTGTGGCCCAAAAGCATGCCACGTCCACAAGCCACCAAGTGCAATGGACGCTGCCATCGCAAGTTTCGTCACAACGCTAAAGCGCCATTTCGTCGTTCGTGCATGCGTCCCGCTTGCACCCGGCAATCGGGACGATTGCTCTACGGGCTGCGTCTTCAATCGCTCGCGCTGCGCATCGGTGAGCGCGAGTGATTCATCGCGCAACTCAGCCAATAGGAAGTGGCAGAAGTCTTTGGTGTCCTCGGCGACCTGCTTGACTTTGGGATTGTCGCGCAGCGCGGCTTCGAGCTGCTGGCATTCTTCGACGCTGGCTTCATCGAGCGCCCAGGCGGTGATTTGTTCTGGTTTCATGATCTAAAAAGGGGGTTGGAGGGTTCAAGCGATGGCGTGCTTCAGTTTCACAGGCTGCGGATGCTCATGAGCCAGCCATTTGGTTTTCAACGCGGCAACGCCGTGATGGATGAGGTAGCCGACGTTGCCGATGCTGGTCTTCATGGCCGCGCTGATCTGCTGGTAGTCGAGTCCGGCGATGAATTTCAGTCGTACAGCCTCGCGCTGACGCGATGGCAGGGTTTCGATGAGTTCGCGTAGCGCGGTGGCGGTTTCACGCTGTTCCATCGCGTCATTGGGCGCGGGGTCGGCGGAGGCTTCTAGATCGAGAGTTTCTGTTTCCATAACGACGAGGCGTTGATGTTTGCGGTGATGGTCGAGGGCACGATTGCGGCAGACGGTGAAGAGCCAAGGTGCCAGCCGCTCTGCATCCAGAGTGGCGAGGTGCTGACTAAGCTTCACAAACACGTCCTGCACGATGTCCCGCGCATCTTCCAAGTCGCCCGTGTAGCCGTGCGCGTAGCGGATGAGGGGCCGCTCGTAGCGCTGCAGGGTTTCCAGAAAAAGATCGTGCGGTTCGCTCATGAGGTCGTTTTCGCCGGGCATCACGGGTGGAATGACGGTATCTTGGGGGAAATTTTCTCGAAAGGCGAGATTCATCGTTCCATGCACGACAGTTTGATTGTCCATTGCACGTTCTTCGCTGCCTACTTCCATCCACGCTCACCATGACCCGCCGCCTGCTCCTCTCCTCGCTACTCGCTTCATCGCTTGCCTTTGCCCAGCAACCCGCCGCACCGCCCGCAGGTCATGACGCCCATGCATTGGAGGTTCCTGGACTGAAAAAGGAGCTGTTTGCCGACATCACCGAGGCGGATTTTCTCAAGCTCAGCGACAAGCCAAAGACAGTAAAGATCACGCTCGTAGCCACCTTCACCGCAGCGAACTACGGGATGAACTTCAACGGCTACTCCCACGGCAAGGCCATTTTTACGATCCCCACAGGCTGGAACATCGAAGTAACCTTCATCAACCCAAGTCCCATCCCACACAGTGCGGTCGTGGTGGAAAAAGATACCACTAAGAAGCTGCAAATGGGCGAGCCCTACTTCGAGGGCGGCGGCGTTCCGAAACCAGAGGTCGGACTCTCACTGACCAAGGCCGAATTCAAGTTCGTGGCCGATGAAGCCGGTGAATTCGCCCTCGCCTGCGGTTTTCCTGCTCATGCAATCAATGGTCACTGGCTGGCGCTGAACATCAGTGACAGCGCCAAGGTTCCTACGCTTCAGCTTGGGGATAAACCAGTGGTGGAGGCGAAGTAATTTCTACTACCGCAGCTTCGCCGCGATCTCGCGGAACACTTTCGAAGTCGCGGATTTCTCTGGATCTTCGAGCGCGATGGGATGTCCTTCATCGCCTGACTCACGCACACCCATTTCGATGGGAATCTGGCCCAGCAATGGCACGCCAAGGCGTTTCGCCTCATGTTCGCCGCCACCTTTGCCAAAGATGTGATACACCTTGCCGTCGCTTGGGCAGAGGAAGTAGCTCATGTTCTCGATTATGCCAAGGATCGGCACGTTGACCTTTTGGAACATGCCCACGGCCTTGCGAGCATCAATCAAGGCGACCTCCTGTGGCGTGGTGACTATGACCGCACCGTCGAGCGACACGGTTTGAACGATGGTGAGCTGGATATCGCCAGTTCCCGGCGGCAGATCGAGCACCAGCACATCGAGATCATTCCAGGCGCACTGCCGCAGGAATTGCTGCGTATAGCGTGTGGCGATGGGGCCGCGCACGATCACCGGAGAAGCATCTTCGAGCAGGAATCCCATCGACATCAGTTGCAGGCCGTATTTTTCAATCGGCACGATCTGCTGCTCTTCGTTTTGATACGGGCGCTCGTCAGTGCCGAACATGTGAGCGATGCTGGGGCCGTACAGATCGCAGTCGCACAGACCAACACGCAATCCACTTTGGCTCATAGCAACGGCCAGATTCGAGGCGACCGTGCTCTTGCCCACGCCACCTTTACCCGAGGCGATGGCAATCACCTTCTTCACACCAGGGATGCTCGACTTGCCGAGCTTGTCCGCAGCGGTGGTGCCTGCGCCGGGAGGATCTTTGATGTCGAAGTTCAACTTCACCTCGCCGACGCCGGAAACCTTCTTTAGCACGTCCATCGCCTGCTCGTGGATCAAGCGTGGGATGTTCGGATCACGCGTGGCGACGGAGATTTCGATCGTGACATTGGCTCCTTCGATCTGAATGCCTTTCACAAGGCCAAACGACACAATATCGCGGCTGAAGCCAGGGTAGCGGACGTTTCCAAGGGCGGTGCGGATGTCTTGTTCGGTGGGCATGTAGGGTTGGGGATACGCGCCACCTAGCAGGACGGTTCAGCTTTTGCAAACGCTGCTGCGATAACAAAAAAACGCCGCCTGTTTCCAGGCGGCGCTTCGTGAAGTGATCTTGCTGAAACGAATTACGGTTTCGGCACTTCGGCGATCGTCTTGAGCACGCGGCTCGAGATCGCGTACGGGCAGCCTTGGCTGTTCGGACGGCGGTCTTCGAGGTAGCCCTTCCAGCCATTTTTCTTGAAGCTGTGCGGCACCCGAATGGATGCGCCGCGATCGGCGATGCCCCAGGAGAACTGGTCGATGGACTGGGTCTCATGCAGGCCGGTAAGGCGCATGTGATTGTCTGGGCCATACACAGCGATGTGCTCGGCGCAGTTTTTCTCGAACTGCTTCATGAGAGCAAGGAAGTAGGCTTCGCCGCCAACTTCACGCATGTACTTCGTGGAGAAGTTGCAGTGCATGCCGGAACCGTTCCAGTCCGTGGCACCGAGAGGTTTGCAATGGTACTCAACGTCCACGCAATACTTCTCACAAAGGCGGTTCAGGATGTAACGGGCCACCCACATTTCGTCAGCAGCCTTCTTGGAGCCTTTGCCGAAGATCTGGAATTCCCACTGGCCCTTCGCCACTTCGGCGTTGATGCCTTCATGATTGATGCCGGCATCGAGACAGATTTCGAGGTGTTCTTCAACGATCTGACGGGCAATGTCGCCGACGTTCTTGTAGCCGACGCCGGTGTAGTAAGGGCCCTGAGGAGCGGGGTAGCCGTTCTCGGGGAAACCGAGTGGGCGGCCATCCTGATAGAAGAAATATTCCTGCTCATAGCCGAACCAAGTGTCAGGATCGTCAACGATCGTGGCACGGTCATTGGAAGCGTGCGGAGTGCCGTCGGCGCTATAAACTTCGCACATGACGAGCACGCCGTTCTTGCGGGTGCTGTCTGGAAAGACTGCCACAGGCTTCAGCACGCAGTCGGAACTGCCGCCGGGAGCTTGCTGAGTCGAGGAGCCGTCAAAGCCCCAATCAGGCAGATCTTCCAGCTTCGGGAAGCTGGCGTATTCCTTGATCTGAGTCTTGCCGCGGAGGTTGCGGACCGGCTGATAGCCGTCCAGCCAGAGGTATTCGAGTTTGTATTTGGCCATGGTTGCGTGTGTGTGTTTCGTGCCTTCCGATAGAGCGATAAATAGCTCCTTAGGAGTCGGCGAAGCACCATAAAGCACGCCGCATGCCAGATGCTAGACGATTTTTTGCCCACTTGCTAGGATCACGTCCCTCACGAAGTATTCGCCCTCAAAAAAAACTCATGCAAGAAGCCAAAAATACCGTGCGAGCCGTCGTCCACATCGGCTACGACGGCCGGGTGCATAAACAATTTCGCGGCAGCAACGCCCAGGATCGCTTCGAGAACGAAGTCCGCGTCCTGCGCCTCCTGGAGGAGCGCGGCTGCCACTATGTGCCAAAGCTGCTCGAAGCGCACCCCGAGACCCTCACCATCATCACCACCAACTGCGGCGGAAGAGTGGAACGCATGAACGAGACACGGCTTAAGGAGCTGTTTGACGAGCTTGAGCGCGACTATGGCATACGGCACGATGATCCCTTCCTGCGCAACGTCACTTACCGCACTAGGGACGGCCGCTTCTGTCTCATCGACTTCGAACTCGCAACCATACTAGACGCACCGCCCAAACCGCCCGCTCCATGAGCGAACCCGACCAACCACCACCCAACCAACTGCGCTGGTCCGGCATGACCCATCCGGGTCGCGTGCGCAAAAACAACGAGGACACCTTCCTCTGTTTAAATTTCGATGCCCGTGAACTGCGTTACCTCGGCAAAACCGGCGAGGCATCGCTCGATACCGGCGACTTCGTCTTCGCCGTGAGTGATGGCATGGGCGGCGCGAAATCTGGTGAGTTTGCCAGCAAGATCGCAGTGGAAAAAATCACTAAACTGCTGCCCTTGAGCTTCAAACAATCCGCTCAACAACTCACCGCCGGTCATGGCGATGTGTTGCAGGAGCTGTTCCACCGGATTCACGAAGAACTGCTCAAACTCGGCCGCTACTACGACGAATGCCGCGGTATGGGCGCTACGCTCAGCCTCGGCTGGTTCACGCCCGGCTGGATGCACTTCGCCCATATCGGCGACAGCCGCATCTACTGGCTGCCCAAGGGTGGCAAGATGAAACAACTCACCGACGATCACTCGCACGTTGGCTGGATGCAGCGTCAGGGACAGCTCAATGAGCGCCAGGCCCGCACGCATCCTCGTCGCAGCGTGCTCATGCAGGTCCTCGGCGCGGGACGCCAGGGTCTTGACCCTCAGATCGGTTCTGTTGGCTGCGAAAGCGGCGACCGCTTCCTCTTCTGCACCGATGGTGTCATCGACGGCATCTGGGATCACCGGCTGGCCGACATGCTCGCCGCCGCTGCACTGCCAGAAGGCAAAGCGCATGCGCAATGGTTCGTGGAGCACGCCGTGGCCGAATCAGGCAAAGACAACGCCAGCGCGGTGGTCGTGGAGTTGGCCTAAGATCACGCAACATCCGTACACGCATGACCAAGCCATGCGGAGCGCCATGCCGCATCCTCTGCAAATTGCCTTCACCAACCTATGAAGCGCAACGATCCCATCTCCCACCTCATGACCCGCAACGTGATCACTGCTCACCACGGCGATCCTATCTCCAAAGTGCGCGCCCTCGTGCGCGAACATGGCGTGCATCACATCCCGGTCGTCAATGGTGACCAAATCGTCGGCATGGTTTCCTGGAGCGACATCCTTCGCGTCAGCTTTGGCGACGCCTTTAACACTGACGAACGCACCGTCGATGCCACGCTCGACCACACGCTCTCCTTGGAGCAGGTCATGCAGAAGAATCCCGTTACACTCGCTGAAACCGGCACCGTTCGTGAAGCCGCCGAAATCCTCGCCAAAAGCTCGTTCCACTCTCTGCCCATCGTCAGCGGCACCAGCAAGCTCGTCGGCATGGTCACCACCACCGACCTGATCAAGTACCTGCTCGATCAGTTCTAACCCATCAGAGCCACCGCCACGGGATCGACCAGCGGTTTGCCAGCACGCGTGAGCCACACACGCTCCGCATCAAAACTCAACAGCCCCTGATCACGCAGCGTCTCCAGCATGCGACCTGACTCAGGGGCGATCAGTTCCAGCGGCAGACCACGCGCCGTGCGCAATTCCAAGCCAAAGCGCTCCGTGCGCCGCTGCTCCGGCGTGAGTTCTTCGACTTCCATCATCGTGCTCTCGCCAGCAAGGGTCATCTCCATGTAGCGCGGCGTGTCCTTCACGTTGTGCCAGCGTTTGTCGTTCACAGTCGAAAAAGCACCGGGACCGATGCCGAGATAATCCGCCCCCAGCCAGTAAGACTCGTTGTGAACACTGCGATGACCCGGCTTGGCATAGTTCGAGATCTCGTAGTGCTCAAAACCGCCAGCTTCGAGCAAATCGATGCCCAGATTAAAAAAGTCCGCGTCGCGCCCCTCATCCTCGCGGAACTCCCCTGCCCTGAGCCGGCGAAAAAAGTCCGTGTCCTCCTCATAGTTGAGATTGTAGGCCGAAATGTGGTCCGGTTTCAGCGACAGCGAACGCTCCAGCGTGCTGCGCCACGTTTCGAGACTCTGGCCCGGAATCGAAAACATCAGATCGAGGTTCAAACTCGGAAACTTCGCCTCCTTGAGCCCCTGCCACGTCTCTTCGGCCTCCGCCGGTGAATGATCGCGCCCCAGCGTCTTCAGCGTCGTTTCATCCCAGGCCTGAATGCCCAGCGAAACTCTCGTCACGCCAAGCTCACGCATCAGCACCGCCTTGGAGGCCGTCACCGTGCGCGGATTCGCTTCCATCGTGAACTCCACAACCTGCGACATGTCCACCCGCTCCTTAAGTCCACGCAGCAGGCGCTCCAAATGCACGTCACTGAGCATGGTGGGCGTGCCGCCGCCAAAAAAGATCGTGCGAGGCTTGATGGGCTGCTTTTCAGCCTCTTTGAGCACCGCATCCACAAACGCCACCATGTCCGTGCCGCCGGGTGTGTGCTTGTGAAAGCTGCAATACGGGCAGATGCGGTGGCAGAACGGGATGTGGACGTAGAGGTGATGCACTGGATGCTAGATACTGGTGAATGGAGGCTGGATGTCGATGCTAGCAGAGATTGCTTGCTCCAGCATCCAGCATCCAGCATCTAGCAACCAGATGTCTGACGAAACCCACCACGAACGCGAACTCGGCGGCCAGTTGCTGGCGGCGGTGTCGCGCTCGTTCTACCTCACGCTCAAAGCGCTGCCCAAAGAGCTGCGCGAGCCCATTTCCCTCGCCTACCTGCTCGCACGCACGGCCGATACCATCGCCGACACCGCCAGCGTCAGCGCTGAGGTGCGGCTCGACTGCCTAGAGCACTATCGCGCCCTCGTGCGCGGCGATTCCGCCGTCGAATCGCTCGCCACCACGCTCCGCGAGCAGTTTTGCCCGAAGCAGAAGGACGACGCCGAGCGCCGGCTGATGGAGAAATTCGCCGACGGCATCGCCTGGCTGCGCACCATGCAGCCCACGCCTCTCGCAGCCATCCAGAGCGCGCTGGAGCACATCATCGACGGCCAGATGCTCGACATCCGCCGTTTTCCGTCCGACGGCCAGCTTCGCAGTCTCGCCAGCGCGGAGGAGCTGGATCAATACACCTGGCTCGTCGCCGGTTGTGTCGGCGAATTCTGGACTCAGCTCTGCGCCAGCGAACTTCCCAGTTCCCTCGATCCCGCCGTCACCACCGCCCAGATGCAGGCATGGGGAGCACGCATGGGCAAAGGCCTGCAACTCATCAACATCCTGCGCGACATCGGCGAAGACACCCGCGATGGCCGTTGCTACCTGCCCTGCAAGCCAGAAGAAATCAAAACCGAGTGGCGCAAGTGGCTGCAAACCTGTACCGAGCACCTCGAATGCGGCCTGCGCTACGTCCAACACGTCACCCACGGCAAACTCCGCTACGCCACTGCCCTACCCCTGCTCCT
>CANIZT010000122.1 GCA_947471905.1 Verrucomicrobiaceae bacterium
CGCTGGCTGCAACGCTCGTTGCAGACGTGATTCGGCGGGAGGACCGGGAAAGGACATCGGCGAAGTTTAATTGCGATTTGAAGCATGCCAACTGCGAGCCTAAATGCGCGCATGGCACGCATCGGCACCCCCCTCTCCTCCACCGCAACAAAAGTCATGCTCCTCGGCTCCGGCGAGCTGGGCAAAGAAGTGGTCATCGAACTGCAACGCCTCGGCGTCGAGGTCATCGCGGTGGATCGTTACGCCAACGCACCGGCCATGCAGGTCGCGCATCGCAGTCATGTTGTCTCGATGCTGGATGGCGAAGCGCTACGCCGCCTCGTGGAAGTGGAAAAACCTGACTGCATTGTCCCCGAGATCGAGGCCATCGCCACTGACACGCTGCTGGAACTCGAAAACGAAGGCTTCCGCGTCGTTCCGACTGCCCGTGCAGCCAAACTCACCATGAACCGCGAAGGCATCCGCCGCCTCGCCGCTGAAGAGCTCAGTCTCAAAACCTCACCCTACGTGTTTGCCGCCACCGAAGAGGAGTTTCGGGCGGCGATTGCCAAAATCGGCATGCCCTGCGTGGTGAAGCCGATCATGAGCAGCTCCGGCAAGGGCCAGAGCGTCGTCAAAACCGCCGCCGACATCGAGCACTCATGGAAATACGCCCAGGAAGGCGGTCGCGCCGGCAAGGGCAAGGTCATCGTCGAAGGCTTCGTCGATTTCGATTACGAGATCACCATGCTCACCGTGCGCCACGTCGGTGGCACGTCCTTCTGCGCCCCAGTCGGCCATACGCAGATCAAAGGCGATTATCGTGAGTCCTGGCAGCCACATCCGATGTCTAAAAAAGCGCTCGATGCTGCCGAACACATGGCCGGAGCCATCACCGAAGCGCTTGGTGGTCGCGGCCTGTTCGGTGTCGAGATGTTCATCAAGGGCGATGACGTGATCTTCAGCGAAGTCTCGCCGCGTCCGCACGACACCGGCCTCGTCACGCTCATCTCGCAGGACTTGAGCGAATTCGCGCTCCATGTGCGCGCCATCCTCGGCCTGCCGATCCCGAACATCCATCAGCACGGCCCCAGTGCGAGCTGTGCCGTGCTCGTGGAGGGCGAATCCGCCAAAGTGCAGTTCGGCGCGCTCGATCTCGTCCTCGCCGAACCCGACACTCAGGTGCGTCTCTTCGGCAAACCCAGCGTCAGCGGCCAGCGCCGCATGGCCGTGACCCTCGCCCGCGCAGAGAACATCAACGAAGCCCGCGCCAAGGCGCACCGCGCTGCCACAGCGATGGAAATCCGGCTCTGATGAATTCGTGATTGCGTCCAATGGACCATTCATGTTAACACCTTCATATGCCTGTGAACGCTCACCTGAGCCATCTCATCAAATTGCTGGATGACGACTCTGAAGTCGTGCGTCAGGCGGTGAAGCAGGAACTGACCGGGATGCGGCGCGATCTGCCGCAGCACGTCGAGTCATTGGAAACTCCATTGAGCGCTGATGAAGAAAACCTGGTGGCACAGTTGCTCGAACCCGCACGCCGCACGGAACTCGAAGAGACTTGGATGCGCTGGCGCTGGATGGAAGGCCCGGATGCACAGCTTGAGGAAGGCCTGAGCCAGCTCTCCGCCTTCTTGAACGGCTGGAAGACGCAATCGTCCGATCTCGCTAAACGTCTCGACGCAATGGCCGAAGAAGCCTTTGCTGAAAGCGGTCGCATGGATGCGCACGAACTCGCGCAGTGGCTGTTCGCGCCGCGTGGCGGCTTCACGCGCTTCCGTGGCAACAGCAAGGACTATTACTCCCCCGCGAACAGCAATCTCTTCTGGGTGCTGGACACCGGCCTTGGGAATCCCATCAGCCTCTGCTGCCTCTACCGCCTGCTGGGCCATCGTTTTGGCCTCGTCATCGAAGGCTGCAACTTCCCCGGCCACTTCCTCTCCCGTGTGACGTATCAGGATCAAACGTGGTTGGTTGATTGCTTTAACCGTGGCCGCTTCATGCTTGCCGCCGACGTGGCGAAACACCATCCCGCCGCGAATCCCGGCATGGAAGACCTCATCCGCGAACCCGCCACCGCTGACGGCACCCTCCTGCGCATTCTGCGCAATCTCGACGAGGCCTACGAACGCCTTAGCCTCCTTCCGGAACGCCAGTTCATGCGCCGCTTGGCCGTGAAGTTGATGGAGGAATGATTCGCAGAATTCTCGAGCGTGTCATGGATCATGCTATGCCATGGGTCCGCAATCGGACACAGCTTGTTACGAGTTCAGCACCCGAAATCACATTGCCCCGCAGCGCATCCTCGCCCATAACTCATGGCCAATGACGGGCGCACTTCGCAGACTCTCCCTTGGCTTTATTCTCATGACCGCGGCGGCGGCGGTGCTGTTACTGTCTGATCTCGGATCACGCCTTTCGAGCATGCCGCAGGAGAAATCGGGCCGCGTGATGCGTGTGGCGCTGCTCCAGCATGCGTCGCAAACGATCCTCGACCAAGGACGCGAAGGAATGATTGCGGGATTGAAGGAAAAGGGCTGGGAGCGCGGGAAGAATCTCGATTTGAAGCTCTACAATGCCGAGGGCGACAACGCAGTGTCGCAAACCATTGCGAAGGAGATGGCGGGCGGTGGCTACGACCTGCTGATAACGATCAGCACGGTGTCGCTGCAGGCCGTGGCGAATGCGAACAAGGCGGGTGGCACGCAGCATGTGTTTGCGCTGGTGAGTGATCCGTCCGTGGCGGGCGTGGGCGTGAACAAAGCCGATCCGCTCGATCATCCGGCGCATCTCGCGGGCTTTGGCACCATGCAGCCGATCGCGGAGGCCTTCAAAGGCGCACGCGCGATGAATCCCGCCCTCACAAAGGTCGGCGTTGTCTGGAACGCGGCGGAGGCGAACTCTGAGGCGCAGGTGAAGATGGCGCGCAAGGTATGCGCGGAGATGGGCATCGAGCTGATGGAATCAACCGTCGATAACTCCTCCGGAGTCGCCGAGGCCGCAGGCGCGCTCGTGGCACGCGGCGCGGACGCGTTGTGGATGGGTGGCGATGTCACGGTGATGACTGCGGCGGACAGTTTGATCGCGACGGCGAAAAAAGGCCGCATTCCCGTCTTCACCGTCATCCCGCCGAACGTGAAGAAGGGTGCGCTCTTCGATCTCGGTGCTGATTACGCCGAAGTCGGCCGTCTCGCCGGCAATCTCGCGGGCGAAGTCCTCAGCGGCCGCAGTCCCGTCACAGTGCCGATCACCAACGTGATGCCAGAGATGCTCGCCTTGAACGAAAAGGCCACGCAGAATCTCAAGTCGCCGTGGAAAACCACTGACGAGATGCGCAAGCGTGCGCGGCTCACCATTGACGAAAACGGCACGGAACAAACGAAGGCCGCCGTCATCGTTCCAAATCCGTCCGGCAAAAGGTGGCGCATCTCGATTGTGGATTATGTCGAGTCCGGTCCGTCTGAGGAAACGGTGGAGGGAATGAAGAGTGCGCTGAAGCACGGACCTCTCGTCGAGGGCAAGGACTACGAGTTGAAATTCCGCAGTGCGCAGGGCGATATGGCCGCGCTCAACGGCATCTTCGACGCCGTGCTCACTGAGGGTGCCGACATCATCGTGCCGATGTCCACACCGACGCTGCAAGCCGCCATTCACAAGGTGCGCAACACGCCGGTGGTCTTCTCCGTCGTCGCCAATCCTGTCGCTGCCGGTGCGGGCAAAAGTTTCACCGATCACATACCAAACATCACCGGCGTCTCCGTGCTCGCGCCCATCAGCGAGTCCATCACAATGATTCAGACGCATTTCCCGCAGTATCGCCGCCTCGGCACCTTGTTCTGCCCAGCGGAGGTCAACTCGACCAGCCTCAAGGAGATGTTCGAAGTGCTGTGCAAGGAACGCGGACTCACACTCGAATGCGTGGCGGTGAACACATCGAGCGATCTCTCCGATGCGGCGCTGTCGCTCATGTCACGGCCCATCGACGCTGTGGTGCAGATCTCCGACAACCTCACCAACACCGGTTTCAACGCGATCACCAAAGCCGCGCGCCAGGCTCGCAAGCCACTCATCAGCCTCAACAGCACCACCATCAAACTCGGCGCACCGATCTCGCTCGGCCGCGACTATCACAACACCGGCGAGGTCACGGCTTCCGTCATCGAGCGCGTCATTCGCGGCGAGGATGTGTCGAAAATGCCCTTCATCTTGCCGCCGAAGCTCTTCTACAGCGCCAGCCCCGCCAACGCCGCCGCTGTGGGTATGACCTTGCCGCCCGCGTTGCTCAAGGAAGTCGATAAAGTGATCGAGTAACCCATGGAAATCTCCCGCCAATCCTCCAGCGATCTTGTCATCCTGCGCCTCATTGGTCGGCTGGATGCGAACTGGTGCTCGCATGTCGAAACCGCGCTCTCGAATGCCGTGCGCGAGGGCGAGCATCGCCTGCATCTCGACATGAACGCGGTGAGCTACATCAGCTCCGCCGGCATTCGCGTGCTGCTGAGCTGCTACAAGCAACTGCGCGCGATCAACGGTCTCTTCGGCGTCGTTCATCCATCGGAGGCCGTGCGTTCCGTGCTGGAGCTTTCCGGCCTGCAAATGCTCATCGCCTCCGAAACGGCCGCGAGCACGACAAGCGACGACTCCGGTAAAAAACTCGCCTCATCGAGTGCCGCGTATGAACTCTTCACACTCGGCAGTGGCGGCATGAAAATCGAGCTCGTGGGCGATCCTGCGATGTTGGAACGTGGAATCGGCAGCACGCAGCCTGCCACGCGTCGTTTTGATGCGAGCACCGTTGCAATTGGCATCGGCGCACTCGGTGCAAACTTCGCCGAAAGCGCCTCACGCTGCGGTGAACTGCTCGCCGTGGCCGGTGTGGCCGCGTTTCAGCCTGCGGGCGGCTCCAGTCAGCCCGACTTCATGCTTAGCGAAGGCGCGCTCGTGCCTGAAGGCCATCTCGTGCTCGGTCTGGCTGCGCAGGGCACCTTCTCATCGCTGCTGCGGTTTGAAGCGAACGATGAAGACCGCCGCATTGGCATCACGGAGCTGATGCAGACCGCGCTGGAGTCCAGCGGCGAGAATGCAGCCGTCGTGGTCGCTGTCACCGAGACCGCAGGCCTTGTCGGCGCGACGCTGCGCCAGTCACCGACCACAAACACAAGCGACGAACGCTTCGGCTATCCACAAATTCGCGACTGGCTCTCCTTCACCAGCGAGCGCTCGTTCCGCGACACCACTTCGCTCATCGTCGGTGTCGTCGCCAAGCCTGGCTCCAAATGTGATGCGCTGCTGCGTCCGCTTGCCAAGGGCAGCGACCTGCTCGGCCATCTGCACGCCGCTGTGTTTCCGTATCGCCCGTTGCGCAAAGGCCGCATCGAATTGAAGGCAGCCGTGACCAGTTTGTTCGACGGCCAGTCCTTGCAGGATGTGTTGCACCTCATCTGCGACCCGCGCGGCTTCAGCGGCGCTGGCGAAAGCGAACTCTACCGCGGCGCTGTCTGGATCGCACCCATTCTCACCTGACGCATGACTCTTCTCATCGGCGCATTGATCATCGGCCTCATTCTGTCGCTCCTCGCGCTGGGCGTGCTGGTGTCGTTCCGCATCTTCTCGATGCCGGACATCACCACCGACGGTTCGATCACGCTCGGCGCGTCCATCGCGGCCGTGCTGCTCGTGCAGGGCGTGAATCCCATCTTCGCCACAGCGGCCGGTGCGCTCGGTGGCGCGCTCGCCGGAGCCGTCACGGGCATCATCCACACGAAATTCAAGATCAACTCGCTGCTCTCCGGCATCCTCGTGATGACGGCGCTCTATTCCGTCAATCTGCACGTCATGGGACGCAGCAACGTGCCGCTCATGCAGGCCACCACAGTCGCCAGCTTCGGTGAAAAACTCGGCGAAGGGCTCGCGGGCGGCAAAACGATCCACATTCTCGGCTGGCCCGTCGCCTCGGCCGATGCGGCGGTGCTCGTCCTCGCGCTCGGCTTCACCGCGGCCGCTGGCGCGGCGATGTTCGCCTTCTTCCGCACGCAACTCGGCACCGCGATGCGTGCCACTGGCGACAATCCGCAGATGATCCGCGCCCTCGGCTCCAATGTGGAGCGCAACATCATCCTCGGCCTCGCACTCTCGAACGGCTTCGTCGCACTCAGCGGGGCGTTGCTTGCGCAATACCAGGGCTTCGCCGATGCGCAGATGGGCATCGGCATGGTCGTGTGGGGACTCGCCAGCGTCATCATCGGCGAGGCGCTCACCGGCACGCGCAGCCTCGGCCTCACCATCGTTGGCACCATCATGGGTTCCGTGCTGTTCCGCTTGCTCGTCGCCATCGCCCTGCGCTGGGGTTTGAATCCGAACGACCTCAAGCTCATCACCGCGCTCTTCGTCTTCGCCGCGCTCGTGCTGCCGGGCTTCATCGAGAAACTCAAGCGCCGCGCTCCATCCGCCACCTGATCCGCCATGCTCACGATTCGCGGCATCCGCAAAACCTTCAATCCCGGCACGGTCAACGAAGTCCGTGCGCTGCAAGGCGTCGATCTCACGATCGAGCCCGGATCGTTCGTCATCGTGCTCGGCATGAACGGCTCCGGCAAATCCACGCTGCTCAATGCCGTCGCCGGCTCGTTCTACGTCGATGAAGGCACGCTCACCATCGCCGGTCATGACGTGACGAAGTGGCCGGAGCACAAGCGCGCGAAGCTCATTGGCCGCGTGTTCCAAAATCCCTTCAGCGGCACCGCGCCGACGATGTCCATCGCCGAAAACTTCGCGCTCGCGAGCAAACGCGGCCACGCACGCGGCCTTGGCTGGGCCTTGGCTCCCAACTTGATGAAGCCGCTGCGTGATCGCATCGCTTCCTTAAAGATGGGACTCGAAGACCGGCTCGACAACGCCATCGGCTCGCTCTCTGGCGGCCAGCGCCAAGCGCTCACGCTACTCATGGCCACCTGGTTGAAGCCCGAGCTGCTGCTGCTCGACGAGCACACTGCCGCACTCGATCCAAAGAGCGCCGACCAGGTCATCCAGCTCAGCGACGAGGTCATCCAGCGCGACAAACTGACCACGCTCATGGTCACGCACTCCATGCAGCAGGCCGTCAGCCTCGGCGACCGCATCATCATGATGAACCGCGGCCGCGTGCTGCACGACATCCGCGGCGCGGAGAAGAAGCGCCTGCGCCCCGAAGATTTGATGGACCGCTTCGAGGAAGTGCGCCGCCGTGAACTGCTCGACGAAAGCGCCGCCGCGATGCTCCACGAGCTCTACATCTGATCCACCGTGAGCACGAACGCCCAAACCCTCACCCTGCGCAGCGATCTCGCCGAGCTGTCGCGGGTGAAGGCCCTTGTGGATGCGATTTGCGATCAAACTCACGCCTCCGAGGCCGACGCGTCCGCTTTGCACCTCGCCATCGAGGAAATCGTCACAAATGTGATCACCTACGGCTATCCCGACGGCCCACAGCATACCTTCACACTCACGATTGACCTGCCAGCCGATGATCGCGTGCGCGCTGTCGTCACGGATGACGCGCCCGCCTTCAATCCGCTCGCGCGAGCCGATGTGAACACGGCCTTGCCGCTGGAAGAACGGCCGGTGGGTGGCCTTGGCATCCATTTGGTGCGCCAAGTCATGGATGTCTGCCTCTACGAGCATCGCGATGGCCGCAATATCTTCACGATGGAGCGCCAGCTCAATCGCGGCAGCGCCTCCACCGCTCGCATCGCTGCCACCAAGCTCGAATCCGCCGTCACTCTCGCACTCGCAGGCCGTCTTGATGGTTTATCCAGCCCCGAACTCGAGCAACAGGTTGCTGCCTTGCTCGCTTCCGGCATTCGCACGCTCGTCTTCGATCTCTCCGCGCTTGATTACGTCAGCAGCGCCGGCTTGCGCGTTTTCATCATCGCCGCGAAGAAGCTCAAAGCCTCCGGCGGAGTTGCGCAGTTCAGCTCACTCACACCCGCCGTCCATGATGTCTTCCACATCTCTGGTTTGCTCACAGCATTCGGCGTAGCGCCACCAGCGTGATATCGTCTGCCTGTGGAGCTTCTGCCTGATGCAGAAGCACAGCCGCGACGACACGATCAACCGTTTGCGCACTGTCAGCGATCATTCCACCTGCCAGACATTGATGAATCCGCTCGCTACCAAATAAATTGGATTGCGCATCCATCGCCTCAGACACGCCATCTGAATAGACGAGCAGCGTCTCATGTAGAGCGAGCATCTGCCGCTGCGTGACAAACTGCGTCTCTTCAAACACTCCCAGCGGTGCCGCACGCGGCCCTTCGAGCCATGTAAGACTGCCCGCTGCCGAAATCACCGCCGCAACCGGATGCCCCGCGTTGGCCCATGTGAGCTCACCATTTGCCGGATCAAAGAAGACCGCACAAGCCGTCACGAACTGCATGGTCTCATTGCGCGCACAAAGCAGGAGATTCACCTGCGCCAGCAACTCTCCAGGATCGCTCAACTTGGGCGCGAGAGTGCGCACTGCCATCGCCGCCAGAGCCATGAAAACCGCTGCAGAGACTCCCTTGCCCGACACATCGCCCACCAGGGTGAAAAACCGGCCGTCTGGCAGAAAAAAACCATCGTAGAGATCACCGCCCGCCTCACGTGCCGGTTTGATGAACGCTGAAAAATCCACACGCTGCCGTTCTGAGGCACTGAGAGGTGGCGGCAGCAGACTCGATTGAATTTCACCGGCAATTCGCAGCTCGCTTTCGATCGCCTCGCGCGCGGCAGTTTGCTGCTGAAGTGCCACAATGTGCTCCTGCAGACGGCTTACCAAAAACTCCATGGCCTGCGCGACTGCGCCTACTTCATCGCCACGCCGCGCCTCCTGCGCCACACCGGAACGATCCCATCCTGTGACGGAGAAATCACTCGACGCCAATCCACGCAGCGCATGCGCAAGACGCGACAGAGGTTCCTTCAATTCCATATTGCTGAATGACACACGCTCCGCCAACAGAGATGCCACATGCCGGTGCAGCGCGATCGCCAGTTGCGGATAGCGTTCCTCCACCTCACGCAGTTTCTCCGCTGTCAGTCGCCAGAGTTTCACCTCTCCAACAGCCTCCACCGTCGCCGTGCGAAGTTCGAATCTGTATAGAGCCATCTCACCCAAGAACTGCCCTGCCCCCAACCGCCGCAATTCCGCACGTCCTGCGCCCTCCACCTCCAGCACCACGGCCAGTACGCCCGACTCGATCAGAAACATCGCATCCGCTGCATCGCTCTCTCGAAATAGCACCTCCCCCGGTGCCAGCGCAACAGCCTCTAAAAACTCCATCCAAGCGTGCTCGGCTGGGTCATCCGGCGCGAACGCCGCCAGTGAAGCCAAGGAAAACGGGCGCTGTGAAGATGCGAATGTGCTCACAAGGTTGTTTCCCATGCCAATCGGTCTGCTGCAACTCACGATGCAAACAATGACGTCATCGGGCGCGCAAGTTAGACAATTGTGTGCTGTGCTCAATCCCTCTCCGCCACCATCAGCCGCGTGAACTGGCCGTCGCTGGTGTTGTAGTAGATGCGTTTGCCATCCGCACTGAAGGCGGGATGCGGATCATTGCGCCGCCAAGAGCGTGCACCGCGATTTTGCTCGAAGCTGTGCAGCAGCGCCCACTTACCGCCGTTCATGTCAGCCACCATGATGCCCCACTCATTCGGCTTGCCGCCGACGGGTTCAGTCAGGCCATCGGTCACCATCAGCTTGCCATCGGGGCTGACGGACGGGTGTGAGCCACGCAGATTCGGGATGTCTTTGAGTTTGGTGTAAGTGAATACGGGCTTGTCGGTATCCATGGTGATGTTGCCGACTTCAAAGATGTGATGTGAGTCCGGTGTCCAGCCTGGATGGCCCCACTGACCGCGTTGCCAGATGCAGGCGGCTTGTTCAAAATCGTAGCAGACGATGCCCTGCCGATGGCTGGCACTTTTGGCCATGTAGTCATCACCGCCATTGCCTGCGGCGATCTTAAAGAACACACGCTTCAAATCCGGACTGATCACCGGAAAGAAAATCGAGCATGGCTTCCCCGCGAACTCCTTCGCCAGCCATTCGCCATATTTAGCCTCCACCTCGCTGATTTTGGCCCTCGTGGTCGTTTGGCCCGTTTTCGCATCCCACACTTCGAGATCGCGAAACGGCCCCGGATTCCAATGGCAGCCATACATTGGCAATAAATCGGCCTCAGGCCTCCCAAAGCCAACCTGATGATCCTCGGCGACGACTTTCTTCTCCAGCGTCTCCACATCGACCACCACGACGCGCCATTTCTTATCGATCACTTCATGGTATGCCACCCGTTTGCCGCCAGAGAGCCATTGCTGGCATGCCACACGATGCGCGTCCTCAGTATGCACGTTCTCTGCCAACACCGTCTCCTTTCCCGTGGCTCGCTCGATCATGCGCACCTCGCCCACATAGCCCACAGGGTCCGCTGAAGTGAAAAACAACACACGCTTGCCATCCGGGCTCTCAGGATTCGCCACATAGTAACTGTGAATCGAATGCCGTCCTTCCGCCACCGACACGGGCTTGATGCTCACATCCTTTGTCCACGCCGCGACGGGATCATCCGCCAAACAACGAACAGCAAGTAGACCAACGAGAGCAAAGAAGTGTTTCATGGCGACATGAACGCGCGCACACGATCCAATCATGCCAGCACTTCACTGATGACGTTCCCATGCACGTCCGTTAGTCGGCGATCGACGCCGTTGGTGCGCAGGGTGAGTTTTTGGTGATCGATGCCGAGGAGGTGCAGGATGGTGGCGTGCAGGTCGTAGCCGGTGGTGATGTCGCGCATCGCCTGGTAGCACCAGTCGTCGCTTTGGCCGTGGGCGATACCGGGCTTGATGCCTGCGCCCCAGAGCCAGCTCACGAAGCTGCCGCAGTTGTGGTCGCGACCGAGCGAACCTTGGGAGAAGGGAGTGCGGCCGAACTCGGTGGTCCAGACGACGAGCGTGTCCTCGGCAAGTCCGCGCTGGCGGAGATCGCGCAGAAGTGCGGCGATGGGTTTGTCGATGCTGGCGGCCATCGGTGGGAGTTGCGTGGGGATGTTGCCGTGGTTGTCCCAGTTGTTCGTTGCGCCCTCGGGGCCGCTCCAGACTTGGACAAAACGCACGCCGCGCTCGACGAGGCGCGTGGCGAGGAGGCAGCGTTTGCCGAAGTCGGCAGTGGCTTTGTCGGTGCTGTCGAGGCAGTAGGCCTGGCGTGCGGACTCGGACTCGCGCATCACGTCGAAGGCTTCCGGCGCACTGAGCTGAAGTTTCGCGGCGAGTTGATAGCCGGCAACGCGGGCATCGAGTCGCGAATCGCCGGGATGCTGCGCGGCGTGCGCATGATTCATCTGGTTCAGCAAGGCGAGGCCGTCGCCATCGGCCTGGCGCGTGGCGAAGGCGAACTTGTCGCTGGCAAAGAGGTCGGGGATGGGTTGCGACGCGCCTGCTTTGATGACCGTCCCCTGATGCACGGCAGGCAGGAAGCCGGAGGTGAAGCAACCGCGTCCGTTGTAGGGCAGGCCGCGCGCATCGGGCAGCACGATGAAGGTGGGCAGGTTGTCGGTAAGATTGCC
>CANIZT010000123.1 GCA_947471905.1 Verrucomicrobiaceae bacterium
ACATCGGCCTGCCATGTGAAGGCGTCACCACGCCCGGTGGTTTCGGCAGCAAAGCGCGGCCGCAACTCGCGCAGGCCTCGTTTGAATCATGTCGTAGCGTTTTCAATGCCGAGATCCCGCACTACTTCCGCGATCTTTTTGACAAGGGCAAACAAAGCGTGGCCCCCATCGTACAAAACGCCAGCGGACTCGATTCCGATGATCCGCGCTGCGTCGTTCACATCATTGGCTGCACGGGTGACTGGACCGGCGGCTGGAATTGCATCACGCCGACCGGCGCGGATGCCTTCATCACCGCCGACGGCAAATCAGGCCGCATGGTCGAAGTCATCCAGCGCGGCGAACCCGCGATCATCGTCTGCCACTGGACCGGCATTTACTGGAACGGTCTCGAAATCGGCTTTGAAATCTTCCGTGAGGTGGTGAAACGCCTGCACGCCACGTTCGATCACCTGCACTGGATGAAGCTCAGCGAAATCTCCCGCTACTGGGCCGCGAAGGAGCTAACCAAGATCGAATTCGATGCTGCGAAGAGTCTGGTGACACTCAAAGCACCGTTCGCGTGTGAGGAGTTCACGCTTTCCCTGCCAGAGCTCCAAGGGTCACCTGAGGGGCTCACTGAAGTGGATTCACGCCTCAAATTAAAGCCGGGAACATGGTGTCGCGAGAAAAACGCCACACTTGTGTGTTTCAAGCTCACCAAAGGCGTCTCGAAGATCGGCTTCAAAGCATGATCCTGCTTGCGAGAACGAAACCGTGGCAAGATGGTACCTTATGAATAAAGGAAACATCGGCCTCTGGATTGCAGGAGCCTTCATGCTGGCCATGGGCTGGATTGCCTTCGATATGCTGCGTCCGGTTTCCGGTGGTGGCACCGGCAGCGCCACATCCATCAGCGCCGTGCGCACGGCCAAGGTGCCCGTGCTTGTCGAATTCTATGCCGACTGGTGCGGACCGTGCAAAGTCGTGGGGCCGATGGTCGAAGAACTTGCAAACGAATTGAAAGGCAAGGCGCTCGTGATCCGCATCAATGTGGATGAAGACCCCAAGCTCTCCCGCGAACACGGCGTGCGCAGCATTCCCACCTTCATTGCCTTCAAATCCGGCCGTGAGACGGGACGCGAAGTAGGCGGCATTCCGAAAGAGAGAATGCGGCAGCTATTGGGGCTGTGATGCACAAAGGGCGGTCACGTTGATTTGCCAGCTTGCGGCTTTGCATTAGCCACGCCTATCGTAATGCCACTACGCATGAAAGGACTGCTCTTCCTCAAGACACGCGCCATCCTTGGCGGTTTCATCGGCCTGGTGTTCGCCGCGCTAACCTGGAGCGGCGCGCTGGATTCGGTGGAGGATTTGACGGTCGATTATCGCCTGCGGTTGCGGAAGCCGCAGCCTGTTTCGGATGAAGTGCGGCTGGTGGGCATTGGAGACCGGGATGTCGAGGCCTTTGGGCGCTGGCCAATTCAACGGGGCATCCATGGCAAGATGCTGGAGATTCTCCGCGCCACAGGAGTGAAGTACACCACCTTTGATGTGGTGTTCACCGAACCCTCGGCTGATGTCGGGCAGGATACTGAGCTGAAGGCTGCTATTGAGAAGCAGCCGGATGTGACGCTGGCCTATCATTATGAACAAGCCCAGCCAGGTAAACCGGCGCCTGAGGAGGAACAGGCGCATTTCATCGCGAAAGAAGCTGCTGGCCAATACGGTCTTGATGTGAATGCCCTGACCTTTGTACGGGGTCACACACCCGTTCCCCCGTTCGCGAAGCTGTCGGCTGGCTACGGTGCAGTGAATGTCGTGCCAGATGCCGATGGCGTGATCCGTCGGGTGCCACTGTTCTTTGCCCATCAGGGCAAGCTCTATCCCAGCCTGGCTCTGCAGACGATCATCGCTGCTCTCGGTCTGGAGCAGGGGGCGATCAGCGTTGTGCCGGGCAAAGAAGTCACGCTGGTCAACACCCCGCATGGCACCCTGCGCATCCCGATTGATGAGCAGGGGCAGTACCGCATCAATTTTCTAGGCGATCTGGATGTGTTCACCCCCGCCTTCGATTATTTTGATCTCTATCAGGCCGTGGAGTCCGGGGATGCGGACTACCGCCAGCAGGTTGCGGCAGCATTAAAAAGCCGCATCGCTCTCGTTGGCATCGCCAGCACCGGGAACACGGATATGGCCACCACCTCCATCGGCCGCGTGCCGGGCGTGGCCGTGCAGGCCACGGTGGTCAGCAACATCCTCACCGGCAGCCATCTGCGCTTTTTGCCAAGGTGGCAGCAGGCGCTGCAGATCGTACTCGCAGGAGTGTTGCTTGGCTTGGGCATGGGTTCGGCGCGGACCTGGCTAGGCATCGTGGTGTTCCTGCTGATGACCGCCGCCTGGGGCGTTGCCACGGTCCTGGCGGCGAATGCGAACGTCATCCTGCCAGTCGTGCCGGTCTTCGGCACGTTCGGACTGGCCACGCTCGCTATGCTGGGCTTGGAAGCGGCGGCTATGAAGCAGGATCGCTCGCGCGTGGTCAGTGTGCTGGGCCGCTACATCGCCCGTCCCGTGCTTGAGCGCTTGGTGGACACGGAACAATCCGCCCCCGCTGCCACCGAGCGCCGTGAACTCACCATCTTCTTCTCCGACATCCGCGGCTTCACCGCCTGGACCGAACGCGCCGAACCGGACGAGGTCGCCACACGGTTGAACGAATACTTTGCCGCCATGACACCGTTCATCGAGCGCCATGGCGGCACGCTCGACAAGTTCATCGGCGACTGCATCATGGTCTTCTTCGGCGCACCTGCGGCGGATGACAAACACGCCCTGCATGCCGTGCGCATGGCGCTCGACATGCAGCGTGAGATGACCCGCTTGAATGAGAACTGGTCCAAACGCGGTTACGACCCGCTGCACATCGGCATCGGCATCCACACCGCCTACGTCACCGTCGGCAGCTTCGGTTCCAGCGCCTTCCTGGACTACACCGTGATCGGTCGTGGTGTAAATCTGGCCGCCCGCATCGAGTCCCAAGCCGAGGGCGGCAAGATCCTGATCTCGGCACGCACACACTCGCTGGTGGCTGAACTTGTGCGAACCGCGCCGCATCCTGATCTCACGCTCAAGGGCATCCCCGAACCGCAGGTGGCGTGGGAGGTGGTAATTGCTTGACCGACCCATGGTTCAGTCCACGATGCACCTATGAAGCCTGCGAACTTTTGCTTACCATGGTTGATGGTCGTGCTGTCGCTGGCGTTCAGCCAGGCCCAGGCGCAGACGATCGTTCAGGTGTCACAGGTGCTGCCCTTTGCCAACAGCGGTGCCGTTTCATCTCTTGCGAAAGGTGTGGCTAATATCAGCGCCCCAAGCTCTACTAGCCTGACGAAGACCTCCATCGCCTCAACAGGCAACGCCACTCTGACGAGTGAGGGCGGCAAGATCATTACCGGAGCCGATGGCGCATCATCCTTGTTGCTCGGCACCACCGGCACCGCACGCATGGGGGCAGATTCCGCTGTGCAGGTTCCCGAAGCGACGGAGAAAAATCACAGCTTGGAACTGCTGAAGGGCAAAATTCTATTGAACATCCGTGGCGAAGAACTCAGAAAACGCGGCAACGACGAGTTCCGGCTGAAAACACCCGCCGCATTGCTGGCGGTGAAGGGCACAAAGTTCTTCACGGTGAGCACCGACGGCACCGACACCATCGGCGTGCATGAGGGCAGCGTGACGGTGACTGAACCCACCAGCGGCAAAAGCGTCACGCTGGAAGCCGGCAATGCCGTGAGCGCCAGCCCCGGCATTCTTAGCGAAATGCGCGCGATGACCGATGAGGAGAAAGGCTACGCTCCCGAATACGCCGCCGCCGATCTGGTGCGCACGCCCATTCCCATCGCCATCAAGAGTCCGGTGCCGAACACGAAGAAACTGCAGATTCTGCTGTTTCAAAATGGTCAGTTGACCCTCGCGGGTGAGGAAAGCGTGGATCGTGTCCACTATGGCACCAGCCTGGATCCCAAGATCGGACCTTACCTCGACTGGCGGGTGTTAAAATCCGGCAGGAACAGCATCCCTGTCTCACCACGACTGTCCGCCGATGGCGTGGTAAGTTACAACTGGGCAGCCAAGCAACCAGGTGCAGAGTATCAATGCTTTTTCGATTTTGGCGGCCAGAGCAGGACAAACTACAGCGACTCAGCCCATAGCAGCCTGAACCAGATCAACCCTCGACCGATGCCGTAAAGCATGGAAGGCAAAGCAGTGGCGATCATGTTTCGTGCGCGCAGCAAGAACGTGTCATCGGCTTCATTTGTGGTAATTGCAGGAACACGTTTCACGAGTAGCGTCAAGGCCTGGCCGGGGTCGGCCAGTGAAGGCAAGTGGGTGGAAATGGTTATGATGCGTCACAAAAGTATGGCCGATAAGTTTCCATATTCTTATCTTTCATTGACCGGCAGCTTCAAACAAAGCGCGCAAGCCACCAATGTCATGAGCTTGGAGCTTGCCGACTTTGTTCTCCTCACCACGCCCAAGTGATCTTGCCGCCACCCTGTCCCTTCCATCATCCCACTCGCATGAAAGCCACCATCATCACTCTCGCAATCATCAGTCTGGCAGCCCGTGTGCCGGCGCAGAACATCGATGACCGGCAGGCTGCTGCAGATCGCCGTGCGCGTGACGCACAGTCATCTCCTGCCCTGGCACCAAACCTCGACTACCAGACCCCCACCCAGCAGGTGGACAAATTTGTGCGTGACATCGTGCTGGCCGGCCGTCAGGCCAAAACAACCCGCTGGATGACATTGCCACAGCTGGAAGTCACCATCAGCTCACCTGCCCTGAAAGCTTTTGTGGAAAGCAGCTTCGCCAGCATCACGCAAGCCACCGGCCTGAACACGCCGGGAGACGGCGTTCTGCATGTCTTCGTCGGCACCTCGCGTGATTTCACCGCGCTGGAGATCGTCAAGCGACGGCAGCTCAAGATGGCCGGCAAGGACGGCTGCATGTTCTGGCAGAACAAGGATCAGAGCCTGAAGGAGGCGCTGGTGTTCCTCAAAGAAAGCCCGGACCAAACCGAGGAGTTCCGGCAGCATGTGCTGTTTCATGACATGCTCGCCGGTTTCGGTTTCATGAAGAACAGTCCGCAGTTCCCCGATTCCACCTTCGGCGGCAACAACGCCTTCGATCTCAAACTCTCCCCGCTCGACATTCTGCTCATCTCCTTCTGCTACCAGCATGTGCCGCCCGCTGCGCAAAGCAGCGATGTCTCAAAGCTGCTGAAGCTGCACTGGAACAAGTGATGATCCCATGAAAACCGCGAGCCTTCCCTTCATCCCGTGGCTGGCAGCCATCGCTCTCACGTCTTGGCTCCCGGCCCAAGACGTGGCGAAAGTCTCCCAGGCGCTGCCCTTTGCCACCAAAGGCAAGGTGGACCTAGTCGAAGCCGCGCCAGCCGTCAGCACCGGGCAAACCACCCAGCCTGTCGCGCCCACCGCCATCACCCCCGGCGGCAAAATCACCACCGGCGCGAATGGATCAGCCTCGGTCACGCTCGGCGGCATCGGCACCGTGCAGATGGACCGCAACACCGAGATTCAGATTCCTGCTGATCCTGCCGCACCGCACAGCCTTGAATTGTTGAAGGGAAAACTCTTCCTGCAAATCAACGCCGAGGATCTGCAAAAGCGCAAAGCGGGAGAGTTCCGCCTCAAAACACCCGCTGCATTGCTCGCCGTCAAAGGCACGCGCTTCTTCGTCGATTGCGACAAAAAAGGCGACACCGTCGGCCTGCACGAAGGCAGTGTCATGGTGCTGGAGCCGGACAGCCAGAGCACCGCCACGCTCCTCCCGGATCAGGCAGTGACCGTCAGCGCAGGCATCATCAGCACGCCGCGTCCACTGAACGCCAAGGAGAAAACCGGTGCCGGTGCCTACGAGGACATCAAAACCGTGAACACTCCCTTGTTGGTGTCATGCGCCGAAGAGGTCGAAAACTCACGCCGTGAAGAAAAAATCTTCTGGCAGGGGCGGGTGGAGCTGCGTGCATCCACTAATCGTGGCACTCTGGGCTTCCTGCTGACTGACCTGGAGCATGTGCGGTTTGGCAACCGCTACGATGCCATGCTGGCAGATGGCACCGTGGTAGTGAAGGTCGAATACGATTACCGTGATGCCGAAAGGGGCCACTTGAAGGACCAGGTGGCCACCGCATTTGAAAGCTATCATGTGTCATCCACTCACCCAGTGCATTTCAAAGGCGAGGTCTGGCGTGCCAAGAATGCAGGACTGCCGATGATTGGCCCGCTGATCGGCATGCAGGTGCGGCTGCGTTTCAAAAACGTGTCCAAGGGCTGGTGCAGAGTCGGTCTTGGCCTGTCATATCGCTCGACCACGCCTCCTGCTGGAAGTGTGAGCTTTGCTGCCCCGGCTGGTCTGGCGCAGGGAGCAGAGTGGGAGACTTCCTGCATCATGCCCTTCACGGTGAACAAAAGCGGTGAGAACAGCAGCTACAACATGCATCTGTCGGTCCACCCCGATGGTCCACTGGATACAGCGGGCAAGCCACGCAAGGACACCGCCATCGTTTCGCTCAGCGACATCGTGCTGGTCTCACGCTCAAGGTAACCTGTGCTCGCACGTTGCAGCCTCATGAGAATCCAAAGAATCATTCCATTTCTGCTCATTCCGCTGCTGGCATGGAATGTCGGGCGCGTTCAAGCGCAGGACGTAACGGCATCAATTTCTCAGGTGATCCCCTTTGCCAGCACCGGCATGGTGACGACAGTGGACGGCAAAGAGAAGCCGATCTCTGCCAGCGCCTCGGCCAACACGACCGGCTCCACCAATGCAACGACGGCAGCTTTCATGGCCCAGACAGGCGGAAAAATCAGCACCGGTGCCGATGGTGCGACATCCCTAATACTTGGTGGCACCGGCACAGCACGCATGCAGGCAGACTCCGAGGTTCGTGTTCCCGCTGCCACGGAGAAAAGCCACAGCCTGGAGATGCTCAAAGGCCGGTTGTTCATGAACATCCGCGCCGATGATCTCAAAAAACGTGCATCAGGCGAGTTTCGCCTGAAAACGCCCGCCGCATTACTCGCCGTGAAAGGTACGAAGTTCTTCGCCATTACTCAGGACGGCGCGGACATCATTGGTGTGCATGAGGGCGAGGTGGTCGTCACCACACCCGATGGCAAATCATCTGCATCCCAACGAGACCGCCATCGTCAAAGATAGCCAGATAGCGGCCGCCAAGCCCTTCACAGATGATGAGAAAGCTTATCAGCCCGAATATCCTCCGCTGCTGACCCAGATGCCGGTGGACGCTCTTGCCCCCGGTCAGAAACCGCCTGCGGTGAAAGGTGCTCTCCTCAGTTGGAGTGTCTTCAAAGCTTACGATACCACGCATTCGAGCTCCTTCGGCACCAGCACGCTGCCGGATCAGGCAGCCGTCGGCGTCATCCGCTATCGTTTCAGCAAGCCGTCGTTGCAGACCCAGTTGTTCCATGGTGTGGGCAATCTTTCCCTCCAGGGCAAAGCCAAGCCTCTCGACCAGTCACCCCCACTTGCCTTGCTGCTCAAGGTAAGCAGCCAGGGCATGACCTCCATCACCCTGGCCTGGGGCGGCAGCGGTGAGCGCATGAAATTCATGCGCAATGATGCGCGCAATGCCGCCTCAGCCGCGCTGACGGATGTATCTCCCGCTTGGGTGCTCGTCCCCGTCCCCGCCGTCACGCAGTGGCGCACCACCGCTGATTTACGGCTGAACGTTGACTTCGATCTGCCTGACGCACCTTCGCGAGGCAACACTCAGGTGTACAAAGCTGAGCTGTCCGAGTTCCGGTTTCTGATCCTGCCGCCGTGAGGCCTCTCCAGACAATTCCTGCATTTGTATGTCAGATGGCAGGTTCTTGACGTCCGCATATGCCACGGCACTCTCTAATGCATGAAGCGATTCTTTCTGAGCGCAGGCTTGCTGATCATGTGGCTGGTTTTAGGCGCGGAAAACGCCAGTGCCCAGGTAAAAAGCCCTCCGTGGTATTCCCGCGGCGTGGTTCCCACTGACCAAATGCTCCTTTTGTCTCCCAAGGGAACCGTCAAGGCCGACACGGCGGCGGGCAAGGATAGCGTCATCAATGCTGATCTGGGTGAGGCCAAGGAGCACACGGGCGTGGTAGTAGCTGGCGGCCTTTCTAGCGCTGGCACCGGAGCCGCGTCCTCGGCGCTCATCGTGATCCCGACCGCGGGCGTCGCGAAGATGGATGCGGACACGGAGGTGCGGTTGCCCGCGAAGCCCGACCCCAAACTGCCGCCTCAGAAGCAATCGGAAGCAGAAGCCCTCGGCCACAATCTCGAATTGATGAAAGGACGGCTCTTCCTGAACATCGACCCTGAGCAGGTCAAACAACGCGGCCCGGCCACCTTCCGGCTCAAAACACCCTCCGCGCTACTCGCGGTCAAAGGCACAGAGTTTTTCTCGGAAACAACCGCGCAGGGTGATCTGGTGGGTGTGCATGAGGGAGCGGTTATCGTTTATCATCCCGTCACGGGAACTTCAGTGGCGATCGTTGCAGGACAGGTCGTGACCATCAGTGGCATGGAAATCTCTAAACCACGCGCCCTGACAGTGGCTGAGAAAAAGCTGGATGTGAACTACGCTGAAACGCGGCTGAAACGTGAGCCACTGAAGGCAGAGTGGAAGCAGCCGCAGCACCCCTATGGCAAAGGCACCAAAAGCTTCAGCCCCGGCAACAAGCTGGGCACCGAGTATCAGTTTGCCTTGGACATGGCTGCTTACAACGCGCGCCCGGTGGTGGAAGTGGCACCTGAACTCGAACTCGATGTGCGGCGGATCAAACGCAAGGCGGTGGCCTTGGAAATGGTGGTCAGGTCATGGAACGCTCCGAATCCCACCATCTCCAGCGCGGGCCTGTTTGCGTCTTTGCGGTCTCAGGATGGGAGGCAGGACCGGCTCGGTGTTTATCTGCCGTTCAAAGGAACCAGCAATGACGCTCTCAAAACCGAGGAGAACCGTGAGTGGACGGTGGTGGTGCCGTTGGAACGCGTTGAGGCGGGAAAACTGTCTTCCCCGCTGGTATTGAAGTGCGGAATGGTTAACAGCCTGCGTCAATATGCCACCAAACCTGAGCTTCAGCCCATCATTGAGATCACCGGCCTCACCCTGATCACCGAGGATCAGTGATCAGACAAAGTTCCGCTCAAGGCCCGGTCACAGCAGGCATTCCGCAATCTGCACCGCATTCAGCGCGGCTCCTTTCAGGAGCTGATCGCCGACGACCCAGAAGGCGAGGCCGTTGTCCAACGCGCAATCCATGCGGAGGCGTCCGACGGCGCAGTTGTCACGGCCGGCGATATCGAGGGCGAGCGGATAGACCTTGTTCGCGGGATCGTCGAGGATGTCGAGGCCGGGAGCTTTGCTGAGCACTTCGCGTGCAGCGGCGACGGTGACCGGCTTTTCAAACTCGGCGCTGATGGCGATGCTGTGCGCGCGGAAGACCGGGATGCGCACACAGGTCACGGAAGCGCGGAACTTGTCGTGATGCATGATCTTGCGGCCTTCGTTCTCCATCTTCATCTCTTCCTTCGTGTAACCGGTGTCGAGGAAGCTATCCACCTGCGGGATCGCGTTGAAGGCGATCTGATGCGGATAGACGTGCGGCTTGCTGTCGAGTTTCGCCGCGTCCCAGGCACGGTTTTGACTGGCCCACTCTCGGGACTGGTTCGCCAGTTCTTCAATGGCCTGCGCACCGGTGCCGGAGACGGCCTGATAGCTGGAGGCAAAGATGCGCTTAACGCCGAAGGCCTGATGCAGCGGATAAAGGGCCATCAGAGAGATGGCGGTGGTGCAGTTCGGGTTTGCGAGGATGCCCTTATGCGACTTTACATCGGCGGCGTTGATTTCCGGCACGACGAGCGGGACGTTCGGGTCCTGACGGAAATAGGAGGAGTTGTCCACGACCACAGCACCCGCCTTCACGGCATGCGGCGCAAAATCACGCGAGATGCCGCCGCCGGCGCTGAAGAGCGCGATGTCGATGCCCTTGAAGGAATCCGGAGTGAGCTCCTGAATCGTGATGTCCTGCCCCTTGAACTTCATCTTCTTACCGGCGCTGCGTGCGGAGGCGAGGAGAGTCAGGCTGGCGACTGGAAAGGCGCGTTCTTCGAGACAGCGGATCATTTCCACGCCGACTGCGCCGGTGGCTCCGACGATGGCGACGTTCTTGGGAGTGCTCATGGTGGTGTGAGTTGCTTTGAGTTTTGGGGCGCGCATGGTAGAGGCACAAACCCGATATGCAAGCTCTCACCAACCCGCGCCTCGAAGTCAGCATCGGCACACAGCGCCTGCGTTTGTTCGATGGCATGCGGCTGATGAAAGAATGGGCCTGCTCGACATCCAAATTCGGCATCGGCTTTACCGAAGGCAGTAACAAAACGCCGCTGGGCAGTTTTGTCGTAAAGGAGAAACATGGCGATGGAGCGGAATGCGGCACGATTTTCAAATCGCGCCAAGCCGTCGGTCACTGGACTCCTGGAATGGACACCAAGACCGATTTCGTGCTCACCCGCATCCTTTGGCTCCACGGCTTGGAACCACGCAATGCGAACACCTTTCAACGCTACATCTATATCCACGGCACGAATGACGAAAACGGCATCGGCCGCCCTGGCAGTCATGGCTGCGTGCGCATGCGCAATCATGATGTGATCGATCTGTTCGATCTCGTGCCAGTAGGCACTCCGGTGTGGATCGGGGAATAACTCACAGAAGGCCATTTCGCCTTGCTGGTTACTTAGGCAGCCTAAGCACAAAACACGCGCCATCTTTGTTCGAGGCATCCAGCGTGATCGCACCACCCAATGCCGTCGCAAGACGGCGGCATAGTGCGAGGCCGAGGCCGACACCCGGCGCTGAATGCGCTGCCTGATCGGCGCTCTTGTGAAATGGATGAAAAATCCGCCGCCGTTCGCTGCGTGAGATGCCGCCGCCGTGATCGCGTACGCGCAGCATGGCAAATTTGCCGCTCGTGTCCGCCTCCACATGAATCACCGGCTCCGCCGCACGCGGGGCGGCGTATTTGCAGGCGTTATCAACGAGATTGAAGAGAATCTGCTCCACGGCTGCCGCGTCGATGTGCAATTGCGTTTTGCGATCCGCCTCCGTGGCATGCACCCGCACTTCCATGCTGCAATCATCAGCGCGTTGCTTCAATCGTGGCAAAACTCGGTCCAGCAACTCGCCGATCATCACATTCTCGGCTCTCGCCTTCGCGCTGCCACGTTCGAGACGCGCATAGGCCAGCACATTTTCGACGAGATGGCTCAAGCGACCCGCCTCACCGGTCAGCGTGTCGAGATAGGTCTTCCGCTGCGTCTCATCCGTCACCATGCCGTCTGCCAGCATCTCGGAGTAAAGTCGAAACGTCGTCAGTGGCGTGCGCAGTTCATGCGTCACGGCGGAAACAAAGTCGGCACGTCGTTCGCTGAGCGCCACCGTGCCATGCAGCACCATGCCCA
>CANIZT010000124.1 GCA_947471905.1 Verrucomicrobiaceae bacterium
CCCAGAATGGTGCCGCCGAGTTTCATGATGCCAATCGTCTTGTCGGGATCGAGCATCATGTAATCACCGGGAGGCAGCAGCCCCTCAAAGCCATCACGGAAACCAACCACTTCCCAGCCCAAGGTGTGTGCCGCGCCGACGACGCCGTGGATGACTGCATTGAGACCGGGACAATCTCCGCCGCTGTTTAAAATTCCGATTCGCATGTGTGTGGCTATAAAAAAATTAGAAGTGGTCGAGCATCTGCTTTTTGTCAGTGATAGGACGACCGGCGGTTAGCCAGCGGTCATATGCGGCCCAGCCTTGATGCAGCAGCGTGCGAGCCTCGGCGAAAGGATTAGCCGAGCCGAGCACGACGACAACCATGCGGTGGTGGTAGATAAGGCTACTGTTGTCTGCTTGCACCTGCACGCTGGCGGGCTTTTCCGCCGAAATGACGACGCAACCACCCGAACGCTCGGTGTTGCCGGTTTTGACGCCGTCGATGCGGTCCACACCAAGAAGTTGGTTGGTATTTTGCAACGAAACGCTGAGCTGTTGTCCGGCGCGGTAGATGGTGATGCTGCGGCTGGTTTGATTCGTGTAGAATCGCATTGCCGGACGTGACACCGCATAGATCGCTAGGCGTGCGATGTCTGCTGCCGTCGAATAAGGCAACGGGCGCGAGTTTTCGAGGCCGTGAGGATTGGTGAAGCGGGTTCCGTGTGCGCCTTCCCGTGTGGCGAGTTGGTTCATTTGTTTCACGAATTCTTCCATTGGATGCCCGGCGCGTCCGAGCCGTGCCAAGTGGTCTTTGCCGACAAAATCACTCAACGTAATGGCGGCGATGTTGTCGCTGCTCATCATCGTGGCGTAGATAAGGTCACGCAGCGTGGCTTGGTCACCGGGCTGTAGGCCGATAGTGCCTGGATCAGAGATTTGGAAGGCATAAGCGGGCACGGTGGCAAGGACACCGACCCCGACACGGGAGGCCTCCGCCCAGTCGAGAGCGACCATCGCTGTGGCGATCTTTGCCAAACCACCGACGGGCCGTTTTGTCAGCGCATCAGAGGCGACATGTACTTTTTTATTGAAGGCATCGACTACAAGCACGGCTGCCTGTGCCCGCAAGGCGGTGGCGCCGGTGGCTAGGGTGAAACAAATGCCAAGGATCGATGCGCGGATGGGGAACCACGCCATGCTGGGTGAAAACATAAGCACCGATGCTTAGCTGCCTGTGCTCGCATCGCAACCGTGGATTTGCTTGCACGTTTTCTGCATTGACGCCTGCGCTGCTGAATTCATGCTGAGCGTCCTATGCCCTCTTCGCAGCAGTGTGCCATCAATCTCATCCAAAACTATTACAGCACCTTCAATGCGGGCGATCGCGTCGCATTTCTGGCGTTGCTGACGGAGGATGTCGCCCATGACATCAACCAAGGCGGTAAGGAATTAGGCAAGGAGGCGTTTCGAACATTCCTTGCACGCATGGACCGCTGCTATCGTGAGCAGGTGTGTGATCTCGTGGTGTTCGCCAACGAAGACGGCACACGTGGCGCGGCGGAGTTATTTATTGAGGGGGAATATCTTGCCACTGATGATGGTTTGCCCCCTGCCAACGGCCAGCGGTATCGTCTGCCCGTAGGGGCCTTCTTTGAACTGCAAAACGGACGTGTCAGTCGTGTGACAAACTACTACAACCTAGAGGAGTGGCTGCGTCAGGTTGGGGCTGCGAAATAATGGCTTATCGCGTTATTTGTCGAAGAAAGACGACTCTTCACGGTCGCCGACCTTGAGGTAGCGGTAATACACTTCGAGCTGCAACGTGCAGAGACATTGGCGGTAGATTTCTTCTGCAGCGTCTCCTGCAGGCCAGTTCGGACGGCCATGCTTGAAGGAGCCGTCAGGTTGCTGGGCACTGAGTATCTGCGGCAGGAACTGCTGATTGTAGAACTTCCAGTCTTCGCCGCCGGCTTGGAAGAAAGTCTGCGTGTAATAGTACCAGCAGTAGAGGTTGCAATTCTTGTTCCAATCCAACGGCTCAGCGGTGAGAAACTCGGTTAGGAATTTGATGCCCTTCTTGATCGCAGTGGTCTTGCCTTTCGCCATCGTCTGCAGGCCGAGAATACCCACGCCGGAGAGGCTCCATTGATTGTAATGTGCGTCACGATTCGCACCGCCGAAGCCGCCGTCCTTGGTCTGCGTGGTTTCAAGATAGTCGGTCATCTTGCCGATGGCGGAGTGCAGACCGTCAATTTTGAGGCCGGTGTTCTTGGCCGCTTTGAGTGCCTGGAACTGCCAGCCAACCACAGAGAGGTCGGCCCCGCCAGCTTTGTTATAAACGATCTGGTCCGGGCCGCCGTAGGCCCACGCACCCACTTTGGTTTGGTTTTCGATGATGACCTTGACGCCTTTTTCAAACGCTTCGCGCATGCCGGGGAGGCTTTTGCTGCCGAGGCGGGCGAGGGTGTACATCTCTCCGAGCGCGTAAGTGGCAATTCCGTGTTCGTAGGTGCCAGCACCTCCGGTGCCGCCGTTGGCCTTGCCCTTCCAACCGTCGGAGAAAATGCCGTGCGGGTTCTTTTTACCTGCTTCGATCAAATACATGATGCCCTTCATCACGTTGTCGCCATAGAACGGTGACTCCGGTGTCTCGCAGCGGCCCAAGTAGCACAGCAGCGCCAAACCCGTCATCGCACACTTGTTGCCACGGCCCCAAGAACCGTCGGCGTTCTGTTTGCCTTTGAGCCATTCGAGTGAGGCAGATACAGCCGCCTCGCACTCGGGGCTGCCGCCGTTTTGCCGTAGCTTTTCCAATCGCTCCTGCGTCGAGCAGCGTGCACGCATGGATGGTGGCAACGTCACAAAGCCTGCTGCGCCGCCCATCCCCATTCCTTTGCCAAAGCCACCACCTGCTCCACCGGTGCCAAAGCCACCGCTCGCGCCCAAGGCTCCGCCGCCCATCATCGCGCTCACATCGGGCATGTCTAATGAGTCTGGCGGTGCTTCAGGCAAAGTGATCGCCGAGTTCATGCTCGTGCTCACCAGCTTCTTCATCGGCATCGTCTTGTTGATCGAACTGCGCTTCTTCTGCTGCACCTTGTGCTGCAAATCCGCACTGGCTTTGGCTCCCTGTGCCGTGCCGCCACCGGGCAGGAAATCCACCTGCTTGTCCATCACGCCGGTGCTGAATACGATGAACAGCGCCAGCACGCCGAGACCAGCGTGGACGAGAATACTCACTAGCAGTGAACTGGCTCCCACTTTCCGCCACATCTGCACGAACTTGTTGGGTGGCGGCCCCACTTCGATGTGGGTAAGTGCAGGCGGGTGATACACTTCGCCCTCTTGATGCTCAACTAACGCGACAGGTGTTCCGTCATCGGTGGGGGCGGCGGTGGGGATGGCCATCGGGGCGCTGGGCGCTGGCATCATCGGTGCGGCACCTGAGGGTGGCGGCATGGAAGGCGCGACGGCGGCAGGCGCAGGCATGGCTACGGGTACGGCAGCGCTGGCTGGCTTGGGGGCGGCAGGAACAGCACCGGTGGCGGGCGCGGGCGGCGGCATCATTGCCGGCATCGGCATGGTGGGCATGTAACCGGGCGGATAGCCTGGCATCTGCGGGGGATAGCCTTGGGGCATCGGATAACCCTGCGGGTAGCCCTGTGGCATCTGCGGTGGGTAACCCTGTGGCATCGGATAGCCCGGTGGATAACCCGGCATCTGCGGCGGATAGCCCTGTGGCATCGGGTAACCTTGGGGGTAACCCGGCATCTGTGGTGGATAACCCGGTGGTGGCGCGTAACCCGGTGGCAACGGCTGCGTGGCGCCGGGGTGCGGGGGCTGCTGCGGATTTTGTGGCTGGCCGGGTTGTTGCGGATTCATGACTTTGAAAAGTTTATTACGTGCAGACTACATGGTGGGCGGTGCCTTCGACAAGATGAATTTTCGAGGGTAGCAGAACCATGCGAATACTACCTCACCACTTGAAACTCCGGGAGCATGCAAAGCGACCAGAGAAAGTCTTCCAGCGATTGCTGAGTGGGAGCGGTTCCCAGAATTTGCTGAGCCGTGCTAACTTCACCAGCCGATGGATCGCGACAGAGCGCATGGCGATAGAGTGGTGAGATCAAATCGCCTTTCGCCATCCCTAGTAGTCGTTTCGCGCCTTTGGCGATGCTGTCTGCCAAAATGCTCCCATTCGCGAGGTCGATGGCTTCTAGCGTGGTCAAGTCGCTCGGGCGGGTGGAGACGATTTGATCGCGGTTCGGACGGCCCAGGGTGCGCATCAGGAAATCGGCCTTTAGCAAGGAGGCGCGGATCATCTTGCCACTGGCGGCAGATCCTTGGGCCAGCAGGGCAGGGGCTTGGATGTCGATGGCCTTCTGCCAAACGGGAAGCGCATTGACGAGAACGACAGGTTTCCAATCCTTCGCGTCGAATGCACCGAGTCGGCCTTCCTTGCCAGCGGGGACTTGGGCGCTCCATTCCCATGAGGCTTCGCTGATGATCGAGGTTTCCTTGCCTGCCGTGTTGCGAATGCGGGCATCGAAGAAAAATCCGGCGGCGTTGGGGCCGTTGCCAGCGTTGGTGGCGATGACGATGATCGAGTTCGCACCTTTCTTGAGCGCGGTTTGCAGCGGCACGGCGGCGAGTTTGCTCCAGTCGTCGCCGGTGCTGATCTTCTTGTTGTTCACGAACAGCGTGAAGCCGTTGTCGCAAGTGACCACGGCGCTGGCGCTGGCAGGATCGGAGTCGATTTTGAAGGTCTTACGCAGGGTAATGCTTTCGCCCGATGGCGGTGTGCTGCCGGGCTTGGCGCTGTCGCCCCAGATCCACTGACCCTTCACGATGATCTTTTTCGTCAATGCGGAATCGACTTTCCCGCGCAGCACGCTGGCATACATCTTCGCGGGGGCAGCATCCGTGAGCTGCCAGATGGAATCGACGAACTGCTCCGCCGTGAGTCGTTTGGCACGCGGTCCGGCATAGGTGTAGCCGTGATCGTCGGTTTCCTTCGTCACGATCTGTGCGTGTGATTGATACGCCTGCGAGGTGGCGATGTGGGCCAGTGTCTTCTTCAAATCGTAACCGTTCTCCACGAGGTAGGTGGCCAGGTAGTCGAGCAAATCGGCATTCCACGGCTCGGTCTGCATCGAATCGACCGGATGGACGATCCCACGGCCCATCAGGCGCTGCCAGAGGCGGTTCACCATCGTGCGCGGCGTGCGGCCGTTCTGCGGATGCGTCATCAGCGCGGCGAGCTGCTTCAGGCGCTCCGGTTGCTTCGCCTTGGCGTCGATTTGACCGATCTCGGGGAACAACCACGCCGCCGCAGCCTGCTGGCCGATGGGTTTGTCACAGCGATGAATCTCCAGCGGTCGATTCGAATAGATCGCGGCCAGTCCATAGGCCTCGCTGAGCTTCCAGCGGTCAATGAAGCTGTCATGGCACGAGGCGCACTTCATGTTGATGCCCAGAAACGACTGCGAGACGCTCTGCGCGAACTGAATCTCCACCGTCTGCCCGGCGCTGACATCACCGCGCCACTTGATGCCGTCGATGAAGCCCCGGCTTTCGTCATTCGGCGGCGCGATGAGTTCGCGCACAAACTGATCGAATGGCAGGTTTGTGATCAGCGCATGATAAAGCCAGTTGCTGATCTGTTTGCGCCCGCCTGTGATGAAGCCGGTACCGCCGTAATCGTTGCGCAGTAGGTCGTTCCAAAAGGTGAGCCAGTGCTCCGTATAGTCGATGTCGCGTTTGAGCAGGGAATCGACGAGTCGTGTGCGTTTGTCGGCGGTGCTGTCTTTGTCAAAAGCCACGATTTCCTCCGGCGCGGGCAGTAGGCCGATGAGATCCAGAGAAGCACGGCGCAGGAAGGTGTGGTCGTCGATGGCAGCAGGGCGCAGTTGCTTCTTTGCCGCGAGATGCGCATCCAGAATGCGATCAATCGGATGCGCGCGCCCATCCACTGCCGCAGGCAATGTCGGCGAGCGCGGCTTTAGTGGTGGCTCATACGCTGGCTTCTTGAAAGCGAATCCCTCCTCCCACGTGATGCCTGAGTCGATCCACTCCTTTAGCAGCGCTATCTGCTCCGTCGGCACTCGCTTGCCCTTCGGCGGCATCTGCTCGTCGGGATCTTTGGAGAGGATTGCATGAATCATCTGGCTCTCGCCGCTCTTGCCCGCGATCACCACCACGCCGTCTTCACCGCCTTCGATCAGCGCGGCGCGATCATTGAATGAGAATCCGCCCTTCTTCTTGTCTCCCGCATGACATTCTGCGCATTGCTCGCGCAGGATCGGTACAATCTGATGAGAGAAATCGACTGCGGCACGGGCAGCGAGACTGGAGGACAGCAGGAAAAGAATCGAGAGACGCATTCAGAGAGAATGAACGCGGCATGAAGAATGATTCTCGCGCCGCAGTTCAGATGGGCAGGCGCTGAATCAGCCAAGTCATCAAGCATTTTCAAACTTCCGCCAGTAGAGCAGTGCAATGGGGACCATGGAGAGGCATTCTTGACCGGCGGCGGCAACACCTTCCATGGATTTAGTTGTCCAGGCACCAAGGATAAAGGAAACGGCGATCAGGATGGCGGAGCCAAAGGTGAAGATGGCACGCGGGGCAATGGTGAGGCGGACTGGACGGGTTTCTTCCCCAAGTAGATCGATAAAACGAGCGGCGCTGAGGACGAGGACGATGATGGAGAGCCAGCCGTTGTCATCGAGCTTGTCGCCTGCGAGCCAATCATACCCCCCATGCGCAGCGACGGCGAGGGGGAAGGTGGCGATGAATTCATCGGCTCGGGCGAAACGGGTGAGCAGCATGCGGTAGAGGCTGTGTGCGCAGATGCCGCTGAGGGAAATGTGGAGGAAGTTGGCGGAGAGGAAGCGTGTCCACGCGATGGTGCCGCCGTAGTCTTGGTAATAGCCGATGTTTTCTTCCAACGAGAAACCAAGTCCAACAAAAGCGCCTGTGAGCAACGCGAGGCCGGGCGTGCGCCGCCACAACAGCCACGGGAGGAAGAATGCAAACAGGGCTAGCTTGCAGCCTTCCTCACGTAGACCAACCCCGACGAGGTAGTAAATCAAGTCATGCGGGAAGGGTGCGTCTGCGGTCATGCCTTGAGAAAACTCTTGGAATGCCAAAATGGTGAGCGTAGGCCACACGCTGCACACACCTGCCATGATGGCGACGATGGGCCGCACCCAGCGCCAGCGTTCGTGGTCACTGTGCTGCACCAAAATGAAATACCACAGCGCAGCGACGAAGAAGGCGAGCGTGAGCATGCCATAAGGGATTTCATTGAGTCGATAACGGATGAGACCATGCCACTGCATCCAGACATCGCCAAGCAGTGCTCCAGCGTGATGCTGCAGCAGCGGGTGGCAGTGCTCGATCCAGCCAGGTTGCGAGGCGATGGTGCGCAGGAGCTTGAGATCGCGCTGCGTTACGGCGAGTCGTACGGCCTCCTCACGTGCTGCGGTGGCATCGGTAAAGTGTAGGCCTTCGGTATAAAACGCCTGCATGGCGGCGCTTGTGTTGCCACGGCGTTTTTGAATGCTGGCAAAAAACTCAGCGGCGAGCATGGCTGGGGGTGTACCCTGGGCGTTGGTTTCGAGACGCTGAAGTGCAGCATCATCCGCATTGAGCGTGGCGGAGAGAAAATCGCGAAACAATCCGGCTGGTGCATCGGTGGTGGCGTTCCGCTGGAGAAGCTTTGCGATGTCGTAACCGCCGAGTTTACCGTCTTGGACGAAACCTTGAAATGCTGCGGCCTCATCGCCTTCGACCAGTTTGGGGATCTGCGCGAGAAGCATGCGCAACCAGGTGGCGAATTGACGTGGCTGCGGCGTTGTTTCGTCATGCAGATGATGAAATTCCTCATGCAGGCGGATCAGGGCAGGGGAGACGCTGAAAATGGGTGGGTCTTCTTCTTTGCTCACGTCACCAATGACAATCACGCTGGCGATGATGATGCCGAGGGCGATGATGGTGGCAGATGTACGTAGGAGGAAGCGACGATTACGCGTGAGGTAGTGCGTGCGCGCTCGCCAGCCGTGGAAATAGGAGCGTTCCTCACTCATGCTCTTCAATCGTCCGCTTTTTTCCACCAGTCGGCGGCTTGTTCCCACGGTGCCTTGGATTCCGGCTCATCACGTGTCGCGCGGCGGCTTTGTTCGCTTTTGGCGTCGTCTTCGAGTTCCATCAGCAGTTGTATATGCGGCTCTGGCTTGGTGCTGCGCCGCCAGATGATCCACGCCCACATTGCAAAGGCACCCAGCAGGAAAAACAACGTGCCGAGTGTGAAGAGCACTGCCCAGTCAGAAGCCTCAAGCCACTCGCGTGGAATTTTAGCAGTCCCGCCTTCAGGCCGGACGAGAAAGGCGACGGGCGGGTGCATGCGGAAGTGGTTTTATTTTTCGTCAAACACAAGGCGCATCGGGATCATCTTGGAGAATTGGAACCCATGCTGTTGGAAGAAAGACTGTGAGTCGGCACTGATGCGGTCGGTGAGTAGCGTGATGCGGCGGAAACGCTTTTCACGTGCGAATTCGATGGCGTGTTCGAGCAGTCGCCCGCCGTAACCCTGACGTCGGTGCTGCGGATGGACAATGACATCCTCCATGATGAGCACTAGGCCACCTTCCGCGGTGCTGATGGTGAACAGCAAATTTACCATGCCGATGACTTTGTGATCCGTGCGTAGCACGAAGATGCGGCCGCGGTTTGGCTGTTCCAGAATCAAACGCAGGCCGTGTTCCTGCTTAGCCCGGTTCGGTTTGAAGTCCTCCTCCTCACTGAACAGTGAGACGAGCAGTTCAACGAGCTGCGGTAGGTCTTCGATAGTGGCCGGTTCGATATGCGGCTCGAGGTCTGGAGAGGACATGTGGCCGTCAGAATAACGGGGGTGCGAATAAAGGCAATGCGTTCGATGCAACGAACACGTTGAGTTTTTTCCAATGCAAACGCGCACAAAGAATCGGCGCGGTGTCGTTGAGACCCTGAAACTTCTGCTCCCGTAGGTGTTTCACCTCCCGCAACCAAACCAAAAAGCACTCACTCTCATGAAACCTAGAACCAATCCACTCGCCTGGCTGTGCGCCGCCGTTGGACTCAGCGTCGTGCCGTTACAAGCCCAGGAAGCGAAGCCTGCAGACAAGCCTGCCTCTGAAAGTTCAAAAGCAGATGTGCCATCTCCCCCGCAGCGACGCCCGCAGGAAAATGTGGTCCCAAATCGTGATCAACCTCGGCGTGATCAGTCCAATGAACGCCCTGATAATAATCAGCCCCGCGCCGAAAATTCGCGCGAATCGCAGCGGCGTCCGGAGATGGATAGCCAACGCGAAAGCGACCGTCCGCGTGGCGAACAGCCACGGCAAGATGGGCAACGTGGTTCAGCGAATTCGCACCAGGATAGCAATCGAGGCCGTGACAATGGTAATCGCCCCGATGGCTTCCATCGTCCGCAGGGACAGCCCAATAGCGATGCGCATCAGCACAACCAACCACAGCATCAGCGTGAAGGCGATCGCGGTCCGGTGAATCCGCCGCATGATCCGAATCGCGGCCATGAGCATTCTAATGGAGGCCTCTGGGACAATGATCGCATACCGCCAGGTCCGCAGGGCAATGAACGCGGTTTCGCGCAGAAAAATCATGATCGTGGGCGCTTCGACCAACAGCAGAATGGTTTTGGGCCACACTACTCCAATCAACGTGGTGGGCAGGAATTCCATGCACCGCAGCACGGCCCCCAGCATGGTGGAATGCAGCATCGTGGCCCGGGAATGATGGAGCATGGACCGGAACAACGGTTTGAAGGCCGTCATGATTCGCAACAGTTCAGCAGCCCAGGCCGCGGCGGTAATTTCGAGCGTCCACTGGGTCCTGCTCCGCAGTTTAATCAGCAGCGTGGTCAGCAACCGCAGCTGTTCAGTGGTCCGCGTCATGATAATTATCGACATCAACCTGAAGGCCCGCAGCATTTTGAGAGTCATTCCAAGCGCGGCGGAGATCGCGGCCCGCAACCGCAAGGCGGTCCGGGTTTTGTGCCGCCGATGCAGGGTCGTGAGGCGGGTCCGCGTGGTCCTCATTCACCGATGAATCATGAGCGTGCTCCAAGTCCGTAGCCCTTTGGCCCACGTGGCGGTGATCGGGACCGTGAAGGGCCGGCGACGTTTCGTGGGGTTTGAGAATGAGATGAGTCGATGAATCAACTAGCGGCCTGGGCAACCGGGCCGCTTTTTTATGCGCGGCATGCATTCATTCAAGTCTGCTGGTTGTGTTTATAGAAAGGAACTCCATAATCGCCGCGCACGAAATGCCCCGCATGAGTCAGATTCCCAAGCCAACCTCAACGTCACGCCTGGCCGCTCCATCGGTTGCCAAGAGTGAGGTGGAGTTGCCTTGGTGGTCACCGGATCGTTGGTCGCATCTTTGGACTGGTGAGCCGCCAGTCTCTGCCGCTGCTGCTGCCACGGCCAACACGATGCTACCGGTGTTGATCGAGGTCTTCGCTGCTTTCAGCAAACTGGACGGCAACATCGAGGAGGAGGAAGTCGAATCCAGTTTGGGCTATCTGCGCTATGATTATCCAGAGGCGATCTATGCCGACATGCGGCGTCTCTATTTTGAAGCGCTCCAGCAGCCGCAAGATCTGACGCAGCGTGCCAAGGAACTAGCCCAAAAACTCACGCAGGAGCAGAAAATCCTGCTGGGGGTTCAGCTCTACCTGCTCATCTCACGTGCTCAGCAGAATCAGCGTCAGATGGTGGAGTTCTATCTCTTCATGACGAACCTCGGCATTGCTGCCCAGGCCATTGACATCGTCTATCAACTCAATGCTGGAGATAAGCCACCGGAGGAAGGTTTTTCGACCAAGGGTGGTCAGCCGCTCGATACGTTGCGCATTGGTTCCACTAAAGCCTGTGACGTGCTGCTACGTTCGCTCTCGGGGGACTGCTCGGTCGTGGCGTTCCGCTTTCAAAATCTCGTGCTTTTGAAAAACACCGGCAGCATCTCGATCCTCGTGCGCAGCCGTCGTCAGCCGCCAGGAGAGTTCTCGCGGTTGTATCCTGGCGAGCGTGTGGTGTTGGAGGACGTGACGCTGGACTACAATGACCTAGTCACCTACTTCAATTCAAAAAAGACTCTCTCCGGCACGCAGATTTACCTCACACTCACGGAGAACGGCAGTGCCGAAATCGCTCCGCAACGCACGCGTGGCACCAATTTACGTCTCAGTTTTGGTCTTGGCGTTACTGTCGAAGCGTTGCGCACCACGAAGGCGACATTGAATGGCGTGGTGCTTAGTAGTGGCACAGTCGTTGAAGCCAGTATTGAAGACAGCATTATCGCGCATGGCGAAGTCGAAATCTCACTGCGTGATCTGCGACTGCGAGCGCAGGAGTTTGGTGGTCAGTTCCGCCTCGAAGGCAGCCGCAATACTTACCTCGTCTCCAACAAGCCTGAACTGCTCGATGAAGGTGACATCTTGCTCTC